>JBJXGU010000001.1:0-2792 GCA_046160245.1 Bacteroidia bacterium
GGCATGCCTTGCCTCAACTAAGAAAGCCTTGTCTCAACTAAGAAAGCCTTGTCTCAACTAAGAAAGCCTTGTCTTAACTAGGAAAGCCTTGTCTCAACTAGATCATTAGCAAATAAATTGCGATCCCTCAAGATCCTTTAAATACTCAGTAAGCACTAACAAGCAATAGAATTACAAACCTTGCTTTTTCCATTCCCATCTAGATTATTAACAATCATCTAACTTCTTGTTAATAAAATTCTAACATTCTGCGCGTAATATTGTATCGTGAAAAATAAAGTGATACATGCATTTTTAAATAAAATAAGCTGGGCTTTTATAGAGCGCTTTTCTATTCTAAAAATTACTATAATTTGGAATAAAAATTTTCACTATGATCGGCTTTCGGTAGACTTTAAAAACCCCACCACGGCTTGAAGACTACTACAAAGATAAAGCAAGAGAGGAGAGAAGTTGAAGTAGTAGTTATTTCTGATGTTCATTTAGGCACATATGGTTGCCATGCCAAGGAGCTTTGCCAATACTTAAAATCAATACAACCTGGAAGGTTAATTTTGAATGGTGACATTGTTGACATGTGGCAATTCAGTAAAAACTATTTTCCAAAAGATCACATGCAAGTGGTAAAAGAAATTATTTCTTTAGCGACGAGTGGTGTTCCTGTACAGTACATCACGGGAAATCATGATGAATTGCTTCGAAAATTTTCTGGATTTCAATTAGGCAATTTATCTATTGACAACAAGCTTGTATTAGAGATGGATGGGAAGCGTGCTTGGGTGTTTCACGGTGATGTGTTTGACGTAACCATGCAACATGCAAAGTGGCTAACAAAATTAGGTGCGATAGGCTACGACCTTCTCATTTTAATTAACGCATGTACTAATAGCATATTAAAAAAATTGGGTAGAGAGAAAATATCTTTATCCAAAAAAATAAAGAATGGAGTGAAGAGTGCTGTGAAGTACATCAACAATTTTGAAGTGATTTGTGCAGATATTGCCATTAGCAATGGATATGATTATGTAGTATGTGGACACATCCATCAACCTGAGATCAGAACCATTAAAAATGAGCATGGAGAAGTTGGCTATTTAAATAGTGGTGATTGGGTAGAGAACCTTACGGCTTTGGAATATCATGAAAACAAATGGTCGCTTTACCATCATCCAGCCCAAGTGCAATTTGAAAATGATCCAGAGCAAGAAATAGTAAACAACTTTGTATACTTAAACAACAAGGAATTGTTTAACATCCTACTCGGCGAAATATATTCCAGCAATAACGAATCCTCCACTAAAATTATTAAGAAGAATGAAAATACTTTATGCCATACAGGGCACGGGTAACGGACATATCAGCAGAGCGCTTGAGATCATTCCGATACTAAAGAAAAAAGCGAATGTTGATGTTCTCATCAGTGCTTCGCAGTGGGATTTAAAGGTTCCTTTTCCGGTGGAATATAATTACAAAGGAATGGGATTTGTTTTTGGGAAGCAAGGAGGTGTAGATATTCTTCGCACGTACATGAATCTAGATTCGATTCAACTCTTAAAAGAAATTAAAAGCTTACCTGTTGAAAAATACGATTTAGTCATTAGTGATTTCGAACCCGTATCGGCATGGGCCTGTCATTTAAAAAATAAAGTTTGTGTTGGACTGAGTAATCAAGTAGCTAGTCTGCATCCATTAGCTCCTAAACCTAAAACGAAAGATCCATTCGGCAAAATGATATTAAATCATTATGCACCGGGAACTTTCAATTATGGTTTTCACTTTAAAAAATTTGATGCGAGTATTCATACGCCAATAATTCGACAAGAAATTCGCAATGCAAAAGTGGATACCAAGCCTTACATTACGGTATACCTTCCAAGCTACGAAGATGAAAAAGTGATCAAGAAATTGAAAACGTATTCTGATATTGATTTCCAACTATTCAGTAAAAAATCAAAAATCACCTATCGACATCGGAACTTCCGTGTGATTCCTATCAACCAAGATACTTTTGTAAAAAGCATGGCGGAATCATCTGGAGTAATTTGCAATGCGGGTTTTGGCACTACTGCAGAAGCGCTTTTTTTAGGAAAATCGTTATTAGCCATTCCGATGAAAACGCAATACGAACAACATTGCAATGCGGCTGTATTAAAATCGATGGGTGTAGAAATTTTGCCGAACTTGAAAGAAAAACAACTTCCTAAACTAGATAGTTGGTTTCAACAGTTAAATACAATTTCTGTTGATTATCCAGATGAAACTTCCGATTTATTAGATCAGATTATTGAAAGACATGCAGGACAAGAATTAGATGAAAATAATTTTTATTCTGATCAGTCTATTTTACAAAGATTAACGCGCCCCTCTAAAGTAAAACTAGCTTAAGCAACCGGTGAAGGACGTAAAAAAAACTTTTCATTGGGGTATTGCTTCCTCTGCATTGCAAACTGAAGGTGCTTCGTTTTTAGATGGGAAAGGGCCCAGCATCTGGGATGAATTTTCGTTGCGAAAAGGGAAAATTGCTGGTGGACATACTCCCGAAATTGCAAATTCCTTTTACTATCGCTATGAAGAAGATTTAGACATTGTGCAATCATTACATATTCCTAATTTTCGCTTTTCGATTTCGTGGCCCCGGGTTTTACCACAAGGAACAAGAAACATTAATCAAAAAGGAATAGACTATTACGATCGACTTATTGATGCTTGTTTAGCAAGAGGAATCACTCCATGGGTTACATTATACCATTGGGATTTGCCTTTACAGCTTGAATTAAGCGGAGGTTGGAATA
>JBJXGU010000002.1:0-13628 GCA_046160245.1 Bacteroidia bacterium
TATATATCATATGTTGATTTGGTTCTTCGGACATCAATTAAATAAATTTTAGTTTTAAATTAAGATTCTAGTCCTATTTTACTTGTTACTTTCTTTTACGTGAAAAGAAAGTAACCAAAGAAAGCACGCCACCCAACACCAACCCATTTTTGCGGCTTCTGCTTTCTATTTTCTTTTGCAACCACTGAACAATCCTTTGTGCTATCTCTTTACTTCATCGGTTCAGCAAAAATCGGTTCGCGCTGTTGCCTGGACGACCTCCGCACCTCACACAACGAAATTCCTGTTTATTAAAAATTACTGCTCGAATAATACATCCTTTTTTATATATATAATTGGACTACATACTATGTATAAATGGTATAATACTATCACTAAACATCAAATCTATATAAACCATGTCAGTGCTAGTAGCCAGCAACTACTTCCTTTTCGAAGCTCAATTATTTATTCAAAGAAAAAATAGCTAGCAGCTAGAAGCTATCATCAATGCTTCACAACAAACTTCCGCGTTCGAACTATTTCGCCTTGAACTACGCGAATAAAATAAACGCCATTGGAGAAATTGGAAGTATTAATTTTTATTCCAGCAGCTACTTCTTCGCTTTCATAATTCTTGCTCATCAATTGTTGTCCAAGAATATCGATACAAGTAACTTGCAAATCCTCCTCTGCATTGGTGAACCACGACAAGGTAAGTTCATCTTTTACAGGGTTAGGATAGAGTAAGATTTCCGCTATTTTATCTTGGCCAAGTCTTGGACAACTAAGCATCGTAATATTTAATGTTTTATTTGAACTAGTACCACATGCATTACTTGCCTTTACTTTCAATGCAAGAACATTTCCAACAGTGCTTGCAAAATTGAGCAAAATAGAATTTGTTCCTTGTCCACTCACTAAACTTGCACCAGCAGGAATTGTCCACGTATAGCTGGTAGCTCCCGTTGAATTGCTACATGAATAATTTATATTTTGACCATTAAAACACACACTCGTTGGACCTGTAATAGTCGTTGGAATAGCTGGCTTCCCGGTAATGGTTTTGGAAGCGCTAGTTGAGTTTCCACATGAATTAGTTCCTGTTACAACAATGTTTCCAGAGGCAAAGGAATTGCTATATGAAATACTAACTGCATTCGTACCTTGTCCGGAAACCAAGGTTGCACCCGCTGGAACCGCCCAATTAAATGTTACACCTGCCTGATTAACTACTGAATAATTTTTTGTGGAATTACAAACTCCACTTGCATTACCAGTAATAGTTCCAATGGCCAATGGATTTGCAATGATACCTACCGTTAAACATAAATTAGCTGAACTTCCACAACTGTTTTTCGCCTTCACACAAACATCACCACCAACTGCCGCGGCGCCCACTTTCACCGATATACTAGTTGTATTTTGTCCGGATAAAATGGTAAGTCCAGTAGGCATTGTCCAGGTGTACGTATTATTTCCAAAAACAGCAACTGTAGAAAACACTACGGTATCTGTAATACACAATTGCGTTGGTCCATTAATGACAGTAGGCTTCGATGGTTTACCATACACTGTTTTAGTACGTGCACTGCTGTTACCACATGCATTAGTGGCCACCACTGAAATTGCTCCTGAAACAAACGATGTTGTGAATTGTATCGAAACAGAATTAGTTCCTTGTCCGGAAACTATGGTTGCACCCGCAGGAACAGACCAAGAATAAGAAACATTCGAGACATTAGTAACCGTATAGGTACGTGTTAATCCGCATACTCCATAGCTAGTACCAGAAATAGTTGAAGGGGTACTTGGAGCCGAAGAAAATCCAATCACTGCAATGCATGAAGAAGCTGTTGAACCGCAAACATTATTGGCTTTTACGCATAAATTACCTCCAACAAAACCGGCAGAATAATTCACTGTTACAATCGTAGTTCCCTGACCTGAAGAAATAGATGCATTAGCAGGTGCAGTCCATTGATAACCGGTGGCGCCAGAAGAAGCAGGAACAATGTAAGAGATACCTGTGGAACCTGCACACACCGTAATTGGGCCCGCCATAGCTCCGAGGGGTGCAGGTAATTGATTCAAGGCATTAACTACTACTGATAAAGAACCTGTCAATCCATTTACATCGGTTACAGTAACTGTATACGTACCGGCAGATAAATTATTAATAGTAGAAGTTACACTTCCATTGCTCCATGAGTAGGCGTAAGGCGGTGAACCACCTGACACAGAAACAGCAATACTTCCGTTCGTTGAACTAGGACATGTTGCATGAGTTACATTAAGAACAGAAACTATTAATCCAGATGGTACGCCATATCCGCAGAGTGAATTATTAAGAGATACCACCCACGGATGCAAATTTCCAATGGCGCCGGCAGGATCCGTATAGGGTGCCGGACTTTGCGGTACTGTAGGCCAATCCCAATTTGAAACTCTAACAGAATCAAATGCAGGCGAAGCATTCGTTCCATAAGATTGCGTATAAGATGAGGCAGTAAAAGGCGTTATTAAACGTATCCACGAATTCGTACTTGAAGAAGTGCGATACGGCTGCGCTTTACCTTGATTGAATGCAGACATCCCTACTGGTCTTTCTGATGCCGTAAATCGAAAGACGATATCGGCAACTGGATTACTTCCTGTTTTTTGAACTATCCAAAAACGATCTGTAGTAGCTGCTGCATTATTCACAGGAGGAATTGCAGTATTATTCAAATGAGTTACCGTACTTGGAAATGGTAAATTAGCTGGAGCATTGTAAGTAGAGACCGTTACATTTCCAATATTTCCGCTTTTATGATTAAAAGAAAATGGAATATAAGATGGAGATCCCACATTACTTCCAAATGGTATCACTCGATAACCGGTTTCAGAATTAATATTTTTCCATACTACAGAAGACAACTCATTTTCAGAAATTAAAAATCCATTTGTTCTTGAAAACGGACCTTGAGGATTAACTAAACTCCCTGTACTTTCAGCAGGATTATTCATGTTAATATTAAATCCATTCATCAACAACGAACCTTGTGTTAGCACGAGAGTAGAGTCAACAATTATTCTTTTTAACATCGTGACCGTTTGCGTATTGGCACCTTTATTTATTTCTAGCTCATTAAATGTGGTTACTTGAGAACCTGTTATTGTTTGAGCAATGGAATTATCCATTAATACACGACTATATCTAGCTTCAAAGGAACCATTATTGATCCAGTCTTCTTGTACATTAATGACGGCTTTACCATAAGTGCGGTCCAATAAAAAAGTAAAATTGGGTCGGAATGAACCCAAACCAACGAAGAAATTATCAGTTACTCCAGCTCCCGGAACTAATGCACAACCAGCGTTGGCATTTGCAGTGGAGGATAATACTAAAGTTGAATTCAAGCCGGTTGTTTGTGTAATTTCTATCCGGTCATCATTTGAACCGGTGTTGGTCATATTGTCGAAACAGATTTGCACTAACAAACTACTTGTTCCATCCCAAACAATAGGTTTCTGTAAATTGATCATGTTGGGGTCAGGAAAAAGCGTAGTAAATGAAGTAGGCCCATAAACAGTTAGCATAGCCCCTGCGTAAGGGACATTGCTAGAATGTTGGATAAACGGAACCAATGCGTAGCTGATTGTAAAATTATTAAACGCACTAATACTTGCTTTAAACCACAAGTAAAATTCAAGCCCATTTATTAGATCGTTTGCCATCATTCCGGCCGCAGCCAACTCAGAAGCCGAATAAATAATTTGAGTTCGAGCATCTGTACTTTGCGCTTTAAAAGGAGTATAAATATTATTTAAAATATTTCCATTGCCAAGTTCAATACTACTTGAATAAGCACTGTTCACTAATAAATTTCCATTGTTGGTAAGATCTTTTGCCACTTTGATCGAATTTAAACTTGGAACCGGAGCATCAATCACAATCGAATCCAAAGAAGAGATCGTTAAATCTCTAGTCATCGCAGTGGTGTTAGATTTCACTACTGGATAAAAGTAAGGGCGCGTTGGAGTACCTGCGGGAGGAAAAACCAAAGCACGATCAATAGAAGTATTATCGGAATTTGTAGGCAACCCATTACACCAATTTGCAGGATCATTCCAATCCGAAGTATTTCCTAACCACAATTTAGTTCCTACAGGACAATCAGGAAGAATGGTAACTATAAAATCTTCAATTTCACCATACGTTTCTACGGTGCATGGTTCGATATTACCATCGCCGGTTACTTCACGTACACGCATTCTTGTTACGCCACTATAACCTATTGCCGGAATAGTAAAAGGTATATTCCCGATCGCAAATCCGTTCAAGGTTACCTGCCCTAATTTCTCACCTGCATCCGAAAAATCACCATCTCGATTGAAATCAATGAAAACGGCGATATTATTATCTATTGGCCAAGCACCCGCTCTTACTTGAACGGAGTAAGATGATCCTTGAGTTAAAGCAGCAGTGCGGCCGGTTACAGAGGGCCAAAATTCATAATCGGGCGGATGTGCTGTGAAGTCGCATCCTGTTCCACCATTAAAAACTAGACAAGTCAAACTCGCTGGTAATCCCGTATTATTATTTTTCGCGCCTGTTGTTGTATTAATGGCAGTGCCACTCGCTCCACTTAAAATAACATGAGCGATATAATCATTACTGGAGTAAGAGAAATTATTTCGTGAAGTACCCACCAGGTAGGAGCCCATACAATAAGGAACATCAATGATGCTGGCCCCGGGTAACGAAAATCCTCCGGGAGCTGGTGAAACACTCAATCCAGATCCACCTGGCGATGGACATGCTCCTGCTGTTCCACCTACAGCCGCTTTTCGAAGACTAGCATCCAATAAATCACCCAAAGTTGCATTTGTTTTAACATCATAAGTTAACCAGTAATAGGTGGTATCAAATTCCAAATAATTACAAGTCACTCCGCCATTCACAAAATCGATGTTTGTACCCGGTACGGCAATCGTTTGACCGAATTTACGTGCGGGGTAATCATCTGCACCCGCTGTAAATGGAAATGGGCTTACATAAGTTGTATCAAATAAAATACTTCCTCCTGTATAATAAATTTTTGCATTCTCAATATCTGAAAGTTTGGTGGTTCCATTCGTATTGAGCAGGAGTGAATCCAATTTTACTGCAGTAGACGAAGCACCGTTCACAACTCCGCAACCACTTCCTCCGCCAACAATACAGCGAATCCCTACCACCATGCTATTCTTTGTACCATTACCAACGAAGGCCGTATTCTGTGAAAACAAATTAAAACTCACATCAGCCGGAAACATAGGAGAAGGGAAAGTATTTGTGGTAATTTGATCCAGATACATATTGTTACCATCCTTACCAATACCCATGATGAAAAAATAATATCTTTTCGATGTATAAGTTGCCGCTGGCAAACTATAAGTATACTGATTCCAAGTGTTTGCCGTGGCTGCCGGTGAGCTTCCACTATACCTTGGTATTTTACTTGCCCCCGATGTATTTGACAACAACGTTGCGCCAGTGATAGAAGGATTAATATTAATATAAACTCTTATATGATCATCATTACCTGACAACCCGTTATCACGGTACATGTAAAAACTAAACTGAGGATTTACTCCTGCATTATTACTAAAATCAAAGGGCTTAGTAATCATGATGGAGGTGTCATTGTTCGTTCCAACAAATGAATTAAACATCATCAAATTAGCACCTCCTCCAGGCGAAGATCCAGGTGAAGGATTGGAAGCTGTTGCTGCAGGCTGAAGCTCGAAGGCAGTGTTTACATTCGTAATATATTTTTGCTGTCTCCATCCCGGAGCAGGAAATATAGAAGAACTTTCAAACGATTCATTTTGGGGAACCATTTGTGGTAAAGCGCTGGTTCCTAGTAATAGAAATATAGCCAGCAAGGCAAGATTTTTTTTCATAGTAAAGGATATAAAATGTGGGTAAGGTTTGGGGTGAATGTGTATTCAAAAATATGAAAATAACCCAGAATAACAAGCGTTTATTTATCTAATGTTAAAAGAGAACTTCAATAATATTTATTCTCTACGTATTATCAAATGAATCAAAGGGTTTTCTCAATCTAAGCAGATGGCTCAATTTTCGTAAAAATTCCGAAAACACGCCTTTTTCAGCGATTTTTTCCTTAAAAAGGTAGATTTTATCCCATTTGATCAAGAATCCTTCATGAATAGTAAATTCTACCATTTTCACCCTTTTCGACTATTGCACAATTAAAAAAATAGTGCAAACTTGCAGTCTGAAATTTTAAACACTGTCGAATCCTTCTCCGTCTATTAATAACAGCGAATAATACTATTTCTCAATACTAAAAAAAATGAAAAACAACCAACGAAATCTCGTTCGATTTTGCATGCTATTTATTGCAGCTATGCTTCTTTCCTTCTTTCCAAAACAATGTTTTGGACAAGTACAAAACCTCAACGATTATGTTCTTTTTGCGGGCAACGGTACTGTTCCAGGACAGTCCTCTGTAAATCCAGCATCTCCTGGATTTGCAGTACAACTTTCTTCTTCCACCACCATTAATGGAGGTACAATTGGAAGTTATGTACTTGTAAAAACAACAGGGAATTCAACCATAACGGGATCCATTCGCAGCGGAAATGATGTTATTTTATCCAACAGCAATACGGTTGGAGGAGGTATTGCTGCTGCCAATGCAGGATCACAAAGTGGTACTAGTATCAGCATCGGATCCAGCTTAAGTTTAGCAGGATCTATCCATGCCAATGGAAATATCACAGTTGGCAGCGGGAACATAGCTGGCTCTGTTACTCATCCTACTGGAACCACTTATTCAGGTCCACTTCCAGGAGGAGGAAATATTATTGGAATACCCAACTTACCTACTTTACCTTCACTTCCTGTTCCTGTTGTTTTTCCATCTGCAGGATCACAAAATATTAGCTCAACAACAACCATTAATCCAGGAAACTACAATAATTTAACGCTAGGTGGAAATAAAACCATAACATTAAATGGTCCAGGAGTTTATGTTTTTAATTCAATTAACAATTCAGGAAATGCGAATAGTTTTGTTTTTAATTTTCAAAACAGTACTACTGGAACCTTTAAAATATATGTACATGGAAACATGTGTTTAGGCAAAGTAAATGCTTCCATGATCAACGGTGGAAATGCTTCTCGTATTTATTCCGAGACACATGGAACAGGAGTCGGCGCTTTCACGATCACCAATGGGAATGGTGGAGGATTGTCAAGATGGTTGGGAAATGTGTATGCTCCGTATTCAGCAATCAATATTGGTTCGGGGACAGGAAATTCTGAAATAAGTGGCTCTCTTTGGAGTGGAACACAAGTCATCATAAATAATGGAGTAACAATCAATTTTGTTTCACCAGGAAGTTGTACAACACCCAATGCATATGCTGGACTTGATAAGACGCTAACTTGTTCTGCTACTACGGTTGTGTTAAATGGGTCTTCCACTACGCCAGGTGTTACTTATTCTTGGACAGGTCCTGGAATTGTATCTGGAGGAAGTTCGGCTACCCCTACCGTTAATATGGTAGGTACATATACGGTTACCGTGACTAGTACTGGATGTACTGCAACAGATCAAGTGGTGGTGAATTCAAACACGGTTCAACCAGATGCGAAAGCGGGTCCTGATCTCACTTTGTCATGTACAAACGCCACAGTAACATTAAATGGAAGCTCTTCCACCAATGGTGTAAATTATTTGTGGACGGGCCCAGGTATCGTATCCGGAGCAAACACCCCTTCCCCAATTGTAAATGCACCAGGAACGTATACGCTTACCGTTAGTAATCCGTTGAATGGTTGCACGGCCTCTGAAGATGCAATTGTATCTACTAATTATTCTTCTCCTACTGCCGAAGCGGGACCTGGAAATGCGATAACTTGTACTATTTTGGAAGTTACTTTAGCTGGTAGTTCAAACACCGCTGGAGCAAATTTTGCATGGACAACAACAGGCAACGGTAATATTGTTTCAGGTGCAAACACAGCTTCTCCAATAATAAATGGAATTGGAACCTACACAATCGTTGTAACAGATCCCAATAGCGGATGTACGGCGACAGATCAGGTTATTATTGTAGAAGGACCTTGCATTTTACCGTATTACACACCATGTCCAGATGGAAAATACAATGGTGTTTTAGGATGTGAGTTAAGTTCACTTTATTTAAATTACACAGTAGGTTCTGACACTATCAACGATGTTTACTTCTTTGGAGGAGATAGTGTTTATGTTGAAATTATTTCGATTGAAGGACAAACACAAAATTTATTTAATCTCATTTATAACGTTACTGGCTATGGGTTAACGGATACCATTCCCAATGGATTGAATCCATTAATTATTACAGGTCGAATGCCCATTGCGAATTTGAACAATTTAACATTGCCGCCTGTAGCTGCATTGATTAATTATGTGCGCCCTGTTTATCCATCTGTAGTTAACAGTGGAGTAACCACATCGCAAGGAGATATTGCACAACGCACTCCGCAAGTACGTGAAGCATTTGGCATCACCGGTGAAGGAGTAAAGGTTTGTGTATTATCTGATAGCTACAACAGCATCTTAGGAAATCCGGCGAATACGGATGTAGTAAATGGTGATTTACCTGGAATTGGAAATCCGGATGATGATTTAACTCCTGTGGATATTATCAAAGAATATCCATACGGACAACGCAGCGATGAAGGTCGTGCGATGTTACAAATTATTCATGACGTGGCACCCGATGCAGAACTTGGATTCCGTACGGCTACGATTAGCGAAGGTGATATGGCATTAGGCGTTATTCAATGTGCACAGAATGGATGTGACATTATTGCTGATGATGTTACTTGGGTGACTTCTCCTTTCTTCCAAGATGGAGTAGTAGCAAAAGCAGTAGATTCAGTAAGCTCAATGGGTGTTAGTTATTTTGTAGCAGCTGGAAATTTCGATTCTAAATCCTATCAAAATTTTTATGCACCAATGGCAGCACCATTCGGTTTAACGGGTACGGCGCATGATTTTGGTGGAGGTGATAATTTATTAAGCGTGACATTAGCACCGGGAAATTATACCATTGTACTTCAATGGCAAGATTCCATTTATTCTTTAGGACAAACATCCACAGGTACACAAACGGATTATGATATTTATTTAACCAATCAATTCGGAACACAGTATTTTGGTTTTAACAGAAACAATTTAGGTGGTGATCCTTTAGAAGTGTTGCCATTCATTGTTCCTGGAACCGTTCCTGTTCAAGCGAATTTAACTATTATTCGCGCAGCAGGATCCATCAATTCTAATTTCAAACTAATTGTTTTTAGAGGGGAATTATCGTTCAACGAACATGCCAATGGGATCTCTACCATTGTTGGTCAATCTAACGCTGCGAGTGCAATCACGGTGGGAGCTGTAAATTATTTCAATACACCTGACTACGGAGTGAATCCACCAACAGTTCAAGATTTCTCTTCACGTGGAGGAACTCCCGTGAATGGCGTGGTGAGAAATAAACCGGATGTAATTGCTCCTAACGGTGGAAATACTACAGTGCAATTAGGCGGACCCAATGTTGATGGCGACGTGTTCCCAAATTTCTTTGGAACCTCAGCGGCGGCACCTCATGCAGCTGCAGTAGGAGCTTTATTAAGAAGCGCAAAGCAAAAGTTTTATGGAGATGTCGTGAGTCCATCCGAAATGAAAACACTGTTGACTAGCACTGCACTTGATATGAGTACACCTGGATTCGACTTCAATACAGGCAGTGGTTACATTCAACCTTTTGATGCCATGTTAACCTTTGCAGCTCCTACGCCACAAGCCGGAGCATTAGTTTGGGATACGACCATCGTACCTGGAACGGTTGTATTGAGTGCAGCTGTTGAAGGAAATTATTTCACTACCTCGTCGGTCATCATTTTTAATGGAGACACCTTACCTACTACGTTCATCAATTCATCGAACATCTCGGCTACCTTCCCCACATTCTTCGGCAATTTTCCAGTGTACGTATATACTCCACCGTTAGTTCCTTTTCTAAACGACGGAGGAAATTCGGACACTTTATATTTCTTCTCCACCATCAAGAAAAATGTAAAAATTACAGCTGACAACAAAAGCAAAAAATACGGAGAGAGTTTACCTGCATTCACTGCAACCATCTTAGTGGACAATGTTCCTTTGGCAAGCTCAGGATTAACTTATGCAGATATAGGTTTGACTCCTCTGGTCTTCAACACTCCAGCCACTTCTTTAAGTAATACTGGAATTTACTTCATCAGCGCTAACGCAACGGTAACTGATCCTGGATACAATACCTTCTTCAATTATGAATTCGAGAATGGATTATTAACCATTGAAAAATTGGCGTTGCATATCACTGCTAAAGACACCACGGTTACTTACGGAGATAAAATTGAAATTAATGATTTCATCTATCAGTACGATGAAAGCAATATTGCTCCAGTCGATCAAGCGCTGGTACTTAGTACACTTGCGAATGATCATCAGCAAAATATGGTGGATGCTTTAGCACTCATTAATGCTAGAGCATTGGTTAATGGAAGAGCATTGGTTAATTCAGACCTCACTAACCTAAGTGCTTTAGTTAGTGCCCGCGCTTTAGTGAATGCAAGAGCTTTAGTAAATGCACGAGCATTAGTGAATGGTGTTCCTACTTTCCAAACCATGAATTTGGTAGATGTGGCCACAGCATCCGTATTCAATTATCAAGATGATTCATCCACCGCACCTTTAGTAAGTGCAAGAGCGTTAGTAAATGCAAGAGCGTTAGTAAATGCAAGAGCCTTAGTAAATGGAACAGCTGTCGTTAATGCACGAGCGTTAGTAAATGGCTCACCCATTGTAAACAGCAGTAATGTTGACGGAGGCGGAACAAGCAACCAAAACATTGCGGTCATTATTGATGAAGCAGATGCCAATGCTCCTGCCAATGACACCTTGTACGATTTCTTAGGAATTAATATGATTACAGGTACTTATGCAGGAACACATGCCATTGTACCTGCTGCATTATTAAGCAACAACTTTGATATCACTTATGGATTAGGAACACTTACTATTTTACCTAAAACATTAACGGTAGAGGCTGATGACAAATCAGGAGTATATGGCGCGCCGATCACTTTTACCAATGCAGTTAGTGGATTTGGTTATGATGATAATTTATTAAGTATATCAAATGGAATTGTTCAATATGAAGTACAAAATAATAGTCAGCAAGTATTGAACTTCCCGTATCCATTTGGCAATCATAAAATCGTTCCAAAAAACCTTGGACTTATTCTTCCATCTGACTACATCGTAAATTATTTAAGTGGTGATTTGAATATTACAAAAGCTACTTTGTATGCAACCGCTGATAATAAAACACGAGTATATGGTGATCCTAATCCGCCATTCACCATTACGTACGATGGGTTCATCAATGGAGATAACGAATTATCCATTACTCCTCCTACTATTAGTTGCACGGCGACACCAACTTCCAATATTGGAACATACAGTATAACATTGAGTGGTGGATCCGCTAACAATTATATATTGGACAAAAAGAATGGAACGCTCACGGTTACAAAAGCTAGTTTATTAGTGGTTGCTGATACAAAATGGATATTCAAAGGTAATTCATTACCTTCCTTTACTTCCGTAATTACAGGATGGAAAAACAATGAGCAAACTACCATCACGTCTGGACCGACTTATTCCACACCTGTTGGCTGTAATCAATCAGCAGGGGTTTATCCGATTACGGTTTGTTGTTTGAATTTTCCAAAGAAGGCGAATTACAATATCACTTATCAATCGGGACTTTTATACATCAATCCAAAAGGGTATGGTGCTAAGAAAATTTTACCGAGCTTGGTTTGTGTAGAAACATTAGTGAATGATCCATCTGGATTTAATTACAAAGCAAATTTTAGCTATCTGAATAATAATAGCATCCCACTATATGTGTCCTTAGGATCCAATAACTACATCTCTACTTCTGGTAGCTATTCAGGAAACCCTCCTGTTTTATTTCCTCCAGGGGCTACGACCTTCTCCATTTATTTTAATGGATCGCCATTAACATGCGCAATAAAAACGTATCATAATTCTTCGCTTATATTAGCTACAGCAACAGCAAGTTCTTCTTCCACAGCTTGTGCACCGGGGTATAGTAGAATAAGTAATACCAACTCAGAAAGTAAAATTGATTTATATCCAAATCCAAGCACTGGACTTATTAACTTGAATTCATTTGGATTTGAAATGAATCCAAGTATGGTTACCTTATTAGATATAACGGGGCGCAGGTACGAAGTAAGCGTACATGGTTTAGGAAATGACATGAATTTTGATTGTAGTAGTCTGCAATCCGGAATTTATTTCGTGAAAATCCAAACCGAAACTGATGAATTCATCCTCCGTTTTGTAAAAGATTAACCCTGACGAAAACAAAGTTTTATCAGGGTTAATCCTGATGTGTAATCGTTTTTCACGATTTCTACATCAGTTATGCAATAGAAAAAGTCTATTGCATAACCTGGATTAAAACACTTCCTACTTCATATTCTAAAGGTCGTTGCTTCAAAGCAATGACCTTTTTTAGTTTTAGAATACTAGTAATTAGTTGATAGGTTTAATTTTCAATAGATTAGGTCGAATCCTTAGACTAAAAATCCATCTCCCCGAAACTTAAAAAAAGAAGACAAATTATGTATTTTGAGTTTTAGACTCCAATTTACGCGATAAAAATTTAATATATCTTTATCCATCATAAATCAATGCAAAGAGTGAAAGGGAATATGAAAAATCGCGCCGCCGCTATTTTAGTTTTAATTTTAACGGCTTCGCTTTGTTTTGGACAGATCAACCCCCTTGACAGTTTAAAAAAATTATTGGATGCAAGTGCGCAAGATTCGGCACGCGTCAACATTCTTTTGGAATTAAGCAAAGCTAATTTCAGCGATGCTCCCGATGAAGCCATTCGTTATGCCACCTTAGCAAAAAAATTATCGGAAGAAATAAATTTTATGAAAGGAACTGCTTTCTCTTATAAAAATTTAGGGATGGCTTATTATTTCAAAGGAGATTACATCTTAACATTAGACAATTGGAATAAATCAATTCTTGCATTTGATTCCATCGGCGACAAAGGGGGTGTAGCCAATTTGCAAAGTAATTTAGGTGCGGTTTACTTCAATCAAGGTGACGATGCCAATGCCCTTGAGTACTATTTAAAGTCGCTAAAAATTGCAGAGGAGATGAAAGATACATTGCGAATTGTTACCAATTGTATCAACATAGGAGCGGTATACTTCAATAAAAAAGCAACGAAAGATCAAGCACAAATATTCTATTTGCGGGCTCTTCCTTTGAGTGAGCTTATAAAGGACAATGATGCTATAGGAACGGTGACTGTAAACTTGGGCGAGATTTATTTAGAAAAAAACAATCTGGATTCGGCGCTGCTCTTTTTTGAAAAATCATTGGTAGCCTTTGAAGGATCAGGAAGTGCTCCCTACACGTTAAACAACATTGGAAAAGTATATCGCAGAAGAGGAAATTTTCAAAAGGCATTGGAGTACCAGGTGAAAGCCTATGATTACGCTAAAAAGT
>JBJXGU010000003.1:0-13275 GCA_046160245.1 Bacteroidia bacterium
GCCGATGTGTTTTTCAAAGCACAGGGTGATGCTTACCTCGGAACACAAGGCGATGTTTGGGATGCACAAAAAGATATTATGTTAGCGTTTAGTGGCGCATTATTAGCTACTACAATTGTGACTGTCGGTAAGAAAGTATTTAATATTTACGAAGAAAAATACGTCACTTTTTTTCTTAATCCAGGAAACGCAAAGGCTGCGCTACGACAAATTTTCTTGTACAGATTTCTAGGTTTAATTCCAAATTTTATCAACTAAAAATAATTACTTAATTCCCTCTCCCTTGGAGAGGGCTAGGGAGAGGCTTGAACATTATGCTTGCAATAACTTATTCGCAGACGAGGAATGCTTCTTTCATCGCCAATTTCTCTATGCTAATTTTTCTCGCAAGGGCGCGGAGATTTCTAGGGTTAAATCCAAATTTTATCTGATTATTGTAATTATTTAATTCCCTCTCCCCTGGAGAGGGGCAAGGGAGAGGCTTGAACAATATGCTTGCAATAACTTATTCGCATACGAGTAATGCTTCTTTCTTCGCCAATTTCTCTTAGCTAAATTTTCTCGCAAAGGCGCGAAGTCGCAAAGGCTGCGCTCAGCAAAATTTTCTTGCAAAGGCGCAAAGTCGCAAAGTGTGAAAGAATAATATGTACATTTAAATTATTCTATAGTGCACTCTAGTGCCCTTCTTTTTCTCTAGTGCCTGCCTGCTGCAGGCAGGTTTAAAAAATGAATCTTTATACTCCTAAATGTATTAAAATAACATGAATTAATCTTTTACAAGATAATTATAATAATCTCTCGAAGGAAATTAATTTTTTCCTAACTCCACAGCGCGATCAAGTGCTTTATGAAGTCCATCTCCAATCAAATTACTTACTTCATTTTGAGAAAAAGAAGCAATGGCAGCTTCTGTGGTTCCTCCTTTAGAGGCTACTCTTTGGATCCATTCATCACAACTCAATTCCGACTGCTGATAGAGTGAAATGGCGCCAGAAAAAGTTTGCATCACCAATAATTCGGCTTCTGATTTTGGAAAACCCATCTGCATGGCCGCCTTTACCATCGCGTCCATAAAATAATAAATATAGGCAGGACCTGAACCTGAAACTGCAGTAACAGCATCAATCATTTCTTCCTTTTCTACATACAAGGTTTTTCCTGTGGTAGATAAAAGATTTTGCACCATCGCTTGCTCGTGTCTACTAACGGCATCCGTAGCCGTAAATGCTGTCATCCCCTGCCCTATTTGTGCAGGAAGGTTGGGCATAGCACGAATTACTTTTGAAATATTTAATCCTTGACAGACCGTACTCATCTTAACACCCGCCATGATACTCAAAAATATTTGATTGGGTCGAACATCTTTTACGATGCTTTCCATCAACTGTGGAAAATCTTGTGGCTTTACAGCTAAGATAATCAAATCAGCATTTGAAATACAGTAGGAAGAATCGCTATAGATTTCTCCTATATTCAAATTTTTTAGGTCGTCTGTTTTACTCAACGTTTTTTCCAGAATCATCAACTGACTTCGGGTTACTACGTGTGAATTTATAAAAGCTTTGGCATAGGTCAAACCCATATTTCCGCCACCTACAATTAAAATTTTCATGGTTATGTTTTACGATTATTAATTAGTAAAGTTCAATGCGATTTATAAAATATCGCTACTTCCTGCTCCTTCCCGCAACAACACTGCTTCGCCGCTGGTACAATCAATGATCGTACTCGCTACGATATGTCCGAAATCCCCATCCACCACCACATCGACTACTGATTCCCACTGCTCTGCAATTAACTCAGGATCGCTGGGATACTCTACAATTTCATCTAAATCATGCAAGGAAGTAGATACAAGTGGCCTTCCTAATGCTTCAATAAGTTCCTGAATGATGGGATGATCAGGAATACGCAAACCTATTGTCTTCTTCTTAGAGCGAAACAAGGAAGGAACTTCATTACTTGCTTCCAACAAGAAGGTATATGGTCCGGGAAGCGCTTTATTAAGCAACTTGTAAATCGCACGATCAAAAGGCTTTGTATAATTGCTAATATTACTCAAATCTTTACACAAAAGTGAAAAATTCGCTTTTTCTGGCTTTATTCCTTTAATTCTACAAATCTTTTCAAAGCCCTTGTATTGGGAAAGATCACAAACAAAAGCGTAAATAGTATCGGTCGGCACTATGGCCACTCCTCCTTTTGCAAGGACCGCAACGACTTCTGCAATTTTACGAGGTTCAGGATTTTTTGGATGAATTTTCAGAATCATTTATCAAAATTATACATTTGCAATCAAGCAAAGATAAACGTATGAATGAAGAATTAGGAATTGGATCGAGGGTTCGACACCCAGAATTTGGAATTGGAGTTGTCATCAACGTGAAACCCAAGACCTACACCGTAGTATTCAATGAAAAAGGAAGACTAGAAATCTCCAAAAGTTTTAATGCATTAGAAATAATAGATGCCGTTGAAGCAGATACAGATCTCATTTCATTTTCAGAAGTAGAGCGAGTGTTTACCAACATCATTAAAAAACATAGCGATTTACAAGAGACTGTTCCATTAGGAAACAAATGGCTAGGTGGAAAATTAATATTAGTTCCCGGCCAAGCAGGACTACAACCTAAGGAAGTTCCCATTGATGCATTCTTCAATAAAATCATCATGCTTCGCGATCGATTAAGAGTGATGGAACAACGCATCAATGCAAGTGAAAATTTAAACGAAGAAGAAAAAATTAATCTTCAACAATACTTAACTAGAATTTATGGAAGTTTAACTACGTTCAATGTCTTATTCAAAGAAGAAAAAGATCATTTTGTAGGTGAACGCGGGGCGAAGTGAGATTTTCGATACTCGATACTTGATACTCGATACTCGATTCTCGATGCTCGATTTTTGAGGCTTGGAGCTTGGACTTGAGGCTTGGAGCTTGAAGCTTGTAGCTTGTAGCTTGGAGCTTGAGGCTTGGAGCCTGAAACTTGAAGCTTTTGTTTGAAGCTAAAAGCCAGGTGTCACATAAGCCAACAAATACAACATATACTCTGCAAAAAAGAACCACCAAAAACGCTTATAAAATTTTTTAATGGATTGAAGTTCGTCAAGTCGAATAGAAAATGCATTTATGATGAAAAGTACAAATAGAACAATGTGTCCATAAAAAAGTACTTTCGTTCTGAAAGTTGGAATTTCGGTACTTGAAAAATCTTCATACTTCATGTAGATTGTAAATAAATAAGCAAGTCCCACTAATAAATTTCCAACTATCAATGTTACTTTGGGTGTATAGGATAAAGCAAAGGTTTTAATTTTAAATTCAGCATCGCCTTTCATATCCGACAAATCTTTGAACCAAGAAATGACTACGCTGAATGCGATGATGAATAGCGAGA
The DNA here is from genome assembly GCA_046160245.1 of Bacteroidia bacterium. Taxonomy (GTDB): domain Bacteria; phylum Bacteroidota; class Bacteroidia; order AKYH767-A; family OLB10; genus JAJTFW01. The sequence goes on from JBJXGU010000003.1 coordinate 3,399, forward strand.
GAATTTTTACATTCTCTGGAATCTCAAGTGTTTTATTTACAAGATAATTAAATACAAGGAATCCGCCTAAATTGAGTAGTAAACCACGCACGGTTGCTATGGAGAATGCAGCGGTAATGTGATGTTTCTTAAGGTAAAAAGGAGGCATAGAATAAGCCCATCCTATTGAAGTGGCAAACACAATAATGCTGAAGAGATAAGGGGAAACATATAAAGCCAATCCAAGACTAATAAAAAGTGCAGCAATCACAATAGTCTTTGCATGCTCCACACTCAAATCGCCCGATGGAATGGGCAAATAGGGCTTATTAATCTTATCAATATTTACATCAGCTATTTGATTGATACCAACAATGAAAATATTGCAAGTAATTCCAATGCACAACGCCATCAGCAAATAAGAAAGGAAAAGCGCATCTTGATTCTCGCATACGATACAATATAAAGTGAAGATGCTGATCACACTTCCAATAATAGTATGGGGTCGACTAAAGTTCCAAAGTGTTAAGATCGATTTCATTTCTCCACTCCCATTTGAATGACGATAAGAGAACTGAGCCCACTTTCAAGTCGAAGTACTTTTACGGGGAGATCAATCTCAGAAAATAACTTTTGATACTGTTTGATTGATCTTGACTTCATGACCGACACCAAACCATCATATGTTACTGTGAACAGATTGAGGGGTATTATATATGTAAAAAACAAACGAGAGTACGAGAAAGGTTTTACAAATGGAGTGAATAGCAGACTGCCAAATAGTGTGATAAAAAGCACCTTCAAAAAGCAAAGCATAGTTGGTTCAAGAATTTCCACGAAAAAAGCGACCGAACCACTTTGGTGAATGCGTTGTGCAATTTTCAATTTATCTTCATCACTAAAATGATGGAAAGAATTAAACATAGTATAATAAGTTCCGTTCTTAAATTCTACTTCTAGGACATCTTCTTCTCGTATTTCATTGAATACTTTACATCTCCCCCTTTTTAAGGAATTAGGAAATTTATCGTTGAGGGAAAGACTACTAAAACAATTGCTTTTATTAAAAATACTGATGGCTGGCTCTCCACTTCCAGAGCAAAGATCCTTCATGGGTAAAGTTGGCAATTTCAGTTTATTTAGGTAGTCTACAAAAACATCATATACATCAAAAACAACAACAATATATCCAATGAACTCTGTTTGAAAATTTCTTAAAACAGAAGGAAACCAATTATAATCTTCAAGTTCTTTCAATAGCTATAACTTCTTGACAAATTAATAAAATAATTCACAGTTGGTTTCATAAAACTAATTCTGGCTAGCATAAATTTTATGCGATTCAAAAATACCAATTTTTCACATACTCTGCAATTTAATCTCGTAATACTTTCATGGCTTTGCTCCATGTCACCACTTGATCCAACATAATATTTAGAACTTCCTTATGTTTTAGATCTGGTTTGAACTCTGTGTAGTTAACAAAATCAGTCGCCAACGAAAACATTACTTGTGCACGCACATCTGCAATCATAAGTTCGCCCATAACAACTCGCAGCTGCTCTACTGCTCTCGCCCCTCCCACGGTTCCGTAACTAACAAAGCCAGCCACCTTATTATTCCATTCCTTGAATAAAAAATCGATAGCATTCTTAAGAGCTCCTGGAATACTATGATTATACTCCGGGGTAACAAAAATGTATGCATCGAAAGTATTAATCTTTTCGGCCCACTTTTTAGTATGTTCCTTTGAATATTTTCCTTGCGAGGCGGGAATTGCTTCGTCTAAAAGGGGAAGGTTATAATCCTTCACATCGACGAGTTCAAAAGTTGCATCCGTTCGTTTGCTTGCAATTTCAAGCACCCAATTAGCAACAGCTTCTCCATTTCGATTTGGGCGAGTACTACCTAATATAATTGCAATGTTATTCATACGAATTCTTCCAAATGCTTCTAATCATTATTCACCAAACCAATTTGATTTACAATACAACTTAACAATAAATTTATTTAGCAAAGTCTTTAAGCGATTAACAGGTTACAGGCTCGACTACCATTTCGTTGGTCATGAAAAGAAGATTGGAAAATTTTCATATTCCCGATGCCTATTAGGCCAATCTAACAAATCACTTAAGACTCTACTAAATAAATAATATCATAATTTCATTTATGATTCAAAACAAAGATGAGCCTGATCAATTGAAATTATGTTACACAACTTTTGAAAAAAGTTACAAAATTCACAGATTTAAAACATATTAAATGCCTTTAATCGAAACAAAAAACACAATGAGTAGTATTCAATTCTATCTTCTAAATAGTTAAAATCCATTGACTTTAAAGAACTACGTTTCTCTTTTTAATAAAATAGGAATTACAAACTATGAAAGCAATAATAACCAATGAGAAAAGTGCAAAGACACAAAAATTAAAATAGTCAGGAAGAACTGCTAAACTTCGCTCTTCATTATAATAAAAACGCAGCTTTGATTCTTAATTTAAACAAAAGGAGATTGTTTTAAAAATATCAAGTTTCAAAGCCACGAAATATCTTACCACCGTTTGATAAAATAAATATAATTTACAATTAAAATAAATATTATAACAAAATGATAAGAAGTAAAACAATAACGATAATAGCTCCTACAGAAAGATAAACGCCATCGTGATTATCACTCAACTGTTTCTTTACTGATCTCACTTCTTTGCGAAGCTCTTTCTTTTCCACTCGACTCATCGCCGACATATCCATTGCTTTAATTTCTTCTAGTCGTGCTAGCAGCTCCATGGAATTGGAAGAATCAATTGGCTGGACAAGAGTCAATGAGTCGGTGACTTTTCCTCCATCTCCTAATAAAGTTGTAGGGAGAAATATGAATGTATTGACTACAATCAGTAAACTCAATGTTAATTTTTTCATAGTTTTAAAATTATTTATGCTGAGGTATTTCAATAAACAAAGTTGAATCATTAAAATCAGAAAACCCTTACACAATTTTAGAGAAGACTTACATAATACTCACTTTTATTGAAGCTGTAAACTAATTTAATAATTTACTTTCATGAAAAACAAGATGCTTAACAAACATCAAACTATAGCATAATCAAGAAAGTTAATTATTTATACAATGATAATTTCTCAAAAGCCTTTCAATTGTCAATGTAGTTAGCTTAAAAATAATCTTTGCAACTTTACTGAAAAGTTAACGCCAATATCCATTTGACCAATAATGTCCTCTTCGACTTCTTCTCCATTGCCCAGGAATAAATACTCGACCCTGCCTCGGAACCATCCAATACCCTTCACGATAAACATATGAATTGGAACGACGATTCCAAACCCAATCACCGTTCACCCAAATATGAGTACCCCCAGGCCTGACAGGTCTTTCAACTACGGTATAAGTAGGTTCTGTTGCAACGTATTCTGTTGCACAAGCACTAAACATTAATGCCAATGCTGACAAAATAAAAGGAACTAATAATTTTTTAATTGTTTTAAGAATATTTAAGATGAGGTTTTTCAATAAACAAAGTTGAATCATTAAAATCAGAAAATCCTTACACAATTTTAGAGAAGACTTACATAATACTCACATCTAGTCTGCAGCCAAAGTCTTCGATTTTACCCTTCAGATCATCATTTTCACCCAATTGAGGGCTGATTCTATCTAATTCCAATTTGTAAAAGCTGCTGATTAGCGTAATTTCCTAATTCATAAAACACAAAAAAATTTATAAAATGATCAAACCCTTCAAATTATTATTAGGATGTATCTTACTTGCTACAACATTTAGTTCTTGCAAAAAAGAAGAAGAGGAAAATACTCCCACCGCAAGTCCTGATGCAAGTACGTATAACGCTGACGTAGCTACGAAGTGGAACCAACTTGAAACACGGTTAATAAAAACCACTTCAGGCTTTACCCCTCCTATTGCTTCCAGAGCATTAGGTTATTCTAATCTGGCAGCCTATGAAGCCATTTCCCCTGGTCTCCCAGGCAAAAGAAGTCTGGACGAAGCCATGAACTATGGGTACACACTTCCTTATGCAAGTATTTCAAAAAAATATAACTGGGCACTCGTAGCCAACGCTGCCTATTTCCAAAGTATCAAAGCTTTATTTGCGAATACAAATAGTACTAATTTGGCTACCATCGATTCCCTTTATCTTACTTTAAAAACTAACATTGGTGCTACAGAATCACCAGAGGTTATTTCTCGTTCAGAAAGTTATGGTGCCGAAGTAGCGGATGTGATTTTCAACTTTAGTAGTTCGGATAATGGACACCAGGCATACAACAGCCTTTTCCCAGCATCGTATACAACACCAACTGGGTTAGGAATGTGGGAGCCGACTCCTCCTGCGTTTCAATCTATCCCCTTGTTACCCTATTGGGGAAATAACCGTCCATTCTTATCGGCCAATGTAAGTAGTGCATGCATGCCTCCTGCTCCACTACCCTTTTCTTCAGAATCCACCTCTGCATTTTATCAAGAAGGAATGGAAGTGTATACTGTTTCACAAAATTTAACGCAGGATCAACGTGAAATCGCATTGTTTTGGGCCGATGGTTCGGGTACATATACTCCGCCGGGACATTTAATGAATATCACCACACAATTGATCAAAGAAGATCATTTATCGCTCAGCAAAGCTTCTGAAATATATTTAAAGATGGGTTTGGCTGTGAATGATGCTTTTATCGCCTGTTGGAAAGCAAAATATGTTCATAGCTTGATGCGTCCGGTTACATATATCCAAAAAAATATCGATGCATCATGGTTGCCGCTTATCACTACGCCTCCATTTCCGGAATATACTAGCGGCCACAGCTCGGTTTCGGGTGCTAGCAGCGAAATCCTAACTCATTTCTTTGGATCTAATCGTTCTTTTGTAGATCAAACGAATGCAGAATATGGATATCCCGACAGAAGTTTTAATAGCTTCTATCAGGCAGCCGATGAAGCAGCCAATTCACGTTTATACGGCGGAATCCATTTCAGAAGTGGGAACGAAAAAGGTGTTGCTTGCGGAAAACAAATTGGAAGAAATATAGTAGCGATTCACTTGAATAAATAATACCAATTACAAGTATATTTTAGTTCAAAGTTGTGACGTATATTTTTACCAAGACGATTTAAAAAAATCGTTGCATAGAATTAGCCTATCAATCTATTTTATTAAGAAGTAATGATGAAAAAGAGTCCCGCAGCGCTGCGGGAAGCAGATGGGACTAAAACATACGAGGTATTGGTATTAAGTGTGAATGAAACAAAACGGCTGTTCTTTCACAACCTGACGTTTAAGTATAAGCGGCCGTTTTAAAGCCGCTTATACATTGTTAGCAAATCGTTTTACTGCTTTATTAATCTAATAACAGCTTTTTTATCACCTGCATGAACCGAAATGATATATATCCCTGCGGGTTCTTTTATAGTAAGAATAAGAACTTGTGATTGAGATATAGTTTTTGATACAATCAACTTTCCAGAAATATCTTTAATCAAGATGTCAGAGTTTTCATATGTAGCTCCAAGATCTACTGAGAAATTACCAGATGTTGGGTTAGGATAGACTAATAGACTATTCCCAAAACTATTCTCAATAATTCCCACAGTAGTAATCGCGACACAAGCAGAAGTATCCACGCAACCGTTCTCGGTCAATTGTACTGAATAATTTCCATTTGTTGACGGAGTGAAAGTTTGACTTGTAGCTCCAGCAATAACAGAATTACTATTATCACAATCAATCCATTGAAAAGATGCGCTTCCATTATTTGCCGAGATAGTTATTCCTGTAGTTGTTGTTGTAACGTCAGAAACATTGTTAATTACTAGATCTATTGTGTAAATTTCCCTACATATCACCTCATTAATGATGGTGGAAGAAGTATAAACAATGCCAGAGGGTGATGTATAAGAATTACATGCGGTTTCAACTTGGTTCAAACATGTATAAGCACCATTATAATTATAAAGAGCCCCATAAATACCACTAGAACCATCTTCAAGAACAAAATAAAGTTTACAATTATACACTCCCATATCATGATCATCAGCCATTCTTAGTGCTCCAGAAAAGGTTAATTGGGTAAAAGTTGTGCCATCGAACTCATAAAGAGCCCCATAAATACCACTAGAACCATCTTCAAGAACAAGCATTAACTTGTTTCCGTAGATTTCTATATCATCATCTTGAGCCATTCTTAAAGATCCAGGCAATGTTATTTGAGTAAATTTTGTGCCGTCATATTTATGCAAGGCACCATATATACCACTTAAACCGTCCTCTAAGACCAAATGAAGATCATTGCTATACACTTCCATATCATAACCTGCAGCCATTCTTAAAGATCCAGGCAATGCTATTTGAGTAAATGCAATACCATTGAACTCATAAAGAGCTCCATATATCCCGCTTAAACCATCTTCCAGAACAAGCATTAGATTGTTATCGAAGATTTCTATATCGTAATCTTGAGCCATTCTTAAAGATCCAGGTAAAGTTATTTGCGTAAAAGTAGTTCCGTCATATTTGTGAAGAGCACCATAAATTCCGCTAAGACCATCCTCTAGCACAACATACAAATCATTTCCATAAACTCTCATGTCATAACCTGCGGCCATTCTAAGAGATCCAGGTAAAGTTATTTGAGTAAAAGCAGTTCCGTCATATTTGTGAAGAGCACCATAAATTCCGCTAAAACCGTCCTCTAGTACCACATACAAATCACCACCGTAAACTTCCATTTCGTAATCTTGAGCCATTCTTTAAGATCCAGGCATTGTTATTTGTGTTAACGCAATACCATCATTTTTATAAAGAGCACCATAAATTCCGCTAGAACCGTCCTCCAAAACGAAATATTGTTCATTTCCATATACTTCATTATCATGCCCCATTGCCATTCTATGGGATACAGGTAAGGTTGTTTGGTTAATGCCTGTTTGAGCAATTAAATTATTAATTAGCGCAAAGCATGCTAGTAAAGAAATATGTAATAGCTTTTTCATTTTTTATGTTTGTTAAGGTTCCCGCGGTTAGCTAAGAATCGGATTACGAAGTACTAAGTTAAATCTATTCGTGGAACTTTATCTGGTGCTATAAATTTATTTACCCTTTGAAACCGCTTTTTTGCCAAAAGCTTGTTATAGCCAGTGGTTTTTGCCGTCATTGCCGACCAAGTTTAATAATTCTACCTTTTTCTTTTTGTTCTGTTGGTTCGTCCGTGTCATCAGAGTAGTCGGCGTAAAAGTCAGCATGCACGTCACCTAAAAAGTCATGAAAACCCCACCCAGTGCCGCTTGAGTCATTGACGACGTTGCCTGCACGGTCAAAAAACTTGTCAAGTAGATTTTCTTTTTTAATTAGTGTCAATGCAGCAACATAAGTTTTCTCTATACTTGAATAAAATCCTTCATCAATGTCGCCAAAGTCATTAGTGAATTTTACTCCTGTCTCAACGTAAAATAGCATAAGGTCTGCAAGTAATTCTGATGAAGGTCCAAGTTTTTTAAAATCACTTATTGCTTGTTTGCCCTCTTTAAGTTTTAAGTTGAAACCGCGCTTTGGATAAAAGGCTTCAAATACTTTATCTCGATATTTGTTAAACAATTCCCTCTCGTCAGGATTTGCATAAAAGTCAAAGAACTCTTTTACTGATTTATTCTTTTTATACAAGTCAGCAACAAGGTCAATAAGTTTGTCCTTATCGAGTTTTTTTAATTGTTTTTTTATATCAGAAAATCCCATGATTTTTTCTTTTACTGTTGTTGTCCAACCATTGGCTATATCGTCAGTCCGTCTGAGAACTCCTACTACTTAACAAATATAACTAATTTAAAGCTCATACAAGTAATGTTACTATAAATTAATAGCGCAGTAGGTCGAAAATTTTGCGTGCGTCCTGGGAAAGAGAAATGCTTTTACAAAGGCGACTATTTGCAGGAAAAAAAAGGCAAGTTCACGGAGGAACTTTTTTTTATGATATCTTGGTCTAAAATGTTTAAGATACGACATAGATTGTATGCGATGAACATGCATCCTACATCAGCACTGGCTCTTTTCTTGCTTTTTTTGGTGAGGATGTCATAGTACCCCATAACCTCTTAATAATGCGCTATGGAAGCTCTATGATAACTTACAATAGGCAAAAGCCATTGCTGCAATACGTAAACAGCTTCCAAGTAAAAAGGCGCTGACAACGCGACTGCCAGTAGAGAAGTACGATCCTTTAACATGTCCCTGCTGCAAAACCCAAATGATGGTAACTATAGAAGTGTGGCTTCGCGGACCACCAACATGCCAGCCCCGTCTTTTATGGGGGAATCCAAACAAAGAAATTAAAGAGTAAAAAAAATCTGCAATAGGCGGACTGAAGTTGCTATGTCCATTGGTAAATAAAATTGAAAATATTCATTCAAAAAGCATTAAAATATATCAGCAAACTAAAGTAAAATAATAAAATTCGTTTTCAAACACTTTTTAAAATAAAATATCAATGCGAGTATTTTTTAAATAATCAAGCTCCATCAACGAAATCCCCATAAGCTTAAAAACTACCAAAGGTGGAGTTTACCCCGTCTCGTCTTCTTCTGACGAGACGGGGTGCAACATAGGATTCATTGGTCGTCCTTCGGACGCAACGAATCCTTAGCTGTTATGCGCTGCCTTGCTGTTCGGTCGAAGCACAAATGTTTGAAGTTCACAGCTAAGGTTTTTAAAGTAACAATATATACTTTCCAACTATTAGTCTTTCAATCTAAGTGATTCGTAAAGAGTCAAGAATTCTTCTATTTTGAAATCAGGAAATATCTCAGGCATTGATTGTATAAAATCATTGTGTGCTGTATGGTGCCACGCTTTCTTGTACTCTCTGTAAAGAATATACTGTTGCCAATACTCAAAACCATAAGCTGCACAGGCCAATTCAAAGTAGCCTTTAAAGTCAAGTTTCAGATCCCAAAACTCCTGATCACTGTCCATATAGTAAAAGCGAAATTTCATTGCAGAGTCGCTGAAATATCCAACCTGTGCTTCATCAACAAAGTAATCTACTATTCGGAAAATGCCCTGCAATTTTATTTTGTCAGTTTTTCCAAACACTTGGTTCACTTTTATTTCCTTAGAATCAACATTGATGTAATTTTTCTCCTTGAAAGTGCTTTCTACAGGCCAAATATTAATGCTACCGCGCATTTCGTCAGATTCTTCAGTTTCATTAATTGTCCACGTAATTTTGAAGCCATTAATACCAGCTCTATAAAACTCAAGAAGCCATGGTTCAATTTCGTTCTTATGCAATTCAGTTAATTCTGGATTATGCATTAAGCCATCAAAATCAAACTGAATTTTTAGGTCTGATAAATCGGTGAGTATCTTTAAATAGAGAGGTTCATACCAAGTGTCAAAAAGAGGATTGCTTGCCATATTATCTTTTTTTGTAAATGTATTTATTAATTTAATGTCTTTGCTTTTTGATGTTCATTTCTTGCAGTTAGTTAGATGTTTGCAATGTCGCAATAAGGTTGCGCATAACGATTTTCGGCTTGGCGGATGTGGCGGAAATTTAGCAATTTCCAACTTAGAAACCGCAAATGTTTTAGTTTTTTACAACTGTTATAAAAAGCACTTGGCCCGCCATTTTGCCAAGCCGATGTGCTTGTTGCGCAACTAACAAATATAGTGAATAAATATTCGCTCAGGGGGTTGATTATTTCTAATCTCAAGAACATATTTGCGGTATGCAAGGAAGAAAAGAACTACAGCCAAAAATGCTTTATCAGGTTCACTTGGATGATCTGGTGGCAAGGGATAATTTTTATCGGCGATTAGCAGAAGTGTTGGATCTTCATTTTCTTTACGATGCTACGTCAAGGTATTATGTAGAGG
>JBJXGU010000004.1:0-5465 GCA_046160245.1 Bacteroidia bacterium
GAGCTGATAACTAAACTCTGTAAAGGATAGTCCAGATTCCAAGCGCGATTTTACGCTATCCTTCGCCATCATATAATTTACAGTAATGTGTTTACCCACATCACGAATAAAATCAAGAAAATTAAAATTCTTAAACCAATCATAATTATTGACAATACTTGCTTGCGTTGGTCCGGCAGTAAAATCCAGAAATTTTTCCAACTGCTTTTTCTGTCCTTGCAAATTAGCATTCAAAATATCTTCGCTCAACAAATTTCGTTCTGCTGATTTTCCTGAAGGATCGCCCACCATTCCGGTTGCTCCACCTACAAGCGCTACCGGTTGATGACCGCAACGTTGAAAATGCAATAAAATCATTACTTGTACTAAATTTCCCACTCCCAAAGAATCAGAAGTTGGATCGAAGCCTATATACCCTTTCACTGGACCTTTCTTCAAAAGTTCGTCGGTGCCGGGCATCATATCTTGCAACATGCCGCGCCATTTAAGTTCTTCAATAAAATTCAATGCAGGAGTACTCATAATAAGGGAATTCGAATTAAGATTAAGAATTGACTGCAAATTTACTAATTCGTGAGGAGGTAGCCGTCTTCAAGATCTATACACTTCTATTCAAGTTTTAACTCCTTGAGTCTTGATTTTCAAATCCATGCAAAGAGAGGCTCCATTCCATTATCTTCGCTCCATGATTTTAGTGACCGGCGGCACAGGAATGATAGGTTCCCGACTCCTTTACGATTTAGCAAAGGCAGGACATCAAGTACGTGCTTTAAAGCGCGAAAATTCTTCCATTCATCTTTTTGAAATCTACACAAAAGAAGAAGTTGAATTGCGCGAATCCGTGACATGGGTTGATGGTAATTTACTTGAAATTGATAGTTTGATTTCCATATGCGATAATGTTGACACCGTTTTTCATGCTGCGGCGATGATTTCCTTTATTCCAGCCGAGGCGGCAAGGATGGAAAAAATAAATATTGAAGGGACAGCGAATTTGGTCAACATTTGCACACAGCTTCCCAACTTTAAATTTTTCGGACATGTTAGTTCGGTGGCAACTTTGGGTAGAATTTCGGGAGATCAAAAAATTGACGAGAACACACATTGGGATCCTAACTCGCATCCTTCCAACTATGCGATAAGTAAATATGGTGCAGAGCGGGAAGTATGGCGGGGCATTGCAGAAGGTTTGCCTGCTGTGATTGTAAATCCGAGTATTGTATTAGGTCCGGGTGATTTCACAAAAGGAAGTGCAGCGTTGTTTGGAAAAATAAAACGAGGATTTCCTTTTTACACAGAGGGGGTAAGTGGATTTGTAGATGTGAGAGATGTGAGTGATGCACTTCTTTTTTTGTGGAAGAAAGAAATTACTGGAGAACGTTTTATTTTAAGTGCGGAAGATTTAAGTTTCAAAAATTTATTTGATAAAATGGCATTGGCCATGAAGGTTAAAAAACCAACTATAAAAATTCATTCGTGGATGGCATCATTGGCATGGCCGATTGTTTATGTAGTTACAAAATTAACGGGCAAAGCACCATTTATCACGAGAGAAACGGCTAAGTCGGCGAGGAGTAAATATTATTATTCGTCGGAGAAAATAAAAAAATTGGGGTTTGAGTTTAGGACGATTGATGAATGTATTGATTTTACGGTGAAGTTTATTGGTGAATAGAAATTATCACACGCAATAGGGAAATTGGCAAATTGGCAAGTTGGCGTCGCGAGGCTTCGCGATGGTGAATTGGTGTCGCGAGGCTTCGCGATGGTGGGTTGGTGGGTTGGTGTCCTTTTACATACTTAACATAACAGATAAAAAGAATAAGACTCCCTTTGTGTCTATTAAAATCACGAAATAGCATTCAGTGCTTTCCTCTTTTTCATTCACTCAAAAGGTATATTTTTTTAATAAGATAGCCAGAATTTAACACATGATACAGGCAATATAATGCACTTTTTTAACATATAGTTAGCTTTAAATAGTTAAAGACACATAATAGTGCAATTTAATACACTATTCATAAACATTAATCAAAAAAGATGTATATTTGTCTAAATAAGAGCCATATAATGCACCAAGAGGACTTAATTAAAAAATTGAAGGAGCGTAGGGAGATGTTAAAAGTAACCCAGGAAACATTGGCTGAGCTTTCAAATGTTGGGCTTCGTACTCTCAAGCAAATAGAAAGTGGTAAAGGCAACCCTACTTTACTCACGCTGCAAAAATTGGCGGATGTGCTCGGGTTGGAAATTAATTTACAGGTTAAAAAATTGAATGAATCGAAATGAGAACGGCCACTATTTTATTCAAGGATGAAGAAGCCGGAACATTGAAGCAGCATGATGATGGATCTTTTACGTTTACTTATTCCTCAACATGGCACGCTGACGTTACCAAACCTGCTATTAGTCTCACGTTACCCAAAACGAAACTAGAGTTTAATTGTGATCATCTCTTCCCTTTCTTTTTTAATATACTTCCAGAGGGATCGAACAAGCAGGTTATATGCAAGAAGAAACGAATTGATGCCGATGATCATTTTAGCTTGTTGATGGCTATAGCAAAGTATGACACGATTGGTGCTGTTAGAGTCGTTAAACAATAAATTCTACTGCTGTGCTCCACTCTGAAATTATTTACTGTCCAGGAACCTTAGCAGAAGGATGGGACACTTATAGCAGTTCGTGTTTGAAGCGTGTGTTCAACGGACATAAAGTTAGTCACATTCTCCCCTATAATGCTCCTGCATCGAGTGACGATGCTGATGAGTTGTTTCTAGAAAATAGAACACATGCTTCCATATCCGGTGTACAAGAGAAATTTTCGGTGCTTTTGGAGAAAAATAAACTAAGACTCGCTGACGAAGGTGAAAAAGGAATTTACATTCTTAAACCTATACCTAGCTTCGGAAAAAATGCGCATCAAATGCCAGCAAACGAACATTTAACGATGCAACTTGCACGGCAGGTTTATGGTATTGAAACCGCAGAGAACGCGCTTATCTTCTTCACGAATGGTGAGCCTGCTTATATCACTAAACGATTTGATGTAAAGGAAGAAGGAAGTAAGTGGGCGCAGGATGATTTTGCCTCATTAGCTGGAAGAACTCCACAAACACACGGGGAACATTACAAATACAAAGGCAATTATTTAGAGTTATTCGAAATTATGCAAGCGTATTTGCCTGCCTATAAATCGGAAGCACCTAAACTTTTTCGACTTCTACTCTTCAATTACTTATTCTCTAACGGCGATGCGCATGTGAAAAATTTTTCGGTGATCGAAACTCCATTAGGCGATTATCGATTGAGTCCTGCTTATGATTTATTGAATAGTCGCATTCATATTGCCGATAATGACTTTGCATTAGAAGAAGGACTCTTGCCTCCAAAACTTTCACAAGGTAACATCCTAACTCAATTTAAGTTATTGGCAGAAAAAGCAGGTATGAAAGAAAAACAAGTTATTTCCATTTTGCAATTAATGCTATCGAAAACGGATCAAGTAGCGTCGCTTATCGCTGCTTCATTCCTAAGCGATCAAATTAAACGAAACTATATGCAAGCATATCAAACTCGGTTAAATAAATTAATGAGATAATAGAAGTATTTCATATTAAAATATTAATTTATCGGGCGACAGAATTATTTCGAATAGCCACAGATCAACTAAGATGGTGATGATAACTTAAATAAAGCCTTTAATATTGAACGCGGATGACGCAGATTAAGCGGATAAAATCGGATTACTTCAATTGATGAAATAGATCATTTTTGAATACTAAACTTTGCTCCTACCTTCTGCAAGCTGGATCAAATAAAATCATCTTCAAATTTTCAAATCAGATAATTTTCAAATCACTTCTTCAATCCCGCATCGTACTTCACAAAAAGATTGAGCCATACTGCTCTTGCTGTGCGGAAAGTATAAGGGGCGAGTGCGATTAAGACTAACGTATTTGCAATAATAAAAGTAAGTGTGTCGAACTCGGAAAATAGCACCCAATAAAATAAAAATATAGCAACAGAAACTGCGATGGTGAATGCATAACTCACATACATAGCACCATAATAATAGCCAGGCTCAGGTTCGAAATTGAGTCCGCAGTGGGTGCAATGAGAATACATTTTGGACATATTCTTCAAGTGATAAGGATTACGATCTTTGAATAAATCGCCTTCCAAACACTGTGGACATTTATGCAGAAACGAACTGTTTATTTTGGTGATTAATTTCATTATCTAGCGTGCAAAGATCGTGAATAATCCTAGATAATTATTGAACCAAAAACTGATATTAATCGTATTTTGAAATTGCTAGGCAAATAAAAATTACTTCACTAAAACCCATGCATTTTTCTCAAATTCAACTTTTATTGAATTGAGTTCGGTTTGCACTTTAGACAAACTATTCGAAGAGTAAAGACTTACGATATACAAGCCTTGATCGTTTTGACCGATGATGCTTGCATCGAATCCTAATAAATCGGCTTCGGCTATTAATTTTTTGGCATTTTCCTCTTGACGAAAACATCCACCTACTACATAAAATGAACGAGTAGAACTTTCTTTAGTTTCAGCCACTGCTTCCACTTCTTTCACGACAGGAGCAACGTGGGTAGAATCAACAGGAGTTAATTCTGCTTCTTGAACAGGAATCACTTCTGGATTCGAATCAACAACTACTGGTAAAACATTCTCTTCGACAACAGGAGGATTTTCAAAAGGAGCAACTTGTGAATCATTCACTCCTGAATAATTTACTTCAGGACCTTGATAAATTTCATTGAGTGGAAGAATTTGTGCTAATCCGGTATTTAATGTTTGAATAACTTTTGGATTGAATACTAACAATGCAAAAACTGCTGCTGCTGGAATCAACTCCAACAAACGCCATACTTGCCATGATTTCTTTTCACCTGCTACTTTTAATGTCTTTACTTTTGCACCAGCATCTCTTTTGATGGCAGGTGAATGAATGGTAGTTAAACCAAACGCATCGAGAGAATAATTCTCCGTTGTATCCGGCTCAAATTGAATTCGGCTCTCACTATCGAAATTCATCGCTCCAATTTTTTCAAATTGAACTGATTCATCCGATTGCAATCGGGAAATCACATCTTCAACAAAATACTTGATTTTCGTTACTGCATCACCGTAAGTAACTCCTTCGCGGCGAGAAATATAATTTGCTAAAAGTCCATCGTTGGTACGCAAACTCGCATTAAATGCAATTCGTCGAACCGGAGGATTAAAAGTATGCTGAGCTGGATTTAAAAATGCAGAACGACTATTGGCCACAAAACCTCCCAAGCCAGGAATGATTACACAATCACTGACATACAATAACTCACTGATATATAGAGGAATACGCAATTTTGTTCTTCTGAAGGTGCTAAGATAGTACAATGGATAAGGAAAGGCAAATCGACTGGGCAAAGAGCATCAAAATCAAGGTAAAAAGA
>JBJXGU010000005.1:0-23172 GCA_046160245.1 Bacteroidia bacterium
ACCAGTAAATTCTTCAACTAAAATTTTTCTGTTGACTTGTGCAGTGGCTTGAATAGAAAATCCAAGCAATAATAAGCATATAAGTTTTTTCATTTTGATGGTGTTAAATTTATATAAAGGTAAAAAATTAATTGTTAGATCGATACAAAATAAATGGAGTAGAAAAAATCATAATAGATAGATATTTAGTAAGTTACGGTTGTTTAAGAACTAACACCACCGTTTTTTATCGGTTGGAGTTCTTTGAGAGTTAAATTAAATCTGATATTAATTATAAAAGTGATGTTTGCAGTATCGATGAGAAATACTAAGTATAATACCAAATACAAGTATCTTTTATTCCTATCTGCTTCCCGAGGCTATCGCATAGGCGCAAGGCTAACTTTTAGTTTTACAAATATTTTGCAAAAATTTTATTGTTCGAAAACCGAGAATGTAGGGGCGCATTGCAATGCGCCCCTACAAGAATTCACCCCCTTAATATTGCCCGCCCCCCATAAAATTGGATTGAATCCAATTTTATGGGGGGCGGGCTTATCAAGATCAGGCTTAAATTTTCTTCCTAGACGGCATCTTTTCAATTTTATCCAGTAGAAAAATTACATTGTTTACGTGGGAAAACTAATTGAATTTTTATCGGAATATATTATTTAAGCTTGACGCCTATGCGATAGCCTTTAGGGACTCTTTTTCACCAATACTTCTTAAAAAAATAGTTCCGTAGGCTATGGCTATGCAACAATTTTTTTAAATCGTTTTGGCCAAAAAAATACGTCGCAGGGTTGAACTAAAATGTAATTGATATAAGATCTTTTAAACTTTCTTGGAGAATTAAATTTATCATGTTTGTTTCACGACAGAAAATGAAATCCTTGTTATGCGATTGGATTTTACTTTGGTCATAATTTTTCCCAATGGATGAGTCGGTTAGGTTAATAAATTTCATTCATAGGATAAGATGTTTTCGTTAGCATGAATATTCAATTCATGAAATTAATGTAGAGTAATGATGCTTGAATTATTTTTTATCACCAGTGTATAAAAGCAGAAAAGGCTTACAATAACAAAGGGCCATCCTTTAACGGACAGCCCTTTCGTCAATATTAAATATTTAAAATTACTTTTCTTTCACTTCTTCAAAATCAACATCCGTAACATTATCGGTTGCTGCAGCTGTGGGTTCACCCTGATTGGCTTGTTGTCCATCAGGAGCGCCAGCTTCTTGTGAAGCATTGTAAAGATCTTTTGATGCCGCTTCCCAAGCTGAATTCAACTCAGTGCTTGCTGTTTCGATAGCCGTCCAATCTTTTTGTTGATGTGCTTCTTTCAGTTTTGCAAGTGCATTTTCAATAGTAGTCTTTTTATCAGCCGGAATTTTTTCACCAAATTCTTTCAATTGCTTTTCTGTATTGAAAATTAATGAATCGGCCTGATTGATTTTATCTACTTCTTCTTTTGCTTTACGATCACTCTCTGCATTGGCTTCGGCTTCACGTTTCATGCGTTGAATATCTTCTTCGTTTAATCCAGAAGACGCTTCAATGCGGATGTTTTGCGATTTGCCGCTTGCTTTGTCTTTTGCAGTTACATGCAAAATTCCGTTGGCATCAATATCAAAGGTTACTTCAATTTGAGGTATGCCGCGTGGAGCAGGAGGGAAGCCATCCAAATGGAATCGACCAATGGTACGATTATCTTTTGCCATCGGACGTTCTCCTTGTAATACATGGATTTCTACGGATGGTTGATTGTCGGAAGCCGTAGAAAATATTTCTGATTTGCGAGTAGGAATGGTGGTGTTCGACTCAATCAACTTTGTCAATACTCCGCCCATGGTTTCAATTCCCAAAGAAAGAGGGGTCACATCTAACAACAATACATCTTTCACTTCACCGGTTAATACCGCTCCTTGAATGGCTGCACCTACCGCAACCACTTCATCCGGATTTACACCTTTTGATGGCTTCTTTCCGAAAAACTTTTCTACTAATTCTTGAATGGCAGGAATACGAGTAGATCCACCTACTAAAATAACTTCATTGATGTCATTGGATGTAAGTTTCGCATCGGAGAGTGCTTTTTTGCAAGGCTCTAACGTGCGTTGAATTAATTTATCGGCCAATTGTTCAAACTTAGCACGTGTTAATGTTTTAACAAGATGTTTTGGAATTCCATCAACGGGCATAATGTAAGGTAGATTAATTTCGGTCTGCATAGAGCTAGATAATTCAATCTTTGCTTTTTCAGCAGCTTCTTTAAGACGCTGCAAAGCCATTGGATCTTTTCTGAGGTCAATCCCTTCGTCACTCTTAAATTCATCGGCCAACCAGTCGATAATTACTTGGTCGAAATCGTCTCCTCCTAAGTGTGTATCGCCATTTGTCGACTTGACTTCAAATACACCATCTCCTAATTCAAGAATAGAAATATCAAAGGTTCCTCCTCCTAAATCGAACACTGCAATTTTGTTATCAGTATGTTTTTTGTCTAAGCCGTATGCTAAAGCAGCAGCTGTAGGCTCGTTGATAATGCGAAGAACTTTTAATCCTGCAACTTCACCTGCTTCTTTCGTAGCCTGGCGTTGTGCATCGTTAAAATAAGCAGGAACTGTAATGACAGCTTCACTCACTTCATACCCTAAATAATCTTCTGCTGTCTTCTTCATTTTTTGAAGAACCATGGCAGAAATTTCTTGTGGGGTATATAAACGATCATTGATTTTTACGCGAGGAGTATTATTATCGCCTTTAACAACTTCGTATGGAACTCTTGAGGTTTCCAAAGAAACTTTGTCAAAAGATTCTCCCATAAAACGCTTAATGGAAGAAATGGTATGCGTTGGATTTGTGATTGCTTGACGTTTAGCAGGGTCACCCACTTTACGTTCTCCATCTTTAATAAATGCAACTATGGAAGGCGTTGTTCTGCGGCCTTCACTATTGGGTATCACCACTGGTTCATTTCCTTCCATCACTGCAACGCAGGAGTTAGTAGTTCCAAGGTCAATTCCTATTACTTTTTTCATGATTTTTTTATTTGAAAGTTACTAATCAATGAATATGCCATTGGAAAATTCAAGTTACAATGACAGAAATACGCCCATCACCCCTAAAACGAGGCTGACATAATGACACTATGGCAGTGATTATCGAAAGATGTGGCTGGTATAACGGCCGTTTAAGAGGGAGTCGTAGCTAATATCGTTAAAAGAAATACTAGGTATAATAGTATCCAAACGGCAGGTGAAAATCCCTTTTCCTCCACTTAAATTAGTGAATTCAGGAATGAAGTTTACTGTATTATTCGGGGAGTTAATTTGGACGTAATTGTAAAAATCATCGGTAGCTGTGGTGAAAATGAAATCGCTTTTAAAATCGATTAATCGACGAGTTACGGTAGTATCAACTTTAATTCTGGATCCCAGGAATTGAAATATGGATTTTCCATCAAGTTGGAAAGATAATTCTTGTCCTCCGTTAAGTGTAAGACTGGTTAAATAAGGTAATTTATAATCCTCATATTTATTCTTAATCGCTTGTGTTAACTTTGTGGTTTCTGTATAACGAATGCGCATGATTAGACCATACATTTTTCCATATTTTGAACTAATGAATCGGATTTTGTAAGGATCATCGTCAGCTAAATTAATTCGAGTTGTTGGGGATAATGTGTTTTGATAAATGGGTTCTATAATTCTAGTTCTCCCTGTAATAACTAACCCAGATTCTATATTGTGAAAGCGAAGTTGGTAAAGAAAATTGGGATTAAGTCGAACACTATCCAATCGAAATACATAATGGTCATTATCAGTAAACAATCCTTCATTTTTGAATTGTGTGAAATCAGGTTGCATGGGGTACGATTCAACTACCGAGTTTAAATTTAACTTTTCTAGGTAAACTCGTACTTTAGAAGGATCATAATACAGACTATCAGACTCTTGTGCCATTAATAAAGCATTTCCAACGCCTAAAAATGCCTTCTGAACACGAACATAATGTGTTGTGCTGGAAGGATTAACTAAACTATAAATGATAGGTATTTCTTTATAATCTTCAATAATATCAAGATCGTTTTCGCAGGAAGTAAGCAGAAAGCTGAGCGCAATAAATACCCAAATTAGTTTTTGCATAAGACCTCAAATGTACTGAAACCGTTCAAATAAGCAAGTTCGAATTTGGAAGATTTTTAGCACGATGTGGTATTTTACAATTTGTTGATGTTGATTTACTTCTCAAAGGAATGATTGAATAGAAATAGATGATAATAGTTGTTTGTTTAGTTTAGCAAAATGTTGGAAGCCATTGTTTCTGGATTGACGTTGGGATTCGTTTTGTCATTATTGGTAGGTCCGGTATTTTTTTTACTCATTGACACCAGTATAAAGAAGGGATTTAAGCGAGGCGTTTATTTAGCAATGGGAGTTCTTTTAAGCGATATGTTTTATATTGCTATTACCTATTTCAGTAGTGTGGCTTCTGGAGTGATGCAAAATTATCAATGGGAAATTGGATGGGCAGGTGGTATTTTATTGATGGTATTCGGCATCGTTACGATTCTGAAAAAACCACATATTAAGTCGGCCGATTTAGATTTATCAGAGAAGGGAAGTTCAGTTTGGGTGGAAGTTTTAAAAGGCTTTCTAATGAATCTACTCAATCCATTCGTACTCATTTTCTGGCTCGGTGTTTCGGGATCAGTTTCCTCAGGAAAAAGTTTTACGTATATGCATACCGTTATATTTTTCAGTACAGTCCTCATTACAGTATTTTTGACGGATGTAATTAAGGCTTGGTCGGCCTCTAAACTTCGCACTTTCTTAAAACCAACCCTTCTCATCTGGGTAAATCGTATCAGTGGAACAGGGTTGCTTTTGTTTGGAGTTAGAATGATTTACAAAATGCTTTTTAGCCATTAAAGGATGTAAGATTTATTTAATTTTTTTCAATTTGCTAAAATTTGATAAATATTTAAATAGTTTATTGTCAATGCTTTAATGTCAATTTTAATAGCCATTAAGCAATGAGTTGTCAACAATCGACTACTTTTTCATGGTAAGACTTGACTCGTTTTGTTTCGTTTTGTAAGTTTACAAGTATTCAATTAAGGAGAGGAGTTATATCTTTTTTTTACCCTTGAAATGGATTAGTTTACCCTCTGAACTTATCTACTTGCCGAATATGAACTTTGCTAATCAAAGTATATATTAACTTGTATCAGTTCAGAAAAAAAAGCCTATGAAAGAAGCATTATTAAAGGATATTCAACCGGAAGTAAGAAATTTCCTTGGGAAGTATGTAGACCTAAAGTCTAATAAAACCAAGTTAATGATTACAACGACGACCTTTAATATTGAGAATATGGAAGATTCATCTTCGCAAGCTATCATCAATTTAAAGAAGATAAATGATATTCGTTTTGTAAATAAATTCCAAGAAGCAATTAATGAAAAATTACCAATGGGAGGAACTTATATTGGTTTTGTGGAAACACAAGAACAAAGAAAGTTTCGCTTGTTGAAGAAGTTTATTCCTGGTTTTGCCCACTTGTATTTTGTTTTTGATTTTATTTTTAAAAGAGTATTTCCAAAACTCCCCTTTTTTAAGAAAGTTTATTTCTTTGTGACCAATGGACGAAATAGAGTCATGTCGAAAGCAGAGGCTTTGGGTAGATTAGCTTCCTGTGGCTTTAAAATAATTGAAGTTAAAGTGATTGGTAACTACACCTATTTTGTAGGAAAAAAGGAACGTGAACCACATTTTGATTTGTCGCCTTCGTATGGTCCATTATTTACAATGAATCGAATCGGTAAAGACGGAAATATTATTCAAGTATATAAATTCCGTACAATGTATCCGTATGCTGAATATTTACAGGAATATATTTATTCGCAAAATAAATTGGCCTCGGGAGGTAAGTTTGCTGAAGATTTCAGAATAACAAGTTGGGGGAAGTTTATGCGTAAAACTTGGTTGGATGAATTGCCCATGATGATTAATATTTTCAAAGGCGATATAAAAATTGTTGGAGTACGTCCTTTAAGTACACATTATTTTGGGCTTTATACGAAGGAACTACAAGAGAAAAGAATTTATTCTAAACCCGGTTTATTGCCTCCTTTCTATGTAGATATGCCTAATACATTAGATGAGATCATTGAGTCTGAGTTAAAGTATTTAAGAGCATACGAAAAAAGACCATTTATTACAGATTTAAAATATTTCTTCTCAATTTGTACAAACATCATTTTTAGAAAAGCAAGAAGTAACTAATTCGACTTTTTAAATAGTTGAAAGTTGCCAATGATTGTATCGGGTTCGAATGGAGTTAAAGGAACATCAATAAATTCTTCA
The DNA here is from genome assembly GCA_046160245.1 of Bacteroidia bacterium. Classification (GTDB taxonomy): domain Bacteria; phylum Bacteroidota; class Bacteroidia; order AKYH767-A; family OLB10; genus JAJTFW01. Next base: position 6,354 of record JBJXGU010000005.1, read on the forward strand.
AGTGTTTCTCCCTTTTTAGTTACTAAGTATGGAATTTTTCCATTCTTAACCAAAGTCTTAAATTCATTGAAGTGAAAAACGCCAATAGGTCTGGTGAAATAGAGTGCAACTTCTCGACAAGGAAATAAAGCTTTATCGGAGAGCTGAAGATTTAATGTATTTTCTTTATGGAAGTCTGTTAGCACCCATTCATCCGTTTGAAGTTTTGGCCTTAGGTAGTCGGCTACTTCTATGCAGTTTAAATAATTCTTTTTCGTTTGTTTCATCATGCCAAGATCTCCCCACCCTTTGTCGTTTGCCGCAGCAATAATAAAAAATGGAGAAAGCATTAAGGCATATAACACCACTCCACTGGTAGGTCCAAATTGATTCTTTATAAGAAGGGCAGAACCAAAGATGGAAAGTACAATGAATTCTAAATAATAATTGGATCCGGATCCTGCTTTAAACGATGAGATCGTTGCCGTAGTGAAGAACAAAGCAATCCCAACCGCAAGAAATAAATAACCTTGCTTACTGCGCTCTTTGAATAATGACAATGCAATGAAAAATCCAGCTGCCAAAACGTACGAGAATTTAAGGAAGAAATTTTTAAGAAGGACTTCAATAAACCAATTGGCGTTGAATCCGTTTTTAACTCCGTCAACTACATTTAATTTTAATGATAATAATGACGATGGAAATAAAAGTAATCCAATGAGAAGTAATAAAGTAATTACACCTGCTATAAAAATCGACCATTGATATACCGATTTCTGAATAAATACATAGTAGATGCTGCAAAATACCAATAGAAATATTCCTGTTTGTTTAGTCATAATGGTAAGTGCGCAAAGTGCTCCACAGAAAAGTAAACGAGGAATAGTGGTGCTAGTTTTGCCATCGTTTTGCAAGATGTCTTTTAATAGTACAGCAATTGTAGCTACAAAAAAGAAAAGGTATAAATTGTCAACTCTTGCATAAATGATACTCGGAATGGAGAGAAAATAAATGCTGGCCAAGGCCAAAGAAATTACTTTTTTAACCTGAATAGTTTTTAGCAAAGTTCTTGCTAAGAGAATAAATGTAGCGACATCAATGCTCAAGCAAAACAATCGGTTAAGGACCATCATAGCATGTACATCCTTTGTAATACCTAATAACTTTCCAAGAAATGCAACAATATGAAAATGGAGGGGCATGTATTGAATAATCGAATAAGGAGCAACTTCAGGATTAGTGTAGAGTTCGCCTCCAGATACTATTCGAAAAATTCCGTACATTACATTGATCGAAACTCCTCCTATTTCGGGTAAATACGATAAGGCTAAATTTATCCTAAGGGTCAATAAACTTATTGTCATCAAAAACAGAATGAAGACTAAGATTGCTCCCGGTGTTATTTTTAGGTTCGAGGTCTTCATGCTTTTTTCCAAATTCCAATAAGAGATTTACCCGTAGAGAATCCAATCAGTGGATCTACGCATTTGGATACGGGTACAATCATTCGATCCCAAAATTTAACTTGTTCGAGCGTAGGATAATCTTTTTTTAAAAACCATTTGTTCATGAGTGATGCAAAGAGTCCAAAACAATCCAAATAAAAGATTTTCTCTTTTTGAACTCCTGCCGGAATCACTTCTTGTAATCTTTTTTTGTTGTACCTTCTGAAATGTCCAATCGCTTTATCAAATGGGCTGTATAAATATTGATGTGCAGGAACCAAGATAATTAAGACCCCTCCTTTATTTAAGAGTGCTGTGGCTCTTTTTATTTCGTCTTTGTCATTTTCGATGTGTTCAATGACATCAATGTAAATAATGGTGTCGTATTTTTCGGAAGTTGAAAGATCCAATGTGGTTCCAACAAGCAGTTTACAAGAAGAAGGTAATTGTTTGTTTTTAATTTTCATCTCAATTTTTTCCGCTAACGAAGCATCGGGTTCTAAGCAGAGCCAATTAGCAACTTTTTCATTAAGAAGGTGAGCGGTTGTTTCACCAATTCCTGCACCCACTTCTAGTACATTTCCTTGAATGAATTTTGATAAATGTTTTCTATAATACCCTTTCCAGTTATGAGCATGACCAAAGAGCTCAAGCTCATTTCCGATGTAATGGGTTGCTTCACTCATGGTATTATGCAATGAAATTTTTATATTCTAATGCCGGAATAAAATGTCGTTGGGTACGATAGTTTAAAACATTGAATAGAAGCAAGAGTGAAATAAGAAATGCTTGAAATATTAAAATTAAAAAACTTAATACTACGAAAGATGCCCATCCTGGAATAGCAAAGGGCGTGAAGAAACGAATACCCGTTACTACTAAGATCCCAATTAATGATACAGTAATTAATCCAAAGGTGGAGATTAGAATTCTCACAGCAAGCACATCCGTGTATACAGCAATGGCACTCAAGCCATGTATTACTAATGCAAAGAAATTCATTTTCGACTTTCCATGGTATCTTGATCCTCTGTCAATATCAATGGATGAATAAGATAGGCGAGAGCGAATAATTCCTCCCGAAAAATGATTCCAGATATCGGAAACAAAGACAAGGTTGTTTAACTTTTTAAATGGAATAGCACAAAAATTTCCAAAGCTTATTTTCTTTCCGGTAAGCAATCGATAAATTTGCTTGTAAAGAATATAAAAAAATCGAAACCAAAATCCTTCGTATCTCTTTTTACGCGTGCCAAATATTATTTTGTCTTTTTCTTGAATTGCTTTATCTAGAAGAAAGATAACATCGGTGGCTTTATCTTCGCCATCACCGTCCATTACGATTACAAAGTCGCTTGGTGTATGGTCGTTGATATGGCATAGACCAATAGCAATTGCACGCTGATGGCCTATGTTTCTGTTTAAATGGATAACCTGTATATTGTTAATGAAGGCAGGACATTCATCCGTGGAGCAATCGTTGACGATAAAAAATTGAATTTGTAATCCTTCTCTCTTTTGAGTTTCTTTTTCGATATCAGCTATTAATTGAGAACAAGATTCCCAATCATTGAATACCGGTATAAGAAGGTTTATTTTCATTAGTGAATTTGAGGTTAAATCAATTTCGTTATACGTGTTATGGCTTTTTTTGTTCGTTTACTTGTATCCCAAAAGCTTTAATAAATGCTATGACGGATAAAAAAATTAGAGGAGAAAGAAATAAATCTTCTAAATAATGTGAGAGTCCTGTGCTTAAGCGGTAATCAACGCCTAAGTCGCCGAGTTTTAAAAGTATAAAACTAAGTACCATGTATCCAAGATAAAGCAAGGCAATAACCTTAGCGATAAACAATGATTTCGAGTATAATAATAGTATGATACTTCCTAAGCATAAAAAGAGTACACTAAATATTACGGCAGATTGCATTTTAGCAGGAATCTTTATGCCAAAAGTTCCCTTCATTTCTGTTTTTTCGAATACACTTACATTTTTTTTAGGGTATCTATTGATAAAAGTGGGAATGCCTTTTTCAATGATTAATAGTTTTTTTTCTCTCTTGAATCCGATATAAACTAAGGATAAAGAGAAGAGTATAATAAGCAACCAACGAAGGGAGGAAGGGATATTTGACAACATTACCCTTCTTTTTTAGCCGGTTGAGATAATTCTTGGAGTCGACTGTACCGATTGGTCCAAAACATCCACAAAACGAAGATGATGGAATAAACCACAATGGTAAAAGTATAGTGGTGATTAAAGTCGAGGTATTCAGGTGATTTATATTGAATCAAGGAAAGCGACACGGTTCTTAGCACATTGATAAAATGAATAATTAGGCTACCCACTAAAATAAACCACCATTTATTTTTCCAAGATCCTGGGAAACAAATGATAAATCCGGCGAAGAGCACAAACAATTCTAGGCCATTACACGGATTTCCAACGCCTACTACTGATTGTCCTTTTATGCAGACCAAGGTTTGTAAATTTCCGGGGCTTGTACTTCCTTCAAATCCTAACAGATTTAAAATGGATCCAGCATCAGTAGCTACTCTGAAGTTTAGATATTGATCAACTTGTTGGTTGGGAGCTATGAAATAATCATAGGATATAAACCAAACGATATAAAGAAAAATAGCTTTTAACACAAAAAGCACCATCGCTTTTTGTTTAGGATCCTTGCTGATGGATGTTAACATGTGGCTAAATTAATAAGGATGATCAGAAAACAAAATAAAAAAGGTCAGCATTATTTGCTGACCTTTAAATCTATATCACAAAGGATTTTTAATCTTCCTTTTTCTTCTTATAAATTTTCTTGATGCCATAACCTGCGCCTGCAGCTAAAAGAAGGCTTAGTCCACCATCAATTGGCACATTGGGGTTACTTTTTTGTGCCAGAAGAGGTAAAGCAAACATTACAATTACCACGAGCAGAGGCAACGCTTTTATGAATGTTTTTTTCATTTTTTTATTGTTTTCTGGAGTTATTTTACAATTATAGTATTGAATTTTAAATAAAGAAAGGGGGCATTTCTACCCCCTTTCTCAGAATATTTATTCAACAATCATTTTAATTTGTTCAACTACATTATTAGTTTCAATCACTACAAAGTAGATACCAGCAGACATTTCGCTAACGTTAACTTCTCTTTGATTCAAACCATTGGTAGCTGTTCCACGCTCAGTCATGATAGTACGTCCAGAAACATCAACCATTTTAATGTTGAAGTCAGCACCTTCAGTACTTGTAAATACTACAGTAGCACGATCAGCAGCAGGATTTGGATATACATTCAAACCAGTGATTTCACCTTGATCACCAAAACGAGGCCCACAATGAGCAACGCTGATTGAAATACCATTCAACACACGGTTTGCACTAGTTCCACAACTGTTAGAAGCGTTTACAGATAAGTTCAATCCGCTAGCTGGGTTAGTTCCCCATGTAGCAAGAATATCTTTAGTTCCTTGACCACTTGTAATTGTTGTTCCTCCTGGTAAAGACCATAAGTAAGAAGAAGCACCGGTTACAGTAGAAACTCCATATGCAACACCTGATTGTCCTGGGCAGATAGTAATATCTCCTGTGATAACTCCTGGAAGACCTGGAGCACCAGTAACACTTAAGTTACGAGCAGCACCAGTACCACATGCATTTGATGCATTAACAGAAACGTTTCCGCCTGCATATGTTCCATCGAAATCAACAGTGATAGAGCTAGAACCTTGACCGCTCATAATGGTTGCTCCAACAGGAACTGACCAGTTGTATGAAGTTGCAGCAGGTACAGCAGTTGCAGTATAAACTACACCATTCGAGCTACAAACTCCAGAAGCTTGTCCTGAAATAGAAGCAGAAGCAGCTGGTACATTAACATTAACTGTACGATCACGGTTTGGTCCCATTCCGCAAGCATTAGCCGCTCTACAAGAAACAGTACCACCTAAATAAGCACCATTCACATCAACAGTAATTACGTTGGTTCCTGCACCAGAAAGAATACTCATACCCGTAGGTAAAGTCCAAATATAGTTTGAAGCACGTGCTACTGGAGCTACAGAGTAAACTCCATTATCACCAGGACAAAGCTTAGTAGGACCAGAGATAGATCCTGGCTTAACTGGGATAATAGCACCGATATCAGCTCCAAGAGAGCTAGGAGTACCATTACCACAAGCATTAGAAGGAGTAACTACAATGTTTCCAATGATTCCATCATGAACTGCCTGAGGCGCCCAAGAAACGAAGATTGAAGTAGTACCTTGTCCAGAAACGATGATCATTCCGTTTGGAACTGTCCAAGAATATCCTGTTGCATCAAATACTGGAGAGATAGAGAAAGTTGCAGAACCCGTAACTACAGCCATACATTGTACTGAAGGACCACTGATTGGACCAGCTACAAGTAGATTTTCGTCAATAAGTCCATCACAATCATCATCAATTAAGTTACAAATTTCAGTAGCAGCAGGATTAACTGCAGCATTGTTATCATTACAATCAGATGAGTTACTTACATAGCCCATTGGAGCACCATTACAAGTACTAACTGTGCTAGAAGCATCACCATAAGTGTCACCATCCACATCAGCATAATAAGTAATGAAAGTTAAACCATCATCAACTAATAAGTTACAATCATCATCTACACCATTACATACTTCAGTAGCACCTGGGTAAACAGTATTGTCATTATCGTTACAGTCACCACCACAAGATGTGAAACCGTCATTATCAACATCAAATCCATTGTCTATAATACCATTGCAATCATCATCGATTCCGTTACAAAGTTCAGTTGCACCAGGATTTATAGATGGGTTAGCGTCATTACAATCGGTTGCATCAGCAGAATAACCAACTGGAGCAGAAATTGCACAACTCAAAATACTAACTCCGGCATTACCATAAGTATCGCCGTCCACATCAGCATAGTAAGTGAAAGTAGGAGTTACTACTTCAACAGTTTGTGAAGAGCTGTAGCAAATATCTAAACCACCTAAAGTATAAGTAATAGTATGGAAACCTGCAGCAGCAAGTGCTGGATTAAATGAGTTACCAGAAACACCAGTTCCAGAGAATACACCACCAGCAACAGCAGGAGTTAATGTTACTAAACCTGCATTTTCACATACAGTAGCTCCAATTCCGCTAAATGAAGGATTTGCAGGACCAAAGTCATCAATTCTTACTGCAAAAGCAGCATTTGTTGTTGTACCATAACCATCCATTTGAATATAATAAGTTTGACCTGGTACTAAACAATGTGCTCGTGCATAAGCATTTAAACCACCACCCACTGAATCATCATTAGCAGCTATTAAAGTTCCAAGGCCACTTAATAAATCACCACATGAATTAGCAGACCAAACGGCTACCTGACTATCAAATCCTGGAATCGCAACACCATAACGACCTGATCCGCCACTTGGAACTGTAAATGAGAACCAAACGCTATTGCTGATTAATCCGCTTGTACCAGGACACCAAGTATTATTAGTACTACAAGTAGTATTTGGAGCTTGAGCTTCACCGGGTTGGATAGTGGCACCCACATTAGAGAAAGGACCATTAACACCAATATTTACAGGAACTGCATTACATACATTATCACCGGCAACGGAAATTACTGTGGTAACAACGTTAGAAATTTCATTGGTACAACCGGAAACAGAAGTAACTAAACGAATTTCATAAGTACCCGGTGTGCTGAAGAATATATTTTGTGGATTATTGGTTCCACCTACCACATTCGCAAATGTTCCACTAGGTAGCAAACGACCCTGCCATTGCAATGATCCAACTTCACCGGTGCTCGAATAAGATATAGCAGTATTGGTTAATCCTGATCCAGGTCCACTGATTAAACCAGCAACTGGTGGAGGAACCGCTTGTACAAATACTGAAGCAGATGGCACAGTAGAAGCACCACAGGTTACATTACACTGGTAGTAATATGAAATAGACACACCATTTTCAGTCCAAGCTGCAGTTGTAGCACCAATAATGTCATAATAGTCAACACCGTCAGTAGAATACTGCCATTGGTATGTTTGACCTACTCCTGTTGAATTTCCAGTCAAAGAAAGGTTTAAGTTAACCGTTGAATTATTACAAAACTGAAGAATATTGGATTGTGCGGTACCAGCCGTTGGAGGATCAATACAAGGAGGTAATGTTTCTAATATTAAGTTATCAGCATAAACCATATTTCCAAAGTTGGAAACTCCACGTAAACGAAAACGATTAGCTGAAGCATTTACAGGGAATGAAAGCGTTGCCCATTCAGCAGCAGTTGGAATAAATGTTGCTGTTGTTGGCGCTCCTATTTTTGTATATAATGCTCCACCAGCTGGGTTATTAGTAAGATCAGCTAATAAAGTCCAGTTGGTTCCTCCATTTACAGATTCTTCAACAAATATATGGTCGATTTCACCACCCGTATAAGTGGATCCAGCTACATCAAATTTTAAAGTAGTATTGGCCCCTGCAGGAGCAGATAAAGTTGGACTAGTAAGTGTCATTACTGTTCCATTTGAAGCGTTAAAGAAATTCCATCTTGCAGAACCTGTTCCAGCTAACCCAAAACCGTTTGGAGCTTGACGATCAAGAAAACTTGATGCATCTGTTTCTGAAAAACAATTAGGAGGGAAGATGGCAGAAGTGAAATCTTCAGGGAACGCAGTAGTATTTAAATTAACTAATACTGAATTAGAAGTTCCAGGGTTTGGATTATTTATACATGAAACAATACAATGAAAATATTTTGGAATAGCGCCCATTGTAAAAGAAGCTGAAGGAGCATTTCCTCCAAAAGGAGTCCAGTTAACATCGTCATCAGAATGCTCCCATGCATAAGAAATACCAGAACCAGTTGAAGGATTCTGTAAACTTAGGTTCACATTAGATCCACTACAAACGGAAGCTGCACTAGCAATAGTATTTCCTGGATTAGGCTGACCTGCACAAGGAGTTGTAGAGTAATTAATTCGTGTATTGTAGAAACGAGCTTGCGTGGTAAAAACAGATGTTGTGCCAGGAAGAGTTACGCTATTACTCGTTCCCATTGCTTGGTTACCCGAAGCAGTGTATTGCCATGAGAAAGTGTTAGTTGTAAATGGATTTGCACCAAGTACTGCAGGGAACCACTCAATATATGCTTCAATAGCTCCACCTGAATAGTTAAAGCCAGTGGTTGGCCATACCCAATATCCTGTCGCAGCAGGCATATTTAGGTTAGTAATGGTAGCTGTATATGCTAAAGTAGCACCAGAAATCATTGTGTTCCATGCAGTACCTGAAGTTAATACAGTATTCGAAGTATTCTTTAAATATACATTTAAAGTCCATGAAGTAGTTGCAGATGGAATACCATTGTTCGTTTTATTGTATCCCCATCCTGTTATGCTAGCTCCAGAAGTAACACCTGCCGTGCTTAACTGAGCAGCAGTAATTAACTGAATTGATTTTGAATGGTGGAAGCTACTTCCTGTTGAAGACCTATAAATAGGTACTCCGTTGGTACCAGCTGCGGTTAAGACGCCAGTTCCAATAGTAGCCGTTTGAGCGTTAATGCTTGTTCCGAGGGAAACGAACACCAATAAGCTTAAAACGCCTTTCCAGCAAATACTCATCGCTCTCTCAAGAGATGTTTTTGTGTAGAATTTGTTTTTCATTTTATTTATATTTATTGTTAGATTTTTGTTATTTACGCTTCATATTAAAATATTTTAAAGGCATATAAATTGCCTTTTACAGAAAGTATATTCTTCAGTAACATGTAAAGTTGTTTTGTTTTAACTAGTTTTCGATTTTGCTGGAATTTCCAGATACACAGCAAAAACAAATATATGACTTCTTATGACAATTGCAAGCATTTTTTTGATTATGTTAATTTCATTTTGCTAGTAAGCAATCTCTTTTTTTTACAAATGATTGGTTTTCATAGATTCGAATTTACATTTGAATCCATTTATTTTATCAACTGTTTGGTGAATAGTTGAAAAGAATAGGTGAAAATATGTAAGGTCGTTAAGTGATTTGTCAAAAAGTGTAGTTTTTCCTTGACTTGTATAAGTTTAATGTAATATCTTGCACGGTTAAGCTCCTTCTTTTGCAATTTCTCAAGGCTCTATTTTCCTACTCACTTCTCAAAATAGTAATCTAAATCAGCTTATGAAATCAAAGCTATTGTCTGTAAATTATGTCCTATCCATTCTTGGATTTTTAATATTTCTTGTCCTAGAATATTCATCCGTAAATGCACAAGAAAATAAAGTGTATTGGCAAACGATTCCTTCGTCTAGTTTAATAAATTTAAATAAAAGGTATGCACTGCCTGAAAAATATGTCGCTATACAGTGTAATACAAACTTAATTCGACAACAATTAAGCGTGGCTCCTATGGAGTTTACCCCTGCAGCACTAAATTCGAATGTGACTTTCAAGATCCCAATGCCCGATGGTTCTGTTCGTTCTTTTAAGATGGTAGAGTCAATGGTGATGGATCCAACCTTAGCTGCAAACTTTTCATCGATAAAAACGTATTCAGGTCAAGGCATTGAAGAGAGAGATGCTATATTAAAAGTCAGTATTAGCCCAATTGGATTTCATGCGATGATTTTGTCGCCGAAGGGTAGTGTGTTTATTGATCCGATAGAGTTTGGGAATTCAACAGATTATATTGTCTATTTCCGTGATGATTTTAAACCGTATCGTTCGTTTAATTGTGAGTTGGATAGTCTGCCCATGAATAAGAATAGGTCTTTTAATCAAATAGCAAATGGTCAAGCGAATAAAACGCATGGTACGCAATTAAGAAATTACCGTTTAGCACTTGCCTGTACCGGTGAATATGCCGCCTTTTATGGAGGAACTACTATAGGTGCAATGGCTGGCATGGTTGCCTCCATGAATCGTGTAAATGGAATCTATGAATCTGAATTGGCGGTTCGAATGACGATGGTAGCCAATAATAATTTGTTGATTTATCTCGATGCGAATACAGATCCATATACCAATACGAATGGATCCACCATGTTGGGCCAAAATGTCACTACCTGTAATAGTGTGATCGGAAGTGCTAACTATGATATAGGCCACGTTTTTAGTACCGGTGGCGGTGGCGTTGCTTATTTAGGCGTACCATGTACCTCAAATAAAGCCGGTGGTGTTACAGGTTTAGGAAGTCCGGTAGGTGATGCTTTTGACGTTGATTATGTAGCTCATGAAATGGGACACCAGTTTGGTGGCTCGCATACGTTTAATGCCTCTTCCGGATCCTGTAGCGGTAATCGTTCTGCATCCGCTGCCTATGAACCGGGAAGTGGAATAACGATTATGGCTTATGCTGGAATTTGTAGTGCTACGAATAATTTAGCCCCCAATAGCATTGCTTATTTTCATACCCATAGCTTCGATCAAATTACGAATTATATAACAACAGGGAGTGGAAATAGCTGTCCAACAAACACCGCAACCGGCAATACTCCTCCTGTAATTACACCTGCTGGATTATTGTATACCATACCTTATTTAACTCCTTTCTCTTTAACGGCGAGCGGTACAGATGCTAACGGTGATGCCGTAACGTTTTCATGGGAAGAATATGATTTAGGTGCTTCCGGAAATTGGAATGCACCGGTTGGAGATGCTCCCATTTTTCGCCCATTTTCACCCACGGTTTCGGGTACACGTATTTTTCCTAAAATAAGTGATATTGTAAATAATGTAACGACCATCGGCGAAATTTTGCCAAGCTATGCACGTACGCTTAAATTTAGAATAACAGGAAGAGATAATAGAGTAGGAGGTGGTGGAGTACACCGTGTTGACGATACGGTGAAAGTGAATGTAATTAATACAGGTGCTGCTTTTGCAGTAACCGCACCGAACACTGCTGTTACCTGGACAGGTGGTGCTTCCGCCAATGTAGCGTGGAATGTATCATCTACGAACATAGCCCCAATTTCTTGTGCTAATGTTAATATTTTATTGTCTACGGATGGAGGATTCACTTTTCCAATAACATTACTTTCAGGCACACCCAATGATGGGACTGAAAATGTTTTAGTTCCTGCTGTTCTTTCTTCAACAGCTCGCGTAAAAGTGGAAGGCGCAGGAAATATTTTCTTTGATATATCTAATGTAAACTTCACCATTGTTGCTGGTGGAGGAACATTAACAACCATTGCAACCAATGCAATTAGTCCACTTACATTATGTCCAAGTCAAGTTTTAAATGTGGATTTTGTTACAAATGGAGTAGCCAATGCCGGAAATGTTTATTCAGCTCAGTTATCCAATGCGAGTGGCTCTTTTGCCAGTCCAACAATCATTGGGACCCTCTTGTCTACTTCTTCCAATGGAACCATTGCATGTACTATTCCGGGCGGAAGCGCAGCCGGAGCAGGTTATCGAATTCGGGTCGTTTCTTCTTTACCGAATGTGTTGGGTACGGATAACGGCGCTAATTTATCCATCTCCGGATTAGTGGGCGCTACCGGTACAATTTCTGGTTCTGCAACCGTTTGTCAGGGACAAACAACTATTGTTTATTCCATTCCAGCAGTGGTAAACGCCACGAATTATGTTTGGTCGATACCGGTGGGGTTCTCCATCACAGCCGGCAACGGAACGAATAGTATAACGGTAAGTGTAGCCGTAAATGCAGTGAGCGGAAATATAACGGTTACTCCTTCTAATCCTTGTTATTCAGGTACGGTGTCGAGCCCGTTAGCGATAACAGTTTCGCCTCTGCCAGCCGCCGCTGGAGTTGTTTCCGGACCATTAAGTAGTTGTCAAAGTACGGTAGGGCTAATTTATAGTGTTCTGGCAATTGCCAATGCAACCAGTTACAGTTGGACATTACCCATAGGAATGACTATATCAGGAGTATCAACCGGAAACAGCATCACAGTCAATGTAGCAAGTAATGCGGTATCCGGCGCTGTTTCAGTCAGTGGACAAAATAGCTGTGGCGCCGGTACATCTTCTTCACTCAGTGTGACCATCAATAATACACCTGCTGTTACTTCTATTTCAGCCGGCGGACCATTGAGTTTTTGTTCTCCTAATAGCGTGAATTTATCCTACACTCCGGTAGTCGGATTGGATTATCAATGGAGAAAGAACGGTGTAAATATTATAGGTGCTACCACCTCTCCCTATAATGCAACACAATCTGGAAATTATGATGTGATCGCTGGATATACTCCGATAGCAAATCAACAATTTAACTCTACGGCTTCAATTTTTATACCGGATAATAGTTGTACAGGTGCAGTGAGTCCAATTGTGGTGAGCGGCTATTCTGCAGTAGTTCCAGCTTCAAAAATTTATATTCGAATGAGTTTGACGCATACGTACGTTGGAGATTTAGATATTTTTCTGGAGAGTCCAAGTGGCGAGCGATTAGGTCTTAGTGATCAAACTGGTAATGCAGGCAATGGCGGTGATAATTTTACCAATACCGTTTTTGCAGATTCAGGAGCTACGATTCTTCCTACAACGGGTGTACCCTATACCGGATTGTATAAACCTTGGAATGCAATTTTCACTGTAAACTCTTGTGCATTGACGACCACGTTAACCACTTTTGCCAGCTTGGGTGGAGGCACTCTAAATCCAAATGGAACCTGGAATCTAAAAGTATACGACAGAGCTGGAGCAGATACCGGTAGAGTTGTAAATTGGTCTATTCATTTTCCGGGTGTTAGTTCACCTTGCACTGCCATTTCTAATTCTTTAACTGTTAATGTAATTCAGCCAACCACTCTTTCTTCCTTTAATCCAGCATCAGGAAGTGTAGGAAGCAGTGTTGTGATAAGCGGCACTAATTTAAATAGTATTACCGGTGTTCAATTTAATGGAATTAATGCTGTGTTTGTAATCAATAATACTTTGCAAATTACAGCTACAGTACCTCCCGGAGCTACAACTGGATTAATAACGTTGGTGGGTACGTGCAATACGATTAACTCGGTCTCTAATTATACGGTAAATACAGGAAGCTCGAATTTAAATCTATTTGTAGCAATAGAAGGATTTTATATCGGTGGAGGAAACATGGTTGCAGTCGCATCGCCATTAGTGAGCGATACGGTAACTGTTCAACTTAGAAATACATCATCACCTTATAGCGTTGCGTATACTACAATTGTTCCTTTAAACCTGAATGGTCAAGCCTCTATCATTATTCCTACTCCTTACAGTGGAAATTCATATTATATTGCTGTCAAACATCGAAACTCAATCGAAACTTGGAGTAAATTTCCGGTGATGATGTTACCCGTTGTCAATTATTCATTTAAAAATTAAGAATTAAGAATTAAGAATTCAGAATTGTGAATGTTGATTTGATCTCTTATAGTTTTCAGCGTTGAATTAATATTTGCATTTGCATGCAAGATTAGTCTTGACATATATCAGATGCAAGAGTTATTATAAGCGATAGCGATTATGAACTTGCTAACAGGTTCTCAATTAATCAAAGCGCAAGCAATTCTGAATTAAATTTAGTCTTCCTTCATATTATGAAAAACATTCTGCACATCATCGTCTTCTTCCAATCTGTCCAATAAATTTTGTAAATCTTTTTGTTGGTCAGTGGAAAGCTCAGTAACAGTAGTCGGAATACGATCTAATTCTGCACTGATGATGGTTATGTTTTTTTCCTCTAATGCTTTTTGCATTTTACCATAATCGGTAAACGAAGTGGTTACATAAATTCCATCTTCTCCTTCTTCTAATTCTTCGGCTCCAAAATCAATCAATTCAAATTCCAGCTCTTCAATATTTGATTTTCCTTTTTCAATGCAGAAAATTCCTTTGCGATCGAAAAGAAAATCTAATGATCCCGTTTTTCCCATCGCACCATTGCAACGATTAAAATGCATGCGAATGTTAGCTACTGTTCTTGTATTGTTATCGGTAGCAGCTTCAACAACTACTGCGATTCCGTGAGGGCCATAACCTTCGAATACTACTTCGTCGAGAACTTTCTCATCTTTGTGTGCTGCTCGTTGTATTGCGGCTTCTACGCGATCCTTAGGCATGTTTAACGCCTTAGAATTTTGAATCACCATTCGCAAACGAGGATTTCCGTCGGGATGTGGTCCGCCTAATTTTACAGCAATCGCAATTTCTTTTCCTATTCTGGTAAAAGCTTTCGAAGCTTTTGCATTGTTTGCAAACATTTTATGTTTGCGTTTTTCAAATGCACGTCCCATATTAATTCTACTATTTTATTAATTAGTAATTTCTTGGTTTAAACATTAAATCTGAAGTGCATGATGTCTCCATCTTGTACCACATATTCTTTACCTTCCACACTTAATTTTCCCACTTCTTTGCAAGCTTGCTCCGACCCAAGTGAAACAAAATCGTTGTATTGCATCACTTCAGCACGAATGAATCCTTTTTCGAAATCGGTATGAATTACACCCGCAGCTTGTGGAGCCGTCATGCCTTTGTGAATGGTCCAGGCACGCACTTCTTTTACTCCCGCTGTGAAGTAAGTTTGTAGTTTTAGGAGTTGGTATGCTGAATTAATCAATTTAGTAACTCCTGACTCAGTCAATCCTAAATCAGAAAGAAAGGCAATACGATCTTCATAACTCTCTAATTCTGCAATATCAGCTTCAATGGCTGCTGCGATCACAATGATCTCAGCATTTTCATTTTTTACTTTCTCGCGCACCATCTCCACGTATTTGTTTCCATTTACCACAGATCCTTCATCTACATTGCAAACATACATCACCGGTTTTGCAGTCAGTAACCATAAGTCAGCTACAATTTCCCAATCTGTTTCTGAGAGGGGAGCCGATCTCGCCGATTCTCCTTTTTCCAAATGTGCTTTTAATGCTTGATAGATTTCAAAAGTTTTCTTCGCTTCTTTATCCAGACCAATCTTCGCAACTTTTTCAATGCGCTGCATTCTTTTTTCGATGGTCTCGAGGTCTTTTAATTGCAATTCAAAATCGATGGTCTCTTTGTCACGAACTGGATTTACACTTCCGTCCACATGCACCACATTCGGGTCGTCAAAACATCGAAGCACATGTAAAATGGCATCCGTCTCACGAATGTTAGCCAGGAATTGATTGCCTAGGCCTTCTCCTTTGCTTGCTCCCTTTACCAATCCCGCAATGTCAACGATTTCAACTGTGGTAGGAACCGTTTTTTGTGGATTTACTAAAGATTCTAAAACCTTTAATCGTTCATCCGGAACGGTGATTACACCAACATTGGGTTCAATAGTGCAGAACGGAAAATTTGCTGCTTGAGCTTTTGCGTTCGATAAACAGTTAAATAAAGTCGACTTCCCGACGTTTGGAAGTCCTACAATTCCACATTTTAATCCCATAATCGCTTTTCTGAATAAGGGTGCAAAGTTAATGCTTATTTTGTGCTTACATGCTCTATACTTGTAGTGTTTTTTAATTAAAATTGCGAATGATTATGAAGGAAAATATAGCGAGTTTAAGTTTTTGGGAGCGTCAAACTTATTTTGAAGGCGTTGATCTGCTGATTGTTGGAGCTGGAATTGTGGGCTTAAATGCAGCAAGGTCAGCGCAATTGTTAAAACCTCAGTGGAAAATTTTAGTAGTAGATAGAGGTCGGGTTCTACCGTATGGAGCCAATACAAAAAATGCTGGCTTTGCTTGTTTTGGAAGCATGACGGAATTATTGGATGATTTAAAAAACGCTTCTGAAGAAGACGTTTTCAGTTTGGTTCAGAAAAGATGGGAAGGACTCCAAAAATTAAGATCTGTGCTGGGCGATGCTAATTTAGAGTATGAAGAACTGGGTGGCTATGAATTGTTCACCCCGCAAGAAGAAGATATCTGGAATGATAGTTTAAATAGGATGGACAGTTTTAATCAGCGATTAGCATCCATCAGCGGAATGAAAAACACCTATCAGAAAGCCTCTGCTGAAATTGAAAAATTCGGATTTGCAGGTGTTCGAAATCTGATCAAGAATTGTGGCGAAGGACAAATCAACACAGGTAAAATGATGAAAAGTTTGCTTTCCTTAGTTCGCAATAAAAATATTGAAGTGCTGAATGGCATTGAAATAAAAGGCTGGCATCAAAAAGAAGATTGTTTATTGGTAGAAACTGGCAATGGATTTAGCATTCCTACCCAACAACTTTTAATTACGACCAATGCCTTTGCAAAACAGTTGTTACCCGATGCTTTGGTGGAGCCGGGAAGAGCGCAAGTGTTAATCACGAAGCCCATTCCTGATCTTAAAGTGAAGGGTTCTTTCCACTATGAAAAAGGGTATTATTATTTTAGAAATGTAGGCGATCGGATCTTGTTTGGAGGCGGAAGAAATCTTGATTTTAAGACGGAGAATACCTTTGAATTCGGACTCACA
>JBJXGU010000006.1:0-2622 GCA_046160245.1 Bacteroidia bacterium
TGAAGATTAAACAATTTCTTTTGCTGAATGGCCCATAAGCCTTCCTCAGCGATCATTTTATGGCGAAAGGCTACTTGTTCCTCTTGGCTGATGTACTCTTGTCCGCGAGTCATATAAAAGGCTTTACGACGGGCATAGTTTCTTATGAAACTCTCTACGCTGGCCTCATTATAGTTATTGAAAAACTCCTGGTATACAGGGTTCGACTTCAACTCTTCTTCGGTCTGTTGGCGGATGATCTCCACCTTAATTTCTTCTTCAAATTTCTCCTGAATGTGAGGAGGCATTGCTGGTATCTGCTTCATGGTATTAATTACAATTGGGTTTTTAACCTCAGAAAGCGACTTCAGGTTTTGAATATTTTGAGTAAAACATTACAAAATCCCTAAATATTGGTAATTAATTTGAGTAAAATCATGACTTTTTCTGGTTTCGCATGCTTTCTTATGCTAATTTTAAACCATCAATACAGCTTGCCTTAAGTATATTGATTGAATTAACCCTGGCCATTGTGTTTAGTGCCAGCCTTTGGGTAAATTATATGCTTTATATAATGATGGTTAAAACTACTTTTTAAAATAAGTCTTTTTTCGAGTTCTTAACCGTGGTATCAAATTCTTCAATATATGAAAACCTACGACGAAAAGCACATCAAAAACGTAGCCCTGATTGGCGCTGCGAAAAGCGGCAAAACCACCCTTGCCGAAACCATGTTATTTGAGGCTGGTATTATTTCACGAAGAGGAACGGTAGAAGAGAAGAATACACTCTCCGACTACCACGAGATTGAGCATACCCGCGGAAGCTCGGTGTATGCAACCCCACTACATACGGAATGGAAAGATTATAAGATTAACGTGATCGACACGCCCGGACTCGATGATTTTATTGGCGAGGTCATTTCCTCCATTCGCGTTTGCGATACCGCCGTTATTTTATTAAATGCACAAAACGGAGTGGAGATTGGTACCGAAATTATTTTTGATTACGTGGACAAATACCAGCGACCCACCATCATTGCCATCAATCAGCTGGATCATGAAAAGGCAAATTTTCAAAGCACGTTAGAGGAAGCAAAAAATTTCTTTGGTCCTGCCGTAACAGTGATGCAATATCCGGTGGAGGTAGGTCCCGGTTTTAATGCCATCATTGATTTGTTGAAAATGACGATGTATAAATTCCCCAAGACAGGAGGGAAGCCCGAGAAATTACCGATTCCAGACAGTGAATTAGAAAATGCAAATAAATTGCACAATGAGTTAGTAGAAAAAGCAGCGGAGAACGAGGAGAAGTTGATGGAATTGTATTTTGAAAAAGGCAATTTGGATGAGGATGAGCTTCGCGATGGAATTAAAAAGGGAATGATGAATCATCAGGTATTTCCTGTATTTTGTTTGTCGGCAAAGAATGATATGGGCAGTGGCCGTTTGATGGGTTTCATTGATAATGTAGCGCCATCGGCCGTGGATATGCCTGCTGAAGTGTTGGAAGATGGATCGGAAGTAAAATGTGATCCCAAGGCTCCCACCAGACTCTTTGTTTTCAAAACACTAGTAGAACCTCATCTTGGAAAATTATCCCTCTTTAAAGTGATGTCGGGCGAAGTGGTGCAAGGCAACGATTTTCAGAATGAAAAAACTGATACTACAGAGCGCATCGGACAGCTTTTCATTTTAGATGGAAAAAACAGAATTCAAGTCGATCGTCTCAAAGCTGGCGACATTGGAGCTACCTTAAAACTAAAAAACACCAATACTTCCGACACCTTAAATGCGAAAGGAGCAAAGGGCAATATCGATGAAATTCATTTCCCCGAACCCAAATTGCGCACGGCCATCGTCATCAAAAATAAAAACGACGACGAAAAATTGATGTTAGCTTTGCACGATATCCATGCCGAAGACCAAACCATCCGTTACCGTTACGACAAAGAAATTCGACAATTGATTTTATCGACGCAGGGCGATTTGCACATGAACATTGTAAAGTGGAGGTTGCAACATCTGCATAAAATGGAAATTGATTTTGAAGCTCCGCGCATTCCTTACAGAGAAACCATTCAGAAGCCCGCTGAGGCCAACTACAAACACAAGAAACAATCGGGTGGCTCCGGACAATTTGGTGAAGTGTACATGCGCATAGAGCCTTATTTTGAAGGACTTCCCAATCCCAAAGACCTCAACGTAAAAAATACCGAGATGTATGATTTACCTTGGGGTGGAAAGTTGGTATTTCTCAATTGCATTAGTGGCGGGGTGATTGACAATCGTTTTATGCCGAGCATCATCAAGGGCATCATGGAAAAAATGTTGGAAGGTCCACTAACGGGATCGTATGTACGCGATGTACGTGTGGCAGTGTACGATGGCAAGATGCACGCGGTAGATTCCAATGACATCAGTTTCAAAATTGCGGGCATGATGGCCTTCAAAGAAGCTTTCCACGCAGCGCAACCGCAACTCCTCGAACCCATTTACGAAGTAGAAACAGAAGCTCCCGAGCATGTGATGGGCGATGTCATGAGCGAACTCCAAACACGACGCTCTGTTATTATGGGCATGGATTCGCGCGGCGGCTACCAAATCATAAAAGCGCGCACACCACTCGCCGAACTCGATAAAT
>JBJXGU010000007.1:0-19430 GCA_046160245.1 Bacteroidia bacterium
CAAATTCCTTTAAGAAAAGATAGCGACCTATTTTATGGCGAAATGTTTTCTTCATGAAAGGTTAGCATATTAATTTATTGTTCAAAAATAGTTAATTTAATGAGATGGCTCAATCATGGCAAGGAACTCTTCTTCATCAATTATTTTCACACCGTACTCTGTCGCTTTATCTAATTTACTTGGACCTGCATCCGCACCTGCAAAAAGAAAATTCGTTTTACGAGTCACACCGGAAGCATTTTTTCCTCCATTTTCTTCAATGATTTGCTTATACTCATCTCGAGAATGTTTCTCAAAAGTTCCGGAAATTACGATGGAAATGCCCTTTAATTTTTCCGAAACCTTAATGGGCATGTCTTCTGTTGAAAGTTGGAATTGAAGTCCATGATTCCTCAACGATTCAATCATTTTCATATTAACAGGATCCTTGAAGAAATCTAGAATACTAGTTGCAATCACTTGTCCTACCTCAGGAGCTTCTATCAGTTGAGTCGCATCCGCAGCCATCAACGCATCGATAGAGCCAAAATGGCGTGCTAATTTTTTCGCTACGGTATCTCCTACAAATCGAATTCCAATAGCAAAGAGCACTTTTTCAAATGATACTTTTTTAGAAGTTTCGAGGGCCTCCAGCAGATTTGTGGCCGAGCGATCAGCAAAACGATCCATAGATAAAATATCTTCCTTCTTTAATTGATAGATATCTGCAATGTTGTTGATGAGCTTTTTTTCTACGAAGAGGTCGATGGTTTCCGTTCCAAATCCATCGATATTCATGGCTTTTCTGGAGGTGAAATGTTCAATACGTCCTTTGACTTGAGGCGGGCATTCCAATGAATTTGGACAATAATGTTGAGCTTCTCCTTCCTTACGTATCAATTCAAAATTACATTCGGGGCAATGGTGAATGAACTCCACTTTGATTGAATTTACTTTTCTTTTCGACAGATCTACTCCTGTAATTTTAGGGATAATCTCTCCGCCTTTTTCAACAAAAACAGTATCTTCGAAATGCAAGTCTAACTTTTCAATTTGATCTTCATTATGCAGTGTGGCGCGTTTTACGATGGTTCCTGCAAGCGGCACTGGACTTAAATTGGCTACAGGAGTAATAGCTCCTGTTCTTCCAACTTGATAATCGACGCTTAACAACTGGGAAGATCCTGATTCGGCCTTGTACTTAAAAGAGATGGCCCATCGAGGAGATTTTGCAGTAAACCCTAATTCATTTTGTTGAGCGATACTATTCACCTTAATAACTACACCATCAATGTCGAATGGAAGCTCCGGGCGTTTCTTCTCCCAATAATTAATGTAGGCGAATACTTCTTCTAGGGATTGACAAACTTTTCTATCGTTTGAAATTTTAAATCCCCAAGTAGTAGCTGCTTTCAATCCATCTTCGTGCGTGAGAAAAGGTAAATTTTCACCATACAATGCATAGAGAAAACAATCGAGTTTTCTTTTTGCTACTTCTGCGCTGTCTTGCAATTTCAATGTTCCTGAGGCAGAGTTTCGAGGATTTGCAAATGGAGTTTCGCCTATATCGATCCTTTCTTCGTTGATTCTTTCGAAAGTGGCTCTTGGGAGAATAATCTCACCACGAATTTCAAATTGATCGGGATAATTTCCATCTTTTAGATGGAGTGGGAGGGAACGAATGGTTTTTACATTGGCAGAAACATCATCACCCTGAATTCCATCTCCCCGTGTTACCGCTCTTTTAAACTTACCTTTTTCGTATTGAATTCCTATGGCAACACCATCAAACTTAAGTTCACAAACGTATTCCACTTTCTCATCGGGAATACTTTTAACAACACGTTCATGAAACTCCTTTAACTCATCTTCCGAATAGGTATTTCCTAAAGAAAGCATAGGGTAAACATGCTTCAATGTTTCGAAATTTTTGGTGATTTCTCCACCAACTCTTTGTGAGGGAGAATTGGGATCCAATAATTCCGGAAATTCCTTTTCTAGCTGTATTAGTTCTGCTAATAATGTATCAAATTCATAATCGGAAATTAGAGGGTCACTTAAAATATAATACCGGTAATTATGATCATTTATTAATGCCGTCAAATCAGCTACTCGCGCTTTTGCAAATGAAATAGTATTCATATTTTGTTCAATAGACAAAATTAGTCAAAGGAATTTAAAATCAGAAACCTATCATTATCAAATATTTACACCCCAATTTGCATGTTTAAACACTTATTTCGTATACTTACACTCTTAAACCACGCTAAAATCCAACTATGAAAAAAACACTTACACTCAGTTCAATCACAGCATTAGTCATTTTGTTACTAATTCAAACCAGCGGAAACGATGCTCATAGCAACAACGGTGGATCACCTGCAGGTCGTACCGGATCACCAGCAGATGGTCTTACATGTGCAACTTCTAACTGCCATGCTGGGAATCCAACCATTGCACCAAATCAAATCATTACCGCTAATGTTCTGTCTTCAGGATATATCCCTGGACAAACCTACACAATCACTGCATCCTGTGCTCAACCTGGAATCAATAAATATGGATTTCAAATTTCGCCGCAAGCTGCGAATGGATCCTTAGTAGGACAATTAATTATTACCAATACAGTGACCACGAAAATTGTAAGTACAAAGTATGTTACACATACCGCTTCGGGAACCGCTGGAGTAGGTATCATACAATGGTCATTTAATTGGGTAGCTCCGGCCGCTGGAACGGGCGATGTAACTTTTTATGGTGCATTTAACTATACAAATAGCAGCCAGACTTCTAGTGGAGATATTGTTCGCACTAATACTTTAGTAATCTCTGAAGATACTACTACATCCGGTATTGCTCCTGTGAATGGAGATAAATTAGCTGCTATCTTATATCCTAACCCCATTCAAAGCGATGCTACTTTAAGAATTAATTTGGAGTCGCAAGAAATGGTCTCCGTAAAAATTCTTTCTTTAAACGGTCAATTGATTGCTGAGCCGATGGAATTTTTTGGTACACCTGGAATCAATGAGTTTGAGCTACAAGTTCCAAGTAATTTAACAACGGGTACCTATAAATTAATGGTAACTGCTGGTAATGCAGCAAGCGTAAAAACTTTCTTTAAGAAATAATATACATTGAATAAACTAAAAAAGGCAGATGATTTCTGCCTTTTTTAGTTTTATATACTTGCAATTGGGATTAATCTAATCGAGTAAAATCATACGACCCTGGAGGAGTAACAATCAACGGTACTTTTTCAACCAGTACAGCACTCGAATCGAGTCCAAATGCTCTTTCTTCATTCATGCTTAAATTTTTAATCACGAAATACAGATTCAAAATCATTTTTGTGTAGAAATTCAACGTGTTTTCATAGGAGAGATATTTTTCCATTACGATGAATCGGAAATCACCGGCAATATGTAAATCTCGTAGCGGAATATAATTACTTGTGATGGTGAGCTCACCATTTTGCACAAGTTCTTGTACCACTTGACGGAACATTAAATTGATATGGGGTTCAACACGAAATCCGATTTTAAAACGGACATGCATAATTTTATCTTTCACCAATTGCGTTACTCGATAATCAACAGTATAAGGTTCATCAATAACATCCACATGAACCAACCAATACAAATCGGCGCGTTTGGGTTGCTTTTGCAAAATGGAATAAATGATTTTATTCTCCACTTCAGTTTCTTGATATGCGGAAGTCAAATAAATTAAATGAGTGGCGTATTTAGGAATTGTCGTGTCTTTGGATACATCACAAATCACATCTGCATATTTAGCTAAAGGAACAAATTCCACTAATGCATTTTTAATTTTTCGGGCCTCGTACCAAACCCACATCATTACAAAGATCAACGATGCAATTATCAACGTCACATATCCGCCTTGCAAAAATTTGCTAAGGTTTGCAATTAAAAACGAAACTTCGACAACAGAAAGAAGAGTAATGACAAAATAAATAAAAATTTTCGGATACTTTTTAAGATACAAATAATAATTTAATAGGATGGTGGTCATCATCATGGTTAAGATAATGGCTAAACCATAAGCTGCTTCCATATTCTTTGATTTCTGGAAAAAAAGCACAATTCCAATACAAGCTGCACACAACAACCAATTGATAGAAGGAATATAAATTTGCCCTCTAAAATCGGTGGGGTATTCGACTCTTCCTTTCGGTAAAAAATTCAATCGCATGCCTTCATTAACAACGGTAAACGTTCCAGAAATCAAAGCCTGACTAGCAACAATGGCAGCGGAGGTGGCGATGATAACTCCGGCAAACAAAAACCATCCAGGCATTAATTCGAAGAAAGGCTTTGCTCCATTTAAAGTCTTCCCAGTATGATTTAGAAGCCATGCGCCTTGTCCAAAATAATTGGCAAGCAACGCAATTTTAACCATGCCCCAGCTTACTCGAATGTTTTTCCGACCACAATGTCCAAGGTCAGAATACAATGCTTCGGCTCCTGTCGTGCAGAGGAAAACTGCTCCTAAAATCCAAAATCCTTCTTTGTAATACATCAACAAATGAAAAGCATAATAGGGATTAATCGCCTTAAAAACGATTGGGTTCCAATAAATCTCCTTGACACCAAGAATGAATAACATGCTAAACCAAACTAACATCACTGGACCAAAAAATCGACCTACGAACTTGGTTCCAAATTGTTGTATAAAGAATAAAGCGAATAAAATCCCGATAATGATGGGGACAGTTTGAATATCAGGATTGATTACTGTGAGACCTTCCACAGCCGAAGCTACCGAAATAGGAGGGGTGATAATTCCATCTGCTAGCAATGCGGCCCCACCAATCATAGCGGGAATTGCTAACCACTTAAAATGCATTTTACGTACCAACGCATACAAAGAAAAAATTCCACCTTCGCCTTTATTATCGGCTCGTAAGGTGAGCGTGATATACTTAAATGAAGTCAGTATAGTGAGGGTCCAAAAAACACAAGACAAGCCACCTAATATTAAGTCTTCATTAATGGCATGATCACCAATAATTGCACTCATTACATAAAGTGGAGAGGTACCAATCTCGCCATAAATAATTCCTAAAGTAACCAGCATACCAGCCGCAGTTACTTTCTTATGATCAATTTGTCCGGTAGCCATCGCTTGATGCTCTTATCGAAAAGATTTTAAAAGAAAATACGATTAAGTAGTTGGTTCTTTTTTACGAGTTGCTTTTTTAAGCGGTTTTACATCTTCCAAAGCTTCTTCCACTGTAGTTTCAAAATCGGCAAGTACATTCATAAAATAAATATACGCATCATAGGGAGAATCATAGGGACTAAAATATTTATGTACATCACCATCGCTCCAAAATTTAGTGCACATATAATAGAAGTGATCGCTGGTTTGTAACTTACCCCAGAACTCAATCAGATCTGGATTCATCGTACTGATCACTTTTTCCTCGAGTTTATAAATTCTTCCCGCAGCTTCTTTCTCCATGGCATTACTCAGCCAAGCACTTAAATCACGCTCTGCATCTGCCCAACTGGAATAATCAGGAACATCGTAAATATCACGCACTTTATACATATCCGCGGCCTCAGAAAGTGTTTTAAAGTCAAAGTCTTTATGCTTCATTATTTCCATAGGAAGATGGTCTAGAAATTCAAAAATTCCTGTCTCTTCCCATTGATGTTCACCAAACGTTTCATAATCCATAAACAGATTAACGACTTCACCATTTCCTGCTACTTTATGCACCCAGGAAGCAAACGTATCTGCTTGTAAAGGCCATTCTGCCCAATTGCGATCGCTAAAACGGAAAGCGATATCATCAGAAAGTCGATAGTTTTTTAAGAATGATTTTATCTTCAAAGTACCTGCTGGCTGATACAAAAAATTAGGAGTGCGTTCGCCTAAATAACGATCTACGCCTTCGCAAAGGATGGCTTTGTAACCCATCTTTTCTACCACCGATGCAATTTCATTATTGTAGATGAGCTCTGTATTTCTAAAGACTTTAGGAACTTGATTAAAATGCTGCTTAATTTTTGCCTTATGCATTTCCACTTGTCGGCGGAACTCATTCTTTGAATAGATAAAGCTTAAAGAATGATAATACGTTTCGGAGATAAATTCAACACATCCAGTATTTGCTAAATCGACAAACGATTGCAAAACGTCGGGACGATGTTTTTCAAATTGCTCTATCGCAACACCACTGATGGAATAAGAAATCTTAAACTTTCCTTTATGTCGAGTAATCAACTCCAGCATTTTTCGATTGGTTTTCAGATAACATTTTTCTGAAACTTTATCGAGGATCAATCTATTTTTTTCATCATCCTCATAAAAATGATCCCGTCCAATATCAAAAAAGGAATATCTCTTTAGTCGGAAGGGCTGATGAACCTGGAAGTAGAAGCAAACTGATGGCATAGTTTTAATCTTTATCAATTACGAAGATACATTTTCATTCTAAAAAAAACACCTTTTACGAAACAGGTTATTCACAAATAAAAAAGGAAAAATAATTGGGGTTATACCATTTCAGGAATTAAATGAAAGGCGTTGTACCCTTCAATCACCTTTTTTGCAGCATGATCCCATGAGATATTTTCTAAATCCTTATAAGCATCCTGAGTCACATTTTCAACCAATACTGGATCGTGCAACAAATTTAAAATATAGGAAGCAGCGAGATTGATATCCCAATAATCAAACTTTAATGCGCCGTTTAATACTTCAGCAACGCCTGATTGTTTACTGATCACAGCAGGAATTCCAAACTGAACAGCTTCTACCGCCGATAATCCAAATGGCTCGGAAACCGAGGGCATGATGTACACATCTGCTATACTTAATAACTTTCTAACTTTATCCAAATTCAAAAATCCGGTGAGGTGGAAACGATGGGCGATGCCACGTTGAGCAGCACGTTCCAGCAACGGATTGAAATATTCACCCGTACCAGCCATCACAAACCGAACGTTTTGATCTTTTTGAAGAACTCTTTCGGCAATATCTACAAAATATTCAGGTCCTTTTTGACGAGTTAATCGACCCACAAACAACACCATTTTCTCCTTAAACATAGGAGCGCTTTTGAATGGCTCCACAGGTCGAATTCCATTGTGTACTGGTCTGATTTTACTCCAAGGAATCTGATAATAATCGTGTATAATATGTCCAGTAAAATTACTTACCGGCATCAGGATGTCGGCATATTCCATCCCTTTCTTTTCCACCTGATACACCCAACCTTTACTTTGCGGACCACCACGATCAACTTCTAACGAATGCACATGAACTACCAGTGGCTTTCCTGTTTTAGCTTTGATCTCCATGCCTGCAATCATGGTCATCCAATCATGTGCATGAATCACATCAAAATCAAGTGACAAGGCCAACTTTGCAGCCAGCTTTCCAAACACGGTTACTTTTTCAATAACATCGCCACCGTAGAGGTCATCAATCTGAAATACTTCTGCCGTTTCATCACCAATTTTAATCGTCTTCAAATACTGACTCGTCAAATTTTGAAGATCATGATGCGGAGAGGCGCTACCGTTATAGTATGGATTTAAATGGGTATCGATAAAATGAACTTGCTTAACTTTTTTATACGTATCCGTATGACCAATATTTCTCAATGTTTTTGCATCGATGGTATTCAGACCAATTAAATTTAAATTCTTCACCACAAAATCGGGATTCGATTTTGGTATGATCATGGTTACGTTGGCGTATTTCGAAAGAGCAATGCAAAGGTCGTGACAAGCCACCCCAAGTCCGCCGTTAATAACAGGAGGAAATTCCCAACCCAGCATGAGAATCTTAGGCAAATCTGCTTTAGAAGTGAGCTCGTGGTGGATAGGAGGGGTCGTCATTAAGATGGAAGGGGTTTTGACAAAAATAACGATTCTAGAGGAAAGATAGTCTAATTCGAGATTAATTATACAATTAATTTTCACTATACTTTTTTGAAAATAATATAATTTTTGAAGATTGATTTTTATAACTTAATTTCATACCCTTATACTCTTTCAAAATATGCATTCTTTACCTCATATTCGCGCCTTCGTAGTGCAAGGAACTTTGCTAATTATCAATGGTCTAGCGGCTTATATGATTGTTGGTTCAAAAGCTTTTAATATGATGCTAGCTGGAATTCTGCTTGGAATTGCGCTATGGGGTACTGCATGGTATTGTAATAAAAAAGCAAAAGCCATTTGGATAGGTTTTGGGTTATCATTTGCGGGTATCGTTGTTTTTACTCAACGAACAATCGCCAATTTCCTATCCTTAATAGGTATCATTCAGCATGAAATGAATTTCGATGCTTATAACAAATCCATCATGGTAGTGTTATACATGATGATGTCATGTACTTGTATTTGTGGATTAATGCTTTCCTACACGTACTTACCAGAAAGAAAAAACTAAAAAAAATATGACTACGATCAAGATAAACTCGAATGGATCTATTCGTGTAGAAGGTGAATTTGAAATAATTGACGCCAATGGTAATCCTTATGATTTAGCAGGAAGAACAGTGGTTTCTTTGTGCCGATGCGGCCATTCTCAAAACAAACCTTTTTGCGATGGCGGTCACAAAGGAACGTTTACTCATGAATCGACAGCCTTTGCTTTACCTCCTCCCAAGCCAAAACCGGAATAGTTCGGTTAGTCTTTCTCTAGGAAAAAAGTAGTTCCACCCACCCAATCGAGGTTTTGATTGTAGCGCACTCCAATCATTTTTCCTTTACTCATCCTTCCTAAATTGATGGTGAGCGTTGGTCGAGCTTCGCCTTCGCCCCACAAGTAAAGAAGTCGAATTTCACATTTTACAGGACCCGTCGGAGATTGTAAGGCTTCTGTATACTTCACCTTTTTTTGAAGGATGTAGTTAGATGGATTTTCGAGTGTGAGAATATCTGATTTCTGTACATCAAAAATTACCCCTTGTCCGCTGAAGCTAAACAATGGTTTTAACACCCAATTTTCGAGATCATCGGGAATGGAAGGAATCTGATGCACAAAGTAGCTTTTAGGTATGCTGGGACCACTTAAGAAAGGCATGGTATATTTAGAAATTCTAAAAAACCAATTTGGGTGAGCCACCCATTCAACGTCGACATCTTCTGTCAAATTAAATTGCAATTTCAAGTCTTTTCTTTGAAGTAATTCATCAAAAATTACACGATTATAAATTCTTCGAATCCGTGTTTTTCTTCCCTGATTCATATAAAAAAGTTGATGTCCTTCTCGTATAACTTCCGTTAAACAAACTATTGGAATTCCCAAATAGAGGCGAGTGCAATGGAAATCGATTTGTGTTTTTTGCTTCCAGGGTTCCAGCTCCAATAAAATCGTTTCGTTTGGATCTTGTTTGGCAATTACAATCTCTTTCATTCGTGTAAGGAAAGTTTCATGCGTATAACCATTAAACTTATTATCGAATCCTTCGGGAATTAAAAAATGCTTTCTGTACATCAAGGAAAGCCATTCTTGATAACAAAATAAGGAAGCGAAGCCTTGCAACTCGATGAGTTGAGGAATAAATCCACCTTTACCATCCTCACAAATCGCGAAATCAATGGCAATTAATTTGGAGTGACTATCCTCATTACTCAATTTTAATCCATCAGGAATCGCATTTTCGGATTCTTTTTTAAAATTAGGATTCACGATTACATCAATAATATCTTCACCGGCTTTTACGACCAATTGCTTTAAGGCTTTGTCCATAAATACAGGTGTTTCCGAAACCCTAAAATCAATATCATAATTGAAGGCACCATTCATATCCTTCAAAAACCCTTCGTATTTTTCTTGGGTAAACGAACTATTATAAGCCTCACGAATTGACTTTATCATATTACTTAATTATTTATCTGATTAACTTTTTCTTGAAACTGAACATCATTCTGCAAAGACATAAATGCAGGCTCTATTCTACAACGTGTACCATCATGGAATCCGGTTTTAATAGCTTCCTCTAAAAAACGAATACAATTACTTCTGTTTCCATCCATGGCTGCACTCACAGCGGATAAATACCAAGCTTCGCTATTCTTAGGATCAACGAGTCGGTAAATGCTCGAAAAATAAGCACTCTGTTCTTTATGTAAAGCTGAAACTGCGCGGCTTAGTGACATATAAGCAGAAAGACTGATGACACCACGAATCCGGTTTTTCATCTCCTCAAATGCTTGCGGACTTTTGGTAGCTTTCGTAGATTCCCATCGTTCAAATTCCATTCGCCACCAGAGCGTATCTTTTGCTCCTAAAGCTTGCAAGAAATAATCACGATTCTTTGCTTCGATTTGTTTGAATTCATTCTCTACAGAAAGCCCTTGCTTGTATTCAATGGAACCCATCAACCTTTGCAAGGAAGCCTCTACACCAGTAGTGTTCAACATTCCCTGAAAGTTTTTCACCATGTTTTTATACAATTCCACTTTTTCAATTATACTTGAAACGGAATCGGCTTGATGCTTTAAAAGAGCAAGACCTTCTTCCAATTGTTTTGTATTTACCGAAGTAAATCGATCTCGTTGGGCAATTGCAGTAAAGGCGATAAACGCATTTTCCATTACTGATGAAGGAGGCCAAGCATGTTCTCCCGAAAAGCGAATGGTTTGATAGCGATTCATCATTCGAGGATCGTGAGTAGTAAAATTCAAAACCTCTGACAAATTCATATCGCTATTCCCTGCTATCCCCACAATCAAATGCGGCGGAACTCCTGTCCATGAGCCTGCCGGAATACCTGCGCCACAAACCACCAATCCTTTCACTCCAGAAGGAGAAAGTGCTAACATGGAGGCGACACGTGCTCCTCCACTAAATCCTCCTGCAAAAATTTGATTGGTATCTACTTTTTCAATTTGGAGACATTGGTACAACATCGACTGAACAATATTTGCAGTATGCTCAGGATTGTTACCATTTTTAGATTCCTTAGAAGCAATTAAAATAAAATCATAAGTATTCGCTAATGATTTATACTTCTCGATCGGAAAATCAGGATCACCATGAGGATCGAATAATATCAAAATGGGTAACTTTTGCTTCGATGAGAATCGGGTAGGGTAGTAGACCGAATAATGAAGATTCGCATCGAATTGACATGGTTGATTACTAAAAGTATTTCCTGATTTTTCTAAAGGGGCTGAGTCGACTTTAGAAAGAGCATCCACTTTCGAAGGTTCGACCTTCTTACCGGAGCAAGAAACAATTCCTAGAAAGCATAGCAACAGAAACATTCGCATGAACCAAAAATAGCGGTTGCAAGCATTCATTTATCTATTAATTTTGAAAATATTAAAATAAATCGAAATGCGTACTCTTCAATCACTTCTAGATGAATATTCAGAAAGTCATCAACACCCTCAAAATATTTTAATTCATTGGATTTGTGTTCCCGTTATTTTCTTCAGTCTTGTTGAATTTTTCTTTTGCATTACTATTCCTGTATTTGGGAACTTAGCCATACTTTCACTTCTGTTGCTTACCGTGTATTACTTTTTACTTTCAAAAACATTGTGGATTGGAATGTTATTTTGGGGGATGACTTGTATTGTTTTATCCTTCTACATCAACATACACTTTTATCAACACCGCTTTTCCATCTTCTTGCTCTTATTTGTTACGGCTTGGATTGGTCAATTTTGGGGACATAAAATAGAAGGAAAGAAACCATCATTACTTAAAGATTTACAATTTCTGTTAATTGGTCCGGCTTGGTTGATGGTAAAACTTTACAAAAAGGCAGGCCTACCTGTTTAGTGAGATGGAAGGCTCATCAGCAACCATTACTTTGCTTCTAGAGTGGCTCACGTGGGTACTCTTCTTCTTTGCATGGGCTATTTTAGTGAAGACGGCATTACGTCGATTAAAAAAGAAAAATCCAACACAAGAAATAAAAGATCGCAAAGCCTATTACTTCGCTATGATTTTTGGTATTTTGATGCTCATCTTTATTTTACTTTTTGGGGTAGATCCATTCATCAGTTTTTTAGTGAACGAAGAAATAATCGAGGCTGAAAATGGACCGTATGTGTTTTGGGCATTGGCCACAATGTTATTTTTCATTATTCCTTTTGTTGTCGCAAGATTAGGCCGTTTCGTTTTTCGCATAAAAATTTAAGTCTATAGGATTTATCTTACGTTAATAAAAAGCTACTAGCTTCAGGCGTCAGGCTTCTGGCTTCTTCAAGCTTCAAGCTTCAAGCTTCAAAAAATCGCTGCGTTCGTAGCTAAACCTGCCTGCTGCAGGCAGGCGTTGCGATCGCTGCGGTTAAACTGTAATTTAAGTATTGCCGAAAAGCTTTAATAAGCAACTAAAATTCCATTTGCAAACGTTTAAAACCATTTAATTTTAGTCGTTTAATTCGCTATTATTCAATTATTTGATAAGCAAAACCTTGTTTTTGGGGTTCTAACAAATTTGGAAAAAATAGAATCCGTATTACTTTAGCCATTCGTTCTTAATTCTTGGGTAATTTTTCAAAAGCCCAGAGACAGCCATTGCTAAGCAAATAAACTTTTAAATAGCTCTATAATGACAAAAAAATGTAATGAATGCGGAGACCTCATAACAGGTAGATCCGACAAGAAGTTTTGTTCCGATATGTGTCGGAATGCGCACCATAATAAGTTTAACGGCTATCGAAATGCCTTAATCCGACATGTGAACCATAAGCTTCGAAAAAACCGCTTTATTTTGTTTGAACTTTCGAAAGGAAAATCGAATGAATTTAGCCGCGACGAACTCATTTATCACGGCTACGATTGGCAGTTTTTTACGGAAGAATTGGTTTTGACAGAACATACACACCGATTCTGTTATGACTTCGGGGTAGAATTTGATGCGGACAATCAAGTGCGAATCATTACCAAACAATACAACAGAAAGAATCGAAAACCGAAGTTGATGCCGATAGCAGCCGAGGAATGAAAAATTGGCAAATTGGTAAATTGGCAAGTTGGCGGACGTGATTGTGAATTAGAGATGCTGCATGCTTCAAGCTATAGGGTTGATATCGTGTTGAAAAAGAAGACTTTTTTCGATACTGTTTTCACTTCGGATCGGGCTTTTCTTGCTTCAAGCTTTAAGGTTGATTTCGTGTTGAAAACGGAGCTTGTTTTGAATCAAATTGCTCTTCGTAAAGGACTATTTTTACGATAAGTTGAAAGTCACAAGTTTGGACTGAGAGGCAGCAATTCACCAACTTGCCAATTTGCCAATTTGCCAATTTGCAATTCAAATCTCGTTAAGAACGCCCAGTTCTACTTAACCGTAAACCCTATCTTGTTCTATAATATATATTATGTTAAGTAGTATATAACTGAAAAAGAGGACATTGTCCTCCTTTCCTTCATATTACTTGGTTGTCTCGATCTTCTTCTTCATTTCGCCAGCTTTGGCTAGATCACCTATTCGAGTGTACAGTTGTTTTAAACTTTGCATCGTCGCCATGTCGGTTGGATTGAGCTGATGAGCCTTTTCCAAGTATGGTAATGCTTCTTTAAATTTAGCTTCGAATTTCTTCTTGGCAGCATCGTATTCGGCTACTTTGTTGGCAGGAATTCCATTGGCTTTGTTCGCCATTTCTGCCCCATCGTTAAAGAACATCGCACCTAGATTATAAATAGCATCGAAATTGTCGGGTTTTAGTTCTATCGACTTTTTATAGGCCACAACAGCTTCTTCCTTTTTACCAAGTTTGTCAGCTAAGTTTCCCTTGATATAGTACAATATTGGGTTAGTTGGATCTGCTTTTATTGCTTCTTCGTTCTGCGAATAAGCTTCAGTATCTTTTCCGCTGCTCAAATAGATATTAAGTCCTTGGGTAATCAAAGTTCCATCTTCCGGAAATTTCTGACGACCTTCGTTAATGACCAATAATGCATTTGCTGTATCTTTTTGATCCAAGTACATATTCGCCATAATACTATATAACCTTGAACCTCCATAGTTTGCGGCAGTTAATATCTTGAAGTTGTTTAAGGCTGTAGTTGCATCACCTAACTTGTCGGCTGCCAACCCAGCGTTGTAAATCGCTAACGTATCGGTACGTTTAAAGTACTTTTTGTTGAGGTCAACAGAAGCTTGAAAATATTTGAGTGCCTCCGCATATTTCCCTTCTTTGTAGTTATCTACTCCACTATTTAAGCATTGTGAAGCAACCACCTCCAAACGCTTCATTACATCGTCTCTAAACTCGTTCTTGGTGTCTAACTCAAGTGTTTTCTCGTACGATAACTTTGCTTCATTTAAGGATCCTGGCTTTAAAGGAGCGAATTTTTCTTTTGTCGACTCATAAATCGCATGATAAATACTTCCACGGTAATACCAAGTTTTAGGATACCCAATGGTAGATTCAGTTGTTGCTGCTCCATCTATAGCTTCTTTAGCTTTGTCTAAGTCATCGTAGCGAAGGTAGTTGTAAGCCGTTTGAACTGCAGCCTTCTGCCCTGATGCATTTAGTGAAAGTATTACTCCCAATAAAATCAATATATGTTTCATAATGAATGTATTATAAATTAGATTTGATTAATTATTTTCGTCGTTTTCTTTGTTATCTTCTTCACCTTCTTCCTCATCATTTCCTTCAGATGGATTTTCAGTTTCGTCAGTATCCGTTGCATCCATTGGATTTTCTTCTAATGAATCTACAGAATTTTCTGTGGATGATTCTTCCGACGTTTCTAAAGAAGCTTCTACTGAAGGTTCAATCACGGCTGGTACGATTATATTTCCGTATTCATCCAAGATATCAGCTCCTTCAACCGCCGCTATTTCGATGGCTTTTAGAAGATGTTCTTCCACTTTTGCAATGGACGCAATTTCATCTTCCCCATCCAAACGAATCAACTTCACACCCTGAGTAGCACGTCCCATAACGCGTAATTCATCAACCGGAGTACGTATCGTAGTTCCCTTCTTGGTAATGATCATCAAATCGTCACCATCAACCACCGACTTTATACCCACCAATTGTCCCGTTTTCTCCGTTACTTGAAGGGTCTTCACTCCTTTTCCGCCTCGGTTGGTTACACGATAATCTTCAATATCAGTACGTTTTCCATATCCTTTTTCTGAAACTACTAAGATGGTATCCGGCTTGGCAATATCAATACATACCATTCCAATTACCTCATCATTGTCGCTGTCTAGACTTACGCCTCGCACACCAGAAGCATTTCTGCCCATAGGTCGAACTTTCGACTCATTGAAACGAATCGCTCTCCCCGATTTAATGGCTAACAAAATCTCGTTATTACCATTGGTCAATCTTGCTTCAATCAACTCATCTCCCTCATTAATAGTAATGGCATTGATACCATTTTGACGTGGACGAGAATAAGCTTCGAGCAACGTTTTCTTGATGGTACCTTTCTTTGTACAAAGGATGATGTGATTCTTATTCAAATAATCTTCCTCATTCAAGTTCATCACATTCACAAATGCTTTCACTTTATCATCAGGCGTAATGCTGATCAAGTTCTGTAGCGCTCTTCCTTTGGTATTCTTGGCTCCTTCCGGAATTTCAAATACACGCAACCAGAAGCACTTTCCTTTCTCGGTAAAGAGCAACAAGTAATTATGGTTGGTAGCAATAAACAGATGCTCTACAAAATCTTCATCACGGGTAGCGGCTCCAGAAGAACCACGACCACCACGACCTTGCGTACGGTACTCATCCAAAGAAGTACGTTTGATATACCCAAGATGAGAAATGGTAACAACTACCGGTTCATTGGCAATCATGTCTTCCATGCTCAAATCATCGGCGCTATAAACGATTTCTGTACGACGCTCATCACCGTATTTCTCACGCATTTCGAGCATTTCATCCTTCAGAATTTTCATTCTCAAGGCCTCGTCAGCCAATACTTCCAAATAGAA
This sequence comes from Bacteroidia bacterium, assembly GCA_046160245.1. Classification (GTDB taxonomy): domain Bacteria; phylum Bacteroidota; class Bacteroidia; order AKYH767-A; family OLB10; genus JAJTFW01. Next base: position 15,887 of record JBJXGU010000007.1, read on the forward strand.
ATCAATCATTTTCTTGATCTCCGCATATTCTGCTTTAATCTTGTCGCGCTCTAATCCAGTTAAACGCTGTAAACGCATCTCCAAAATAGCCTTCGACTGAATCTCGCTCAATTGGAAAGTCTCCATCAAACCAGATTTTGCTTCATCAGGAGTTTGAGATTTACGAATCAAGGCGATTACCTCATCCAAATGATCCAGGGCAATCAATAATCCCTCTAAAATATGAGCTCTCTTTTCAGCTTCTGCTAATTCATACTTCGTTTTACGAATCAAAACTTCATGACGATGTGCCACAAAGTGAACTAACATATCCTTCAAATTCAGCATCATTGGTCGACCGCCAACTAAAGCGATATTATTGATGCTGAACGAATTCTGTAATTCTGTATGTTTATAAAGATGGTTTAACACCACCGATGCCATGGCATCACGCTTAATTTCATAAATGATGCGCATTCCAGTACGGTCTGACTCATCACGGATATCGCTAATTCCTTCAATCTTCTTATCGTTGATGAGATCAGCGGTTTTCTTGATCATATCCGCTTTATTCACCTGATAAGGAATCTCAGTCACGATAATTCGCTCACGACCACTTGGTGTTGTCTCAATCAGCGTTTTCGCACGGATCACCACACGACCACGACCTGTTTCATAAGCGTCTCTCACGCCTGAGTGACCGTAGATAATTCCACCGGTTGGAAAATCAGGAGCTTTCACATATTTAGTAAGCTCTTCAATCGTAATATCGTTATTATCAATATAGGCGATAACCGCATCCAAGGCTTCCGTCAAATTATGAGGAGCCATGTTTGTGGCCATTCCCACAGCGATTCCAGACGCTCCATTCACCAAAAGGCAAGGGATTTTAGCTGGTAAAACCGTTGGTTCTTCTAATGTATCATCAAAATTCAATCTGAAATCAACCGTATCCTTGTCGATATCCGCCAACATCTCCTCCGCAATTTTGCGAAGTCGGGCTTCTGTATAACGCATTGCTGCCGGACTATCTCCGTCCACTGATCCAAAGTTACCTTGCCCATCAACGAGCATATAACGTAAGGACCATGGCTGAGCCATACGCACCATCGCATCATAAACGGAGCTATCTCCGTGAGGATGATACTTTCCCAATACTTCTCCAACAATTCTTGCTGATTTCTTATGAGCGCGGTTTGATAATACGCCCAAGTCCAACATACCAAAAAGTACACGACGGTGTACTGGTTTTAATCCATCGCGCACATCCGGTAATGCTCGAGAAACGATCACTGACATCGAATAATCGATATAAGCGGTTTTCATTTCGTCTTCAATGTTAATACGGACGATTTTTTCGCCTTCTGCCATTTTTATATTTTTAGTAAGATCTTAGTTTAATATTGATTTCCTGAAGTTGCAACAAGGTGCTGACCAAGAGTATATTAATTTTGTTAATCAGGATGTTGATAAAGATTTTCAATGATGCACGAAGGTAGCGAAAGTGTAGCATATTTTTGGACAAGTTCCCTCATAATTATCAACAATGTAAGAAATGTGTAAGAAGCTAAAATAAAGCTTGGTTTACGTGCATGGTTGGTTGTAAATTAGACCGGAAGGATTACAATAATTCACACAATTAAACGTCCTTAAGTTACCAAAACAAAACACAGTAAAACTTTTTTAGTTCCCTTACGTTCAAATAATATAAAGCAAGTTATCCTTATGGAAGCAAAATTCTCACCCAGAGTAAAAGATGTAATCACGTTTAGTCGTGAAGAGGCCTTACGTCTGGGACATGATTATATCGGCACAGAGCACTTATTGTTAGGTCTTATCCGCGAAGGCGAAGGGATGGCAATAAAATTTCTAAAGTCGTTAAACATTAACTTGGTTGAGCTCCGCAAATCCGTTGAAAATGCGGTAAAAGGCAATTCAGGATCGGTGAGCAACCTCAATAACATTCCACTCACTAAACAAGCTGAAAAAGCACTTAAGATCACTTACCTGGAAGCTAAAATTTTCAAAAGTGAAATTATCGGAACTGAGCATTTATTATTAGCGATCTTAAAAGACGAAGACAATATTGCCACTCAAATCTTAAATCAGTTTGGAATAACCTATGATATTATGAGAGAAGAATTAGAATTGTTTAAATCAAATTTTAAATCTGAAGCACCTCAATCATCCAACGATGATGATCCTTATTCAAAAGACGATGACGGTCCTTCTTTCGGAGCTTCCCAAAAGAAGCCCGGTGAATCAAAATCAAAAACTCCTGTACTGGATAATTTCGGAAGAGATTTAACCAAAGCGGCTGAAGAAGGTAAATTGGATCCAATTGTAGGTCGTGAAAAGGAAATTGAGCGTGTTTCTCAAATCTTATCTCGCAGAAAGAAAAATAATCCCATTTTAATTGGTGAGCCGGGTGTTGGTAAATCCGCGATTGCCGAAGGACTTGCATTGCGTATCATCCAACGCAAAGTTTCTCGCGTCTTATTTAATAAGCGAATTGTTACGCTTGATTTAGCTTCTCTAGTGGCCGGTACTAAATACCGTGGACAATTTGAAGAGCGAATGAAAGCAGTGATGAACGAATTGGAGAAATCGCCCGATGTGATTTTATTTATTGATGAGATCCACACCATTATTGGTGCAGGAGGTGCTTCTGGATCATTAGATGCATCGAATATGTTTAAACCCGCTTTAGCACGTGGAGAAATTCAATGTATTGGTGCTACTACATTAGATGAGTACCGTCAGTACATCGAAAAAGATGGTGCCTTAGATCGTCGTTTCCAAAAAGTAATTGTGGATCCAACGACTGTTGATGAAACCATCGAAATTTTAGGAAATATTAAAGAGCGCTATGAAGAACATCATCATGTAACTTATACCGATGAAGCCATTGCAGCCTGTGTTAAATTAACTGCACGTTATATCACCGATCGCTTCCTTCCAGACAAAGCAATTGATGCTTTAGATGAAGCTGGATCGCGTGTTCATATTTCAAACATTCACGTTCCTCAAAATATCATCGATCTTGAAAATAAGGTTGCTGATATAAAGGTAGAAAAAAATCGTGTAGTGCGTAGTCAGAAATATGAAGAAGCAGCGCGTTTACGTGATACTGAAAAGCAATTATTAGAGCAATTGGAAAGTGCAAAACAAACTTGGGAAGAAGAAACCAAGAACCAACGATATAAAGTAGATGTGGAGGATGTAGCTCAAGTGGTAGCTATGATGAGTGGAATTCCGGTAACACGAATTGCGCAAGCAGAAACAGCTCGATTGATTCATATGCCAGAAGAATTAAAAGGAAAGGTAATTGGTCAGGACGAAGCCGTGAAGAAAGTGGTGAAAGCCATTCAACGTAATCGCGCTGGTTTAAAAGATCCGAATAAGCCCATTGGCACTTTCATTTTCTTAGGACCTACAGGAGTTGGAAAAACAGAATTAGCTAAAGAGTTAAGTCGATACTTATTCGATACACAAGATGCCTTGATCCGCATCGACATGAGTGAATACATGGAAAAATTCGCAGTGTCGAGATTGATTGGAGCGC
>JBJXGU010000008.1:0-26208 GCA_046160245.1 Bacteroidia bacterium
AGCATTGTTTCTTGAACTAAATCCTCCGCATCTTCAACGGCGCGGGTTAATTTGTAAGCATATCCACGTAGGGGACCGTACTGCTCTTTTACATGATAATTGAATTCTAATTGTGTCATTTTGTTTAAGTTTTTACGTTAATAGTTGAACAAAAGTATAACACTATAACTCCAAATGCAAGCTTTTGTTTAACTTTTATGCTTAAATACTTAAACAAAATAGAAGTAATTGTAAATCAATCCGAAAATTTTCAGGATTTCCAATTACGAGCTCTTCTTTAAGAATTCAACCAGAAATTTTCCCACCAATTCCAGATGATTAATAATTCGAAAAGAAAGCAATTTTTAGATTAATATATTGATTTTCATCAGCTTGAAATATATTCATCAAATTTTTTCCCTATTTAATAGAAAAAAGGGTCTATAAATAAGATGATCTGAAAAGCCAGGTTAGGACTTAGGATTTCAATTGTTCCAGTAAAGCTGTAAAATCATCGAAAGAAAATAAAAGCTTCACTTTTGGAGGATACTGGACATGTGATTGTCCTATTTGAGGGCCGGCTAATAATATTGAAGTGTTCGGAAAATCGCTGTGCAATTTATTTGCTATTTGGAGAGGGGATTGAATTGAAGAAGCCGATGTTAAAACAGTCAAAATGAAATCTGCTTTATACAATTTCATCACGGAAGATAAATCATTGATAGGCAAATTGGGTCCTAAATAATTGGTATGATATCCAGCAGATCGAATCATATAATTTGCAAAAAGCAAGGTAATATCATGAGGTTCATTAGGTGGCAGAAAGAGAATAAACTTCATTGATCGCTCCGGATCTGCCTTTGGTAACGAGGCAATAGCGACATATAATTGTTGACGAATCAAATGTGATGTAAAATGTTCGTATGCCGGAGTGATACTACCGGTTTGCCACATGACTCCAATTCTTGCCATTAACGGAAAAATTAAAAGGTTGAAGACATCTTCAAATCCGGTTTTTTCGATACTTGATTGTAAAACTTGATTGAAACCACCTTCGTCTAACGACAACATTGCTTTAAGTAATAACTCGACACGAATATCCTGCTCATTATTAGAGTTGTTGAGGTCAACCACCAATTGGTCTAATTCCTCCTTACTCATTTTTGTGATTTTGGAAATTTTATACCCTTGTCGGTTCAACATCGCCACATTCAGCAATAACTTCACATCATCCCCAGTGTAATATCGAATATTAGTGGCAGTCCTGTTAGGTAATGGAATACCATATCGTTGTTCCCAAATTCGAAGTGTATGCGGCTTTATACCCGTTAATACCTCAATATCTTTAATGGAGAAGTTGTTCATATAACCTATTTGTGAAGCGCACCACGGTAAGAAGTGAGAGCGTTACACCAAACAAACAAACTTCTATGAATAAAGTTTTCGCAAAACCACTTTTATCAACTCCCTTTGTAAAATTAATTCCGAAAGTCGACCCACATCACGGCAACCATAGCGGGCGGGTAAGAGGTGTTCGGGCAAATCAATATGGTAAAGTAAACCGGGAATTCTAGCTGGATCCTGTTTGCACCATTCTTGGAGCTGTTCAGTCAATTGAAGATGGTAGGTATTAAATTGAATGGGTAAATTATCGTTAAAAACAACAGTATAATTAAAACGATCAAAGTCTTTTACGGTTTGATCTGCCATTGCCTTCAAAAAGGCAAGATCATGGCGATATTTTTCAAGTAGTACTTTATTCATGTAGTATCTTTGAAAGCTATGAAAAGGCAATCAGACAGGATGCAAATATTAAAATTATTTCCAAACAAGAGTTTATTATTAGTCGGCTGCTTTCTATGTTTTCAACTTTTCGTTAACGCTCAAGGCGGCTACAAACCACATGCATTACTTTCTCCTATGTGGCAAGTTGATGAAGAATATTTAGAACCGAGCGAGGTTAAAGACACTACCATGGAGAATGGACATGCGGCCACAGGATTCAGTTTTCGTTTCCCACTTTATCTGGGAAAAGACTGGCTCTCTGCCGATGGAGGAAAACCTTTCTTTGCTGTACTTCTACACGGTGGAGCTACCGGAAAAATTTCGCAACTCGATTTCCTCGAACCCGATCGGATACTAACCATGGGTCGATTAGGAGTAACTGGCTTAATGGCAAAAGGATTAAGAAATTTATTTCTCGTTCAATTTTCTACCTCCTTACCTTCTGAATCATTTAATTTCAAACTAAACTATTTGCGTTATCATGGAGCCTTTGTATGGAGAAAACTTTATCATAACAATACCTGGTGGCATACGCTTGGCGTAATGTATACACCCGTAATGGGCAGGGATCTTCCCTTACCACTCCTCGGCTTTGGAATTAAACTAGGAAACGATGATCAAGTGCAGATGACACTTCCATTCAATGCAATGTATACACATGTTTTCTCTAAAAAAATTAGCTTGAGTGCAAAAATTCAAAATACGGGTGGCTATCATTATTTAAAACCAGATAGTATTTATCAAGATGAACCTCTGCTCTATCGATTCCAATATTATCGAGTAGGTATTCTCGCTCGATATTATACTACACGACATGTCGTCATCACACCGGAAGTCGGAATGACTACATCGGGCAAATTACAGGTTGATGATTACAAAGCAACGCAAGTGGCAACACCTTACCTAAGAATTAGTTTACAAGTTCGATTTGGAAAACGTCCACCCGTTGCTCCTATCTTAAATTTTGATCCAGGCGATAGTGGATTTGATCCCGCTTATTTGGTGGAGTAAGATTGAAGTAATCTTTTATGATTTCTTAAAACAAATTAAACAGTGCATTGTTTTGAAGGCATGAAAAATATATTAATTGCCGGTGGTTCGGGACTAATAGGTAGGTGTTTAACCGCCTTGCTTTTAGAAAGAGGTTATGCGGTAAGTTGGCTTAGTAGTTCGGGTAAACAGGAAAATGGAATTCCGGTTTACAAATGGAATCCCGCAGAAGGCGTGATGGACACACATGCTTTAGAAAATTGTGATGTAATTATTAATTTGTCGGGAGCAAGTATTTCCAATCATGCCTGGACCAAAAGTTATCGAAAAAAAGTAATTGAAAGCAGAACAACTTCTGCACGATGTATTTTAAAAGCATTGAAAGAAAACACAAATCAAGTTAGTGTGCTCATCTCCTCCTCTGCTATTGGATTTTATGGTGATCGAAAAGATGAAATCCTGACAGAAGAATCGGCAAAGGGGAATGACTTTCTAGCGGAATCCACAGTTGAATGGGAAAAGGCCTATCACGAATCTTCTATTCGAACTATTCTTTTCAGAATCGGAGTTGTTCTATCAAAAAATGGAGGCGCTTTAAAAGAGATGAGTGCTTCGATTCCCTTTGGAATTTGTCCTGTACTAGGAAATGGAAAGCAATACATTAGTTGGATTCACATCGATGATATTTGCTTACAGATGATTCATGGAATTGAAAATAAGAATATGCATGGTGTTTACAATGCTGTTAGTTCAGAACCAGCAAGAATGATTGATTTCATGCGTACGTTACGAGCTCCCATCTTAAAATGGAGTTTTCTGATACCAGTTCCAGCAATTTTGCTCCGCCTCATCATGGGTGAACGAAGCAGCATTATTCTAAATAGTTCAAGAGTAAGCGCTGAAAAAATTAAGAAAAGTGGATATGGATTTAAATTCCTTAATCTAGAAAGTGCTTTCAACAACATCTATGGAAAGTAAAATCGCAATTCATTGGTTTCGTCGCGACCTTCGACTAGAAGATAATGCGGCCTTATATCATAGTTTGAAAAGCGGCCACAAAGTACAATGTGTTTTTATCTTCGATAAAGATATTTTAGATCACTTGCAAGATAAGAAAGATCGTCGACTTCAATTTATCCATGATCAAATTACAAATTTAAACCAACAACTTCTTTCACATGGCTCTTGCATGGATGTGCGATATGGTACTCCAATAAAAGTTTGGAAGGAACTAGCAAAAGACTATACTATTGCTACAGTTTACACGAATCACGATTTCGAGCCTTATGCTAAAGTTCGAGACAAAGAAATAGAAAGTCTACTGACAAAAAATAAAATTAGTTTTCATTCATACAAGGACCAAGTGCTATTTGAAAAAGATGAGATTCTAAAGAAAGATGGACTACCGTACACCGTCTATACTCCCTTCAGCAAAAAATGGATGGAGAAGTTGAATGAAGAAGGTATTCCCAATTACGACACTAAAAATCTTTTGAGTAAACTAAATCAGAATACTTCTTCAATTATACCAACGTTGAAATCGATGGGATTTGAAAAAAAAGATAGTTCTTTTCCCAGCAAAGAAATAAACAAATCGATTATTCAGCATTATCAAGATACTCGTGATCTTCCAAGTGTAGCAGGAACTTCTCGTCTTAGTTTACACCTTCGATTTGGAACCGTTAGTATTCGGAAATTAATTAAAGAAGCACAAAAATTGAGTTCAACCTGGCTCAACGAACTTTGTTGGCGGGAATTCTATATGATGATCCTCTGGCATTTTCCACATGTTGTACAAAGCGCTTTTAAACCTGCATACGATTTCATTGAATGGAGAAATAACGAAGACGAATTTAAAGCTTGGTGTGAAGGGCGAACGGGCTATCCCATTGTTGATGCGGGAATGCGTGAACTCAATGAAACTGGATTTATGCATAATCGAGTGCGTATGATAACCGCTAGCTTTCTCACCAAACATTTATTGATTGACTGGCGTTGGGGCGAAGCGTACTTCGCTTCCAAGCTTCTCGATTTCGACTTGAGTGCAAACAATGGCGGATGGCAATGGGCGGCAGGAAGTGGATGCGATGCAGCTCCTTATTTTAGAATCTTTAATCCATACCTTCAAACGCAGCGATTTGATCCCGATTTTAAATACATTCGGAAATGGGTGTCTGAATTTGAAGACTTCGGCTATCCACCACCGATAGTAGAACATGCCTTTGCAAGAGATCGATGTTTGCAAGTTTATAAGAAAGGACTCGCAAAAAAATAGGTTTCTCGCTAAAGTTTCTCGCAAAGGCGCAAAGCCGCAAAGTTCTCGGATGAAAGCTTAGCATAGCGGAGTCTTAGCACCTTAGAATGGAAATTTATCGAAGCGCAGCCTTAGCGTCTTTGCGCCTTTACGAGAAAAATTCTGAAATTACCTTTGATCAACCAAAGCAATAATTATTTACTTTTATCTTCAAATTCAAAGTACAGACATCATGTTCACAGGAATTATTGAAGCACTCGGCAAAGTGTTAGTGGTGGTTGAAGAAGGGGAAAACAAAACGTTTACCGTTGAATGCTCCTTTATTGAAGAATTAAAAGTTGACCAAAGCTTGGCGCATAATGGTGTTTGCTTAACCGTTACCGGATTTCGACCAGAAGGCTATATTGTGACCGCTATTGCTGAAACGTTGCGCAAAAGCAATTTAGGAAATATCCAATCAGGTGATTTAATTAACCTTGAACGATGCATGTTGATGAATGGAAGAATTGACGGACATATTGTGCAAGGTCATGTAGACTTAATTGGACATTGTACATCCATCAAAGATGAGAATGGAAGTTGGCTGATGGAATTTACGTTTGATAAAAACGCAGGTCATGTAACTGTTCCGCAAGGTTCCATTACGATTAATGGAGTGAGTTTAACTGTAGCCGCATCTCATCCCGGAAAATTTAGTGTTGCGATTATTCCCTTCACATTCGAGCATACAAATTTTAAAACCATGAAAGTGGGTGATATAGTAAATTTAGAATTTGATATTATTGGGAAATATGTAAAAGCCTATATGCAGTAATTTTTCAGACTACAGGATTATTAATTTTTGATGCATTCCATCGCAGTATAAAAAATGCAATCATTGCTACCACGGCAGTAATTGAAAACACCAGTTGGGGTCCGCCCATCATCCACAACCCACCGGTCCATGCTCCTGCGAAAAGCACTCCTAAACTATTTACGCTCGTATAAAAGCCAATGGCTTGTCCGCGTTCATGCGATGGTACAATAGTAGAAATTACAGCCTTCGCAACCGACTCCAAACATGAAATGGATAAAGCATACACTGCAAACAACACTATAAATGCTGCTAAGGAATTCATCCAAGCCATTCCTAAATAGCAAATTGCAAATAGAAAAACACCGCTTAACATGATATTTATTTTTCCCCATTTATCGGCTAAAACCCCAATAGGCATTGCTAAAATAGCGTACAATAAATTATATAAAATGTAAACAGCGATCATGGTGGTATCCGAGAATCCGGCTTCTTTTAATGCCATCAACAAAAACACATCTGGACTATTAACCAATGCAAACAACATCAATGGGAATAAAAATTTTCTAAAACTTTGATGACTTGTTTTCCAATAGTTGAAATAAGAAAAGAATCCTACATGCGTTTTAGCGGTTTTTTCTGCATTTACTTTTTTCTCCTTCAAACGTAAAGTCAATAGCAAACTAATTACAGCCGGAATAAAAGCGATGGTAAACAAAGTTGAATATGTTCCAGGCCTCCACCATAGCCATAACAAAGCAATCGAAGGACCAATAGCGGCGCCGAGTGTATCGAGTCCGCGGTGAAAACCAAATACAGCAGCACGAGTATCGGGCGTTGAGTCCATGGCGAGTAAAGAATCGCGGGGTGCCGTTCTTATTCCTTTTCCCAATCGGTCGGTTATTCTACCCGAAAAAATTCGAAACAAATCGGGAGAACCAATCATCAATACTTTTCCGAGTGCGGAAAGTCCATAGCCCCAGGTTACAAAAACAGATCGACGTTGCAATACGTCTGACTGATGTCCAAAATAGCCTTTAGAAACGCCAGCGATCACATTCGCTATTCCTTCCAACAATCCCAACGCAAGCATCGAATAGCCCGCCTCCTTTAAATACAGGGGAAGAACAGGATACAACAATTCACTTGAAATATCAGCGAAGAGACTGATGAGTCCCAAGAGCCAAACATTTCGAGAGAATTGAGAATTAAACATGATTCATAGAATCAAACTTTTCTTGGGTAAGCACCCATCTCTTTACCGATTGCTCAAAACAAATCCAACCGGGAATGGTAGTGTATTCCTTTACAAAATCGAAACCCAATTTCTCAACTGTTTTATTCGAGCCCGTATTTAAAGCATACGGCTCACAATAAATTCGCTTCAGTTTAAAAAGGTTGAAATAAATAAGAATGGATTTTCTCAAACACTCCAATCCAAAACCTTTCCCGCGATGCTCTTCGTTCCAAATATGAAGATGAACATTTGCTTCTTCACCGAAAACGACAGGACCAATATTTGAATGCCCAATAGCCTTCCCATCCAGAAACCAAATAACAGCAAATGATTTTTTTTCAGGGTAAGGAGTTTTCACCTGTGTCTCAATCATCGCTATAAAATCTTCTCGAGAAGGAACCTTTGAAAGATCCACTCCCATATTGGTTAAAAACTCATCGGGAGAATTCATCCAATAATCTACTAACGGTGATATATCTTCCTTAGTAATTTCTCGAACCGACAAGTTGCTTTTTGACATCATCACAAATTTAACAGATATTTTTAATTAGTCGAATCATTCTCTATTTTTTCCATACCAGCTTCGCTGCAGAGATAGTATCGGTTTCCAATCGAACACCTTCTTGAATTTCAAATCCCTCCTTCAAATAAAATGATAATGGAGAAATGTAAGGAGAGCTATCTGCTTTCACATCCCGTTCATGGTCTACCACCCATGCAGAAATGGAATTGATATTTTCAGTTAATTCTTCCAACAAAATAGATCCATATCCTTTTCCTTGCATAGAGGGCGGCATGAGCATGGCTAGCCATAACTCTTCATCGCGAATAAAACGAAAAGAAAAAGCGGTGGCTGGAATAGAAGAATCTATCAAAAGAAAATATTCTACTAGTTGCAAACCATCAAAATAGGAATTTAGTTGTGTTAAATCATCGAACTTTACATTTTCTGGATAGACATCATTCCAGCATTTCAACAATTCGAGCTGTTGTTGTTGATTCAAAACTTGAGTATGAATAATCATCTTTATATCTCTTTTTTAAAATGTTGTGAGAAACAAATATACTACTCTGTTTATAAACTACGAAGAACGAAAATAAAAAAGCCTCGTCCGATTCATGAGAATCCGACGAGGCAACCTTACTACATGATCTTAGAAATTAATTTGCGCTTGTAAACGCAATAATGATCCTTCTTGATAATTATCTCTTAGTGCTGAATCTTCAAACTTCCTTTTTGAGATGGTATACATTGCAACAAATTCGAACTGAGGAACGGGCTGCCACTCTAATCCAATTTCAGTCTCTTCCACTTCATACGAGCGCGCATCCAATTCGTGTTTCTTTCCACCATTGTAATATTGGTATCGAACAAATGGAATGAAAATATGACTTCTCACTTTTGTCATATAGGACAAAATCACGTACCCCCCTGACAAATCTTTGTTCTCAATAGAGTCTGTCGCTTTATTAAACTCAGGACCTTCCCCGATATTATATTCCGCTTGTATTCCAAATGGCTTCGGATATAAAATAAAGGATCCAGCTACTCGTTGATCGGTATAAATTTTATCCTTGGTTGTTTTGATACCGGATGAAATTTGATCCTTAGCTAGCACAAATTTCCCGCTATAGCCTTGAACACTTGCTTCAATAATTTGGCTACCCAATTCAATGGGATAACTTAATCGACTTACTATATGCAATTCATTATTTAAATCAGGTTTATTCGCTGTTTGACCATTGAAAACACCAAAAGCAAATACACCATAATCACCGGATCCTTTCAATCCTGTTTTTACAAGATTCGCTAATAATTTTCTTTTCTTCGTTGGAGCCCAGTAAAAAAACGCACCCATATCACGTTCATTCGAAAATGCAGAATTGAGTGCATCATCTCGATCTAATGGCAAACGGTTTTGACTAGATTGCAAATTGGCAAAACCAAATGGAATCTTACTTTGACCCACCCGAATTCTAAATTCATTCTCTTTATCAATACCTAAATCCATGTAAGCATCGCGAAGCTGGGTAAAATTTAAACTCGTTGATGAAACTGAACTTGCAAAATCAGGTTGCACATAAAAATAAACTTGCTTCGATATTTGACCGGAAAAAATAATTCGTGCACGACGAATAAATATTCCACCATTTTCACCCCAACTCTTATCGCATTGCTCACACTTTAAGTCTTCGTTGGTTTCTAACAATCGATTGTAACGTATTTGCAAGTACCCACGAATCTTAAAAGTATCGTACCATTTTTCTTCAACTGCTGGTTTTGGGGTTGCTGGCTCAGAAGTAGCTTGCGCTAGTAAAGAGGTGTTGCTTAATACAAGTATGGACAAAACCAAAAACATACTTTTAACTCCCATAGTCCTTTTCAGACTACAATTTTTTAACGATTTTTTCATTTTAATTTTAGATTAGTTCCTTCGGGGGCAAAAATAATTTTAATTCTGCCCTAATTGACATCCCAAGGAGCCTCCAACGTTAACAAATCATTAAGATCACATCTAATGTTAAGATGATATTAAGCCAATGTTAAGGTAACCTTTTGATCACATCAAAAGAGGGGGATTAATTCAATAAAAAGTTGGTTAAACGATGGACTTATTAGCTAGTTGTCCGCAAGCGGCATCAATGTCCTTGCCTCTACTTCGTCGAAGATTAACCACATGGCCATGCTTCCAAAGTTCATTCATAAAAGCATTGATTTTAGGTTCGGTCGTCTTTTGAAACTCGCCACCATCAATGGGATTGTACTCGATTAAATTAATTTTACTTACCACACGACGCGCAAAAGCGGCCAATTCACGGGCATCGTCGAGGCTATCATTAAAATTATTAAAAACGATGTACTCCAAAGTGACTCTTGTGCCGGTCTTCTCATAAAAATAATTCAAGGACTCTTCCAACACATCCAACTTATTACTTTCATTAATAGGCATGATACGATCGCGTTTCTGATCATTCGCAGCGTGGAGTGATAGCGCAAGATTAAACTTTACTTCGTCATCACCTAATTTCTTAATCATCTTGGCAATGCCAGCTGTACTCACTGTAATACGGCGTGGCGCCATATTTAATCCTTGTTGAGAGGTAATATGCTCAATACTTTTTAGAACGTTAGCATAATTCAAAAGCGGTTCACCCATGCCCATGTACACTACATTACTTAAGGCAATATCATAATTAGATTGAGCTTGGTCCCGAATCATGGCTACCTGGTCGTAGATTTCATCAAAATGCAAATTGCGCACTCGGTCCATCTTCCCTGTACCACAAAATTTACAAGTCAAACTACATCCAACTTGAGAACTCACGCAAGCTGTCATACGGGTATCCGTCGGAATCAATACACCTTCCACAATATTTCCATCGTGTAGCTTAAATGCATTCTTTATAGTACGATCGCGGCTCACCTGAGAAGTTTCGATGGTGATGGGATTAATGGTAAAATTCTCTTCGAGCAAGATTCTTGTTTCCTTCGACAAATTAGTCATTTCACCAAAAGAACGGGCCGATTTATTCCAAAGCCAATCACTTACTTGCTTGGCGCGAAAGGCTTTATCACCTTTGGAAACGAAAACCTCTTTGAGCTCATCCAGGCTTAAATGACGTATATTTTGCTTTTCAGACATCGGCTGCAAAGATACGTGTTAGATGGGAGATTAGGATCGCGAAGCTTCGCGAGGGAGATGGGAGCGCTGCCTGAGCTTGCCGATGGCAGATGGGAGTGCTGCCTGAGCTTGCCGATGGCAGATGGGAGTGCTGCCTGAGCTTGCCGATGGCAAAAGTTAGATGGAAGATGGTATTGCTGCCTGAGCTTGCCGATGGCAGATGTTGGATGTTAGATGTTAAGTGTTTACGCGAAGCCTCGCGACGAAAATCTCACCCAAATAGCAACTCAAAAACCTCTTCTACCTTTCCAACTGGAATCACTTTGATAGCTGCATTATCCTTCAACTTATCCGTTCCCGCATTATAGCTCGAAACAAATATTTTCTTGAAGCCTAATCGAGCTGCTTCGTTGATTCTAGCTTCAATGCGATTTACGGGTCTGATTTCACCAGTTAGACCCACTTCTCCGGCAAAACAATAAGAGGGATCGATAGACAAATCTTCAGAAGAAGAAAGTATAGCACAAATAATAGCAAGATCGATAGCAGGATCTTCAACACGTATTCCACCTGCAATATTTAAAAACACATCTTTAGCACCTAATTTAAATCCACATCGTTTTTCAAGCACCGCTAAAATCATGTTAAGTCGACGCAAATCATAACCCGTTGTAGATCTTTGTGGCGTCCCATAAACTGCAGAGCTCACCAAGGCTTGGGTCTCTATTAAAAACGGACGCACGCCTTCCATGGTACATGCAACAGCAGTACCACTTAAACTTGCATCGCGTTGTGATAAAAGTAATGCAGATGGATTGGCAACTTCAATCAATCCTGCTCCTTGCATTTCATAAATTCCAAGCTCGGCGGTGGAGCCAAAACGATTTTTTATAGCACGTAAAATTCGATACACATGATGACGATCGCCTTCAAATTGCAAGACGGTATCTACCATATGCTCCAATACTTTTGGTCCTGCTATGGAACCTTCTTTTGTAATATGTCCGATGAGTAAAACAGGAGTTGCCGTTTCCTTTGCAAAACGCAACAACTCACCAGCACATCCGCGTATTTGCGAAACCGTTCCGGGCGCCGATTCATAAACATTAGAATATAGTGTTTGAATAGAATCGACGATGACGATATCGGGTTGCAAAATTTCTACTTGATGAAAAATTTGTTGTGTAGTTGTTTCTGTTAAGATATAACATTCACTTTGCAATTTTCCAATACGTTCGGCGCGCATCCTGACTTGATGTTCACTTTCCTCTCCAGAAATATATAAAACTTTCTTTCCTTTTAAATTTATCGCCAATTGTAAGAGCAATGTCGACTTACCGATGCCCGGCTCACCACCCAATAAAATTAACGACCCTGGAACAATTCCTCCACCGAGTACACGCATCAATTCTGCATCAGGAATTGTGATTCGCGGACTTGACTCCAAAGCAATTTCAGAAATTAACCGCGGCTTATTCGCTTTTGATTCCTTGAGTGGTGATGTTCTCCATTGATTCTCCTTCGCAGTGGGTTGAATCACTTCTTCTGCATAGGTATTCCACTCGTTACAAGAAGGACATTTACCAATCCACTTCACAGAATTGGCTCCACAATTTTGACAATAAAATACGGTTTTCGTTTTCGCCATACTACTTTACTTCTAATAAAATGCTCCTTAAAATATTTATCATCAAAAAATTAATACACTTTTTGTAACATATGCACATCGTGATACGCACCAAATTTTACACCTACTTCACGAAGTGTGCCGATGACAATAAACCCTAATCGTTCGTGCAGATAAACGCTTTGTTCATTGCCATGTGTAATCCTTGCTATCAATGAATGCAATCCCAACTGCTCACCTTCCAGCACCAATACTTCCAGCAATTGCTTACCCACACCTTGCTTGCGAAAATCTTTATCAACATACAAACTCGTTTCGGCAGTAGAATCATAAGCGGCACGTTCGCTCCATCTACTCAAAGAAGCATAACCAATCACACTTCCATTCATTTCAGCTACTAAAACTGGATGAATGGATTTATGCGCACGAAACCAATCGACACGATCCTCTAAACTTTTCTCTTCCGTATCGAATGTTGCTGTTGTATTACGTATTGCATCATTATAAATTTCGGTGATCCGAGATACATCTTTTTCTATGGCAGGACGAATGGTAATCATCCTTCAAAATTAGCGAAATAACAATTGCGGTATAAAAATTTTCAGGGAATGTTCGAAACTCTTCCTCAAGGATTAAAAAAATTCTTCTCTATTAAATCAGTTCCTAATCCTGGCAAAGTTGAGAGCAACAACGAACCATTATCATAGACGGCTCCGGTAAAAGGATCATTACTAATCAATCGCGGACCATCCAAATCAACCCAATCGGCCCATGGACTCAGTTGCGCTGCAGCCATGGCTCCGCAAGTACCTTCCGACATACAACCGATCAATACTTTTAATCCAAGCTTATTTGCTTGACGAACGAGCACTTGGGCTGGTTCTATCCCTCCACATTTCAACAATTTTACATTGATACCATGACATACCTTACTTAATCTTTCCAAATCAGCCAATCCCTGAATGGACTCATCTAAAATAATAGGCAATGGAGATGACTGAAACAAACTTTTATATTCATTTTCCAATGCAACGGGACGTGGTTGCTCTACAAACAAACAATTACGCTCTTTAAGCCATTGCATCCATTCTAAACTTTCAGAGACACTCCGCCACGCTTGATTCGCGTCAACACAAAATTGCGAACGAGAATTCTTCAAAAATGCTTCTATTCTTTCCTTATCATTCTCGCCACCCAATTTTATTTTGAAAAGAGAAAAATCAGATGTTTCATTCAACTTCTGAACCAATTCATCCACTGAGCTGATTCCTAAAGTAAAAGAACATAACACATTTTTTTCATCCCGAATATCAAAAATTTTTCGAACTGTTTGTTGAGTAAGACGTGCGAAGAGATCGTACATAGCAATATCCACTGCAGTTTTAAGTGGCTTCGGAATCGTTGAATTCCCTTCTGCTAATTTCGTCATGGTGGCTCGAATTGCATCGCTGCCCTTCATTTCAGCTGGAAAATAATTATAAAAAGAACGTACTAAAGCAGGGACATCATATCCTAAATATGGAGGGACGGCGGCTTCACCATAACCTTCAATTCCCATAAAAGAAGCTCTAACAAAAATAGCATCCGTACTATTTCTTGTACCGTGCGCTATACCAAATGGATTCTTAAACAACAATTGAAAATACCGGACACTCAATTCCAAACCTTCTCCCATAACGGCAAAGTTATAAAAAGGAAGTATCGAAATTTTCTCTACTTTTAAAGATTCTAAAACAAATAACTATGAGAATCATTTTGATCCTATGTTGCCTCTTCACGTACTCTCTAAATGCACAAACTCCGTTACGATTAAAATTAACGGAGATCGCCAGAGGGTATACATCGCCCATCGGTCTATTTTCACCTACTGATGGAACCAATCGGCTTTTCGTAATGGAACAAGGTGGTAAAATAAAAATTATTCGAAATGGAATTAAAATTGAAAACCCATTTATCAATATTTCTTCAAAACTGGACGGACTTAATATTGCCTATTCTGAAAAAGGATTATTAGGAATGGCTTTTCATCCCAACTACAAAGCGAACGGATTATTTTATCTTTATTATTCTGCGAAAACAGAACTGAAAGATATGGATCATGAAAGTCGTGTTTCTGAATTCAAAGTTTCATCCGATCCGAACCTTGCCGATGAAAAAAGCGAGAGAATAATCCTCACCATTCCACAGCCGGAAAGCAATCACAACGGTGGACAAATGGCTTTTGGTGCTGATGGATTCTTATACATTGGATTAGGAGATGGCGGTGGTGGTGGCGATCAACATGGCGTAAGTGGAAATGGACAAAACCTAAATACGCTACTCGGCAAAATAATTCGAATTGACATAAACACCTCGAATGGTTATAAAATACCTTCGGATAATCCTTACGCAAAAAGTGAAATCATTCAACCCGAAATATGGGCAAGTGGATTAAGAAACCCTTGGCGCTTTTCATTTGATCGCGCTACACAACAACTTTTTTGTGCGGATGTTGGTCAAAACAAATATGAAGAAGTAAACATTATTGAAAAGGCAAAAAATTACGGATGGCGTTTGATGGAAGGCAACCATTGCTTTGATCCTCCTGATGGATGTGATGCTTCAAAATATGCAGGTCCTATAGCGGAATACGATCATTCGGAAGGGGTCAGTGTAATTGGTGGATATGTTTATCGAGGGAGGGAATTCCCTTCATTACATGGGTACTATATTTTTGGAGATTGGAAAGGTGTATTGTGGTATTTAGTTTACAATGTAAAAACCAAATTGTGGGAACGAGGACCTATCTTTACCGAAAAGGAAAACAATGAAATCAACGGCAAAATAAATAGCTTTGGGGAAGATGAAAAAGGAAATATTTATATCGTCACACAAAAACTATTTGGGCCGAAAAGTCCAACAGGCGTCATTTACAAAATTGGATACTAATGCGATTTATTGATGTCCTAAAAAAAGAGAGTGTACTGTGGGTATTGCTAATATCCACCCAACTTTTCTTCTTAGTGTATGCACAAATGCACCATCAAACCAAGACAGCTGATTCAGATGAATATATTTACCAAGCAAAAAATTTATTTGATTACGGCACCACCTACAGCGGTGATTACACTGTTTCGAATCTAGACATTTCGCTTTACAACAGAAGGACACCCGGCTATCCTGTGTTCTTAATTTTAACACAAATTCTATTTCAATCGGATTTTCTTCCAATACTTTTACAGTGTGCACTTTCTATATTAAATATATTTATTGGATACAAAATTTTTAAATTAATTAGTCCAGATACGAAGAAAACATCTTTATACCTCCTCTTCTTTTTATTCTTCCCGAGCCAATTTTTATATGCTACGGTTTTCATGTCGGAAATACTTTTTCAAACTTCAATATTGCTTTGTGTATATTATTTATTAAAATTTGAAAAGAGTGGTAAGTTTAAGTATTTCTACATTCATCATCTCTTACTAGCCCTCGCCTATCTTATTAAACCGGTGGCGCTTTTTCTATGGTTAGGATATAGTTTATACAGTATTATCGTCCATAACAACCAAAGAGTCGCAATACGACAAGTTCCCGCTGCATTATTTCACGTGCTTCTGTTAGGAAGTTTCTTTCTTAAAAACTATCATCAAACTGGTATTGCTGAGTATTCAGGAATTGGCAGAAAAGTGATCATCAATTATACCATGCCGGCATTACTTTCCTTTTATGAAAACGAAACCTATGCCAAAAATAAAATTGATTCTTTACAATTAAGTTTGAGAAACGAATCCTATGCATCTCAATGTGCAAGTATTGACCTATTTATTCGACAAGAAATTACTGCGCATCCTATCCACTTTTTTTTACTTCATGGGTATGGAGTCTTTAAGTTTCTACTAGAAACAGGAAGATGGGACCTTGAACTCTGGCGCGTGGGATATGAAAATGTTGAAAAAACACCATCCTTAAAAAATACATATTCAATGAATGGGATAAGCGGAGTTCTTCATGAGTTAAATCAATGGCCAATTCTATATTTAATCTATTATTGCTTTGTTGTATTTGCATCAATTGCACTCTTTCTCTTGTTCATTAATAGTTTATTTACTAGATCGCTAATTCGCAGGCACAAGCTTTTGCTAATTGCCACTATCATTTACTTCACTATACTCTCGGGTCCATCTGCTTCAGCTAGATTTAGACTTCCTGTTTTTCCAATTCTCGTTATCCTTGCACTGAGCAGTTTTAACAAAAATGAAAACCCACCTTATTCCACTTTTTCACAAGGTAATGGGTAAAATTTATAAACAAGAAATTAAATCAACTTAAAAAATTAAAATATCCAATTAAATTTGCAGTTCATGAATATTCGGGACACTCCATCACATAAAATAATTTTAGCTTTCACATCCGCCCTTCTATTTTGGGCGGCATGGCCTGCTTACGGATTTGCCCCTTTACTCTTCATTGCACTAATTCCGCTACTTCTTCTTGAGAATACGGTATATCAAGCGAAAATCAACAAAATTAAATCCAGACTTTTTCCTTACTCTTATCTTTGCTTTTTTCTTTTTAATATTCTCAACACTTGGTGGATTTGGTATGCGAGTCCCTTTGGAATGTTTGGAGCGGTTGCTGCGAATGCTTTATTAATGACCTTCACCTTCCATTTTTTTCATATGACACGCTTAAAATTTGGAAATGGAATTGGTTATACTTCTTTACCCATTTATTGGGTAGCCTTCGAGTATTTCCATTTAGATTGGGATTTAAGCTGGACCTGGTTAAACTTCGGAAATGGATTTGCATCATGGATAAACATGGTTCAATGGTACGAATACACAGGTGTGCTCGGCGGAACTTTTTGGATCATACTCATCAATATTATTATTTATCACTTCATCCTAGCAGGAAAAAAATCCAAGCCAAAAATTGTAATAACCCTGTTCTTACTGATCAGTTTTCCGATTGGAGTTTCTTATTTTATATTAAACAATTTCCAGGAAAAACAGGATCCTATTGAGGTGGTATTAGTACAACCCAACATAGACCCCTATCATGAAAAGTTTAGTGGGAATAGCGATGAACAGCTCACTAAAATCCTTCAACTTGCCATCAGCCAACTCAGTAATAAAACTCAACTATTAATATTACCGGAAACCGCTTTGCCGGATGGAATTTGGAATTCAGATTTAGAAAATCATCCACATATAGAAAGGCTCCATGAGTTTGTAAAAAACTATCCGAATCTTAAAATACTTACGGGACTTTCTTATTATCGTTATTTCGAGCCTGATGAAAAAATCAGCTCTACGGCTCGTAAATTCATTGATGGTCCTGGTTATTACGACGCTTACAATGCAGCCGTACAAATTAGCAATAGCAATAAGTTGCCTTTACATTTTAAATCCAGATTAGTACCAGGGGTAGAGAAAATGCCATTCCCCCGTATTTTTGGCTACTTAGATGATTTTGCGATTGATTTAGGCGGTACTACAGGAAGCTTAGGCTATCAAGAATCACCGAGCGTTTTTAAAAGCGAAAAAATCATTGCAGCTCCCGTGATTTGTTACGAATCGGTTTACGGTGACTATGTTGGTGAATATATTCGTAAAGGCGCGAACGTTATTTGCATCATGACAAATGATGGCTGGTGGGATGACACTCCTGGTTATAGACAACATTGCCAATATGCGCGTTTAAGAGCCATTGAACACAGAAGAAGCATTGCAAGATCTGCAAACACCGGGATTTCTTGTTTTATCAACCAAAAAGGGGAAATCACTCAACCTACCGAATGGTGGGTTCCAGCTTGCATTAAACAAGAAATCAATCTGAATAACGAACTCACATTTTACACTCAACACGGTGATCTGATAGGACGTTGCTCTTTTATTGGTGCTGCATTCTTCTTGGCAATCACTTTTTTAGGTCTGATTTTTAAACGAAAAAAATAAATACCAAACTTCACCTATTTTACAACTAATTTTGTACTCTTAATTAATTTAAAATGTCAATGTACGATGCTATTGTGATTGGATCAGGACCGGGAGGATATGTGGCCGCGATCCGACTTTCACAACTTGGAAAAAAAACAGCTTTAATTGAAAAATACAGTGCATTAGGTGGCACCTGTTTAAATGTAGGATGCATTCCATCCAAAGCTTTACTTGATTCTTCTGAACATTTTCACCAAGCCAAACATCAGTTCAATGCTCATGGCATTGAGGTGACAGATTTGAAATTAGATTTCAAAAAGATGGTAAAACGAAAAGCAGAAGTGGTTTCACAAACTGTAGATGGCATTCGTTTCTTAATGAAGAAAAATAAAATTACGGTCTACCAAGGACACGGTAGTTTTAAAGATGCTAAAAATATTATTATCACAAAAGAAGATGGAAGCACTGAAACAATTTCCGGCGAAAAAATAATTATTGCTACGGGTTCAAAACCCACTACATTAAAGGGAGTTTCCATTGACAAAAAGCGAATAATTACTTCGACGGAAGCGTTAAAATTAGAAGAAGTTCCACAACATTTATTAATCATTGGAGGTGGAGTAATTGGGCTTGAATTGGGATCTGTTTACGCACGCTTAGGATCGAAAGTAAGCGTAATTGAATATGCAGATATAATCATCCCTTCTATGGATCGATCGTTGGGAAAAGAACTGCAGAAAATTTTATTGAAACAAGGTTTTAATTTTTATTTAAATTATGGTGTTACTTCTGTAGTTTCCAAAAACAATCAAGTAACGCTTAAAGCAACATCCAGCAAAGAAGGAATGGAGATTGAGTTTAGTGGTGATTATTGTTTAGTTTCTACTGGGAGATCTCCATATACTGCAAATTTAGGTTTAGAAAATATTGGAATTTCATTGGATGAGAGAGGAAGAATTCCAGTGAATGAATATTTAGAAACGAACACACCTGGTATTTATGCTATTGGTGATGTTGTAAAAGGTGCCATGCTCGCTCATAAAGCAGAAGAAGAAGGTATTTTTGTTGCTGAGAAAATTGCAGGACAAAAACCACATATCAACTATTTATTAATTCCAGGCGTAGTTTATACATGGCCTGAAGTAGCATCCGTTGGATATACTGAAGAAGAACTAAAAAGTAAATTAGTGAAATATAAATCCGGAAGTTTTCCATTTAAAGCCAGTGGGCGAGCACGTGCCAGTATGGATTTAGATGGATTTATTAAAGTTTTAAGTGATGCCACAACGGATGAAATCTTAGGGGTTCATATGATTGGTCCAAGGGCGGCTGATATGATTGCTGAAGCTGTTGTAGCCATGGAATTTAAAGCCTCTGCTGAAGATATTGCTCGAATTAGCCATGCTCATCCTACCTATTCAGAGTCTTTTAAAGAAGCTTGTTTAGCCGCTACTGATAATAGAGCTTTACATATTTAGTAAATAAATAAAGCTATCCCTTCCCGCTATTTTTTCATACCTCTATTAAAATTAGTCTCTTATTTTGAATTAAGAACTACTGATTAGCAGTAATTTAGGTCTATAGATGAGATCTTACTTTAGTATTACCATTTCTAGCCCTATTTTAGTGGAATAAAATAAAAACTACAGTTCAATGAAAAAAATATTAAAGGTAATTACTGGTCTAATTATCACAATGAATGCAACATCACAAACATGGTCTTGGACGGCTGCTCTAGGTGGTAGGTCAAATGCTGATGGATCAATAGGAATGGATCGAGATGCAACGGGCAATGTATATGTTTGTGGAGATTTCGAGGGTACCCGAAATTTTGGTGGCACTACATTAACTGCAGCAGCCTTCTCCGATTTTTATTTTTCAAAATTTAATTCAGCTGGGGCTCATCAATGGACCAATCAACTAAGCGGCACCGGAACAACAACCATAATTGCAAACGGTGTTGCCACTGATGCTTTAGGAAATGTTATAGTTACAGGTTATTTTAGTTATAATGTTACTATTGGCGGAACTACTTATATTAATCCAGGTGGCAATGGAGATAGTTTCATTGCAAAGTACAGTCCAACAGGAACATTGATTTGGTCGAAAGTGCTCACTGGAAATGGAAACGAATTTATTTCCAGTATAAAGACATTAGGTAATGACATTTATATTGGTGGAAGCTATTCACAAGCTTTGACCTTTGGACCTATCAGCTTGGCAGCTCCAGCTGGAGGTTTTGATGATGCTTTCATCATGAAATTAGATGATCAAGGAAATGGTGTTTGGGGAGTTAAAGGAGGAGGAAGTAACGATGATCGTGCCCTTTGCTTAAGTGTAAGCGCCAATGCAATTTATTGGGCGGGATTTTGCAATAGTGTTGCATCTTTTGGTGGTGTCAACTTAAACCCCGTTGGTACAGGAGCAGATGTTTTTATTTCTAAATTAAACTCAAGTGGCGTTCAATCTTGGGTGAAAAGATATGGTGGCAATTTAGGTCAACAAATAAATGGAATGAGTCAAGATCCTTGGGGAAATCCTATTTGCACAGGAAACTTTTATGCAACATTAAATTTTGGCCCTGGAATACTTTTAACTGAAGCCTACGCAATGTTTCCAGCAGGTAATGGCGATGGCTTTGTTGCTAAATTAAACGGAAGCGATGGAACGTGTGCTTGGGCTCGTCAAATTAAATGTATCAATGGAGATAACAATGAAGTTAGCAATGGAGCAGTAACAGATCCAGGAGGAAGTACCTATGTAACGGGACATTTCAACGCCACGACTGTCTTTGCTTCAACTACAGCTCAAACCGGGCCTACACTCGTTTCAACAAACGGTAAAGATGCATTCATTGCAAAATACTCTCAAACAGGAACGTTGTTATGGGTACAAAAGATTGGAGGAAGCAGTAATGACCAAGGGAAAGCTGTTGTTTTTGATGCAAATGGAATTTGTACAGTAGCAGGTAATTTCGGAGGTACGCTAACGTTAGGCGCTACGGCTCCTATTACAGCAAGTCCGGGTTCAGCAAGTGTATTTATTGCAAAGTATGATGGGTTAAGCGCAGGCATTAATGAGCCATTAAACACATTAAAGTTTGAAGCGCATCCAAATCCAGCGGATCATTTTATTACTGTTACATCTGAACTAACCGAACCTATAGAGCTAATCGAAATCTATACAATAACTGGAGTTCGCGTACTTGAAACAAAACTTGACGTTCATTCAAACAAATATGATATTGATATATCTGAATTAAGTTCTGGTTTATATTTTTTACAAATTACGGCTGGAGAAAGTAGCGGCGTAAAAAAGATTCAAATAAAATAAACAGTCCATTCTATAAAAAAAGAGTCGCAAAACATGCGACTCTTTTTTTTGAACAAATTTTTATAGTTCAATTGATTCATTCCATTTTTTAATGGATGTTTTTTTCATCAATTCGATCAATCTATTTCGACATATTAAATATTCATCGTGCATAGGGCAAGGATTTTTTGAATTACACTTGAGTCTACCCATTAAGCATGAATTTAAAATTTGATCCCCATCCATTGCAATTAACAACTCATAAATAGTAATATCATTCCTTTGTTTATCCAGCCAAAAACCACCTCCCGGCCCTTTCACAGAGCTTAAGAATCCTTTTCGCACCAATTCTTGCATAATTTTTCCTAAGTAGTGCTGGGAGAGCTGAATGGAAGAGGCTAACTCATCCAAACTTACCTTTTGCCCTTCGATACTTCGCTGAGCCACAAAGGTCACAGCCCTTAAAGCATATGCAAATGTTCTTGAAAACATAACCGACAAAATAATAACTTCCTGAAAAAACAAGAGCTGATCTTCATCATCTCCCTATTTGAGATCCATTTGTTTTTATAAGAAAGACTGCTTTTTTGACTTAAGTCATAAATCGAGCTGACATTCATCCTTTTCATCATTACACAGCGGAAGTACGTTTGCATAGTAATTAAAGACATCCTACTCTTTTAATAAACTAACAAAAAACAACCACTATGAAATTAAAAATTTTAATGGCAAGCCTGCTGAGTCTTTCTCTTTTTGCTTGCACCTCCAAACAAGAAGCTGAACAGGCGGCAAAAAACTCACCCTCTCCTGTTGAGGCTGCCGCAGAGCAACCAGAAGTGCATGGCGTAGAAATAAAAGAACTAGCACTTACAAATCCGTTAAATCAGGAATGGGTAACTAACGGCGAAAAAATTTATGATGGTAAATGTTTGTCTTGCCACAAACTTACCGATGAAAAAGTAGTAGGTCCGGGTTGGAAAGAGGTTACCAAGCGAAGAACACCAGTTTGGATCATGAACATGATTTTAAATGTGGAGATAATGTTAGATGAGGATCCAGATGCACAGTTAATGCTTGAGCAATGTTTAATTCGTATGCCCAATCAAAATTTAACGCATGATGAGGCTCGACAAGTAGTTGAATTCATGCGTCACAACGATGGAGAAAAATAAATATACTTAACCTAATTACAACTATAAAAAATGAAAATCTATCACTTAATTACAGCCACTGCAGTTCCGCTGTTGATGTTTGCATTTACAGGCTGCACTCCAAAAAATCCTACCCAAGCTATTACAGGGGATGCAGCTGAAAAAGTTTACGTTGCCCCTGGGAAACATGATACTTATTACAATTTTGTATCCGGTGGATTTAGCGGACAAGTATCCGTATATGGACTTCCTTCCGGAAGGTTATTCCGTGTAATTCCAGTATTTTCTCAAGACCCTCAAACAGGTTGGGGATATTCTGAAGAAACGAAACCAATGTTGAATACATCACATGGTTTTACACCATGGGATGATAGTCACCATATAGCATTGTCAACCACCAAAGGTGAACACGATGGCAAATGGGTTTTTATCAATGGAAATAACACACCTCGTATCGCACGTATCAGTTTAAAAACTTTTCGCACGGAAGAAGTTATTGAAATTCCAAATGCATCCGGAAACCACTCCTCTCCATTCTTAACTGAGAATTCGGAATATGCAGTAGCAGGAACTCGTTTTTCATTCCCACTTGATTATGGCGGCGAAACAGTTGACGTACCCATCAACTCCTATAAAAAGAATTTTAAAGGCACTGTTTCTTTTGTAAGCATTAATAAAGAAAGTGGAAATATGGCAGTAGCCTTCCAATTGTTATTACCCGGAATCAACTTTGATTTATCCAGAGGTGGAAGAGGTGTATCCAAAGATTGGTTCTTCTTTAGTTGCTACAACACTGAATTAGCGAATACATTATTAGAGGTAAACGCATCTCAAAAGGACAAAGACTTTATTATGGCTGTAAACTGGAAAAAAGCAGAACAGTATATTGCAGCCGGAAAAGGAAAGAAGTTAAACGTAAACTATGCACATAATGTATATAGCGATGAAACCCATTCCGCCACATCTACCATGATAAAAGAAGTACTTGCATTGGATCCTATTGAGTTAAAAGACATCGTTTATTTTATGCCATGTCCAAAATCTCCACACGGTTGTGATGTAGATCCAAGTGGAAAGTACATCGTAGGTTCCGGTAAACTAGCAGCTTTAATTCCGGTATTCTCTTTTGAAAAAATGATAGCTGCTATTGATGCGAAAAATTTCGAAGGAGAATTTGAAGGAATTCCCGTTTTAAAATACGAATCTGTATTACATGGTGAAGTGAAGAAGCCAGGCTTAGGTCCTCTACATACAGAATTTGATGGAAAAGGATTTGCATATACTTCAATGTTTGTTTCATCTGAAATCGTAAAATGGAACATTGAAAACTTAACGGTTGTGGATCGCGTCCCAACTTATTATTCTATTGGTCACTTATGCATTCCTGGCGGACCTACTGCTAAGCCACATGGACAATATGTAATAGCGTATAATAAAATTACAAAAGATCGCTACTTACCAACAGGACCTGAACTGACACAATCTGCACAGATCTATGATATTTCAGGCGAGAAAATGAAATTGCTTCTTGACTTCCCAACGATTGGTGAGCCTCACTATGCCGAAGCATTACCCGCAAAATTAGTAGCGCCCAATAGTGTGAAATTCTTCAAGATAGAAAACAATAAACACCCCTATGTCACTAAAAGTGAAAAAGATGTAAAAGTTGTTCGTCAAGGTAATCAAGTTCATGTATACATGACATGTATTCGCTCTCACTTTACGCCTGATAATATTGAAGGAATTAAAATGGGAGATGTACTCTACTTCCACATTACCAACCTTGAGCAAGATTGGGATGTACCACATGGTTTTGCAATTAAAGGTGCTAACAATGCAGAATTGTTGATCATGCCCGGTGAGACTTCTACATTAAAATGGAGTCCAGATCGTGTTGGTGTTTTCCCTATGTATTGTACAGATTTCTGCTCAGCACTGCATCAAGAAATGCAAGGATACATAAGAGTATCTCCTGCTGGATCTTCCACTCCTTTGAAATGGGGCACAGGTGAAACCTCAGAAGCTGGTTTAGCGGCTGAAACAAAGTAATTAATTCTTCTAGGGGACTCGTTGTACAACCATAGAGTCCCCTTTTTAAGTGAATAAAAAAAACTATGAAACCAATATCAAGATTACTTATTGCACTTTCTTCTTTGTCCATGTTGGCAACTTATTTTCTTCCACTTTGGCAAATTCAATTGTGGGCACCTCAATATCCCGAGGGATTAAATATGAAAATTTGGCACAATCACTTGAGTGGAGCCTTCGACATCATCAATGGATTGAATCACTACATTGGAATGCGATTGATTAAAGAAGAAATGTTCCCGGAATTGCAATATATTGGTATTCTCATTGGTATTTACATTGCAATTGGTTTATTAGCATCCATTACTAACAAGCTTTCCATTCTTAAAATTTACACCCTTACCGGAATCACTTATGGAGTAGCAGCACTCTACGATTTTTACCGTTGGGGCTATGATTACGGACACAATTTAGATCCACATGCTGCCATTCAAGTCCCAGGCATGAGTTACCAGCCACCTGTTGTAGGTTATAAAAATTTACTCAACTTCACCGCTTACTCTGGGCCCGATCATGGAGGATGGATTATTGTTGTTGCAAGTATAATTGCAGTAAGTGTTTTGTTTTACACGATTTGGTCAAACAAGAAATCTACAAAAAACAATCCGAATCCAATCAAAATGGGTATGCACATTGCCACCGCATGTTTACTACTGTTTTTAGGAGCTTGTAATTCCTCTGAGCCGTCTCCTATTCGAATAGGAAAAGATGAATGTACACATTGCAAAATGATACTTACAGATCTAAAATTTGGAGCAGAAATTATCACGAAAACCAACAAACTTTACAAATTCGATGATGTGAACTGCTTAAACAATTACATCAAGAACAACGAAAAAATTCAATCACAAATCAACTTTATCTACTTTGTTGATTATGCAAGGGCAGGAGGATTTGTTCAATCGGATAAAGCATTCTTCCTTCAATCAGAAGAAATAAGAAGTCCTATGGGCAGCGCTATAGCCGTTTTCAGAAGCACAGAACAACTTAAAGGGGCTGCAGCTCTACTCACACAGAGCAAACCTCTCACATGGAATGAAGTAAGTGCCATTTATTAACTCAATGAAAAAAAAGTATTACCTACTCATTTTTATTCTGCTTGTTACATTCAAGTTGAATGCGTCTGTAATTAAATGTGGGTACAACACCAATTTTTTGTCTATACAAAAGACTATTAACTCGGCACAACCTTTTGATACCATAGAAATTCAACGTGGACATTACAAACAAGGAAATATTCTCATCAGCCAACCTATTTCACTACTTGCAAAAGGCGAAGTTATCCTTGATGGAGATTACAAATGTGAAATCATTACGGTTAAAAGTAACCATGTATTAATTCGCGGGTTCATTATAAAAAACAGCTCCAACTTAAGTAGTATTGACATAGCAGGGATTAAAGTTTTGGCTAGTCAATATGTCACTATTGAAAACAGTAAAATTGAAAAATG
>JBJXGU010000009.1:0-27807 GCA_046160245.1 Bacteroidia bacterium
TTTGTCAAGTATCTTTGCACTTGTATGACGTTAGAAAAGCTTTCTGGACTGTATTGTAATAGCCTCACCCGATATGATCGTTTGTTAACTCGTGAAGTGATGTTAGGAGACGTTGGCATAGGAGGGATTAATCCGATTCGAGTGCAAAGTATGACCACCACGGATACGATGGACACTATGGCTACCGTGGAACAATCGATACGAATGATTGAGGCCGGTTGTGAATTTGTACGTATCACCGCCCCAAGTATTAATGAAGCAAAAAATCTCGCTAATATTAAACAGGAATTAGCGAAACGAGGATATAAAACGCCGTTAATTGCCGATATTCATTTCACACCGAACGCCGCGGAAGCCGCTGCACGCATTGTGGAAAAAGTGCGAATTAATCCAGGAAATTTTGCCGATAAGAAGAAGTTTGCGTTTATTGAATACGACGATGCCGCTTACCATGAAGAGCTAGATCGCATCCGAGAACGTTTTATTCCTTTACTTAAAATTTGCAAAGAGTATGGAACTGCGATGCGCATCGGAACGAATCATGGCTCGCTGAGCGATCGTATCATGAGTCGTTATGGCGATACTGCACATGGCATGGTAGAGTCGGCGTTGGAATTTTTACGCATTGCCGAAGCAGAAAATTATCATAATATCGTCCTGAGCATGAAGTCGAGTAATCCGCAAGTAATGGTGCAAGCTTATCGTACGCTGATTCTCCGAATGCGTGATGAAGGAATGAATTATCCTTTGCATTTAGGAGTGACCGAAGCCGGAGAAGGAGAAGATGGACGCATAAAATCAGCAGTAGGAATTGGTACGTTACTGGAAGATGGTGTAGGCGATACCGTTAGAGTTTCTTTGACAGAAGATCCAGAATTTGAAATTCCAATTGCAAAAGCGTTGGTGGAAAGATATGCAAAGAGAGCAGCACATGCAGCCTTGCCTGATTTTCCTCCTTTGAAGATGGATGCAGAACGAATTATATTGAATTCAAATGTTGAGTTTGGATTTACTCCATTTAATTATGAACGCCGCGAAAGTTTTGAAGTGAATAATTTAGGCGCTCATCAAGTACCTCGTGTCATCGCCGATTATTCTCAAATAGAAAAGCTTTCTGCTGCATCCTTTTTTCCAGTGGGATACAATTATTCTGTGCCTACCGATAAATGGAATTTGAGCGATCAGGCTTGCGATTATATTTATACTGGAGATCGAAATATTGATTTTGAAATACCCGGTACGTTGGGAATTATTGTGGATGCAAAAGCTTGGAAGGAGAAGGATCGTTGTTATCCCTTGTTTTCGTTAGATGGATTTTTAGTTGCTGAAAATAAATCGAAGCAGCTTAATTTTATTTCGGTGAAGGCTGATGGTATTGCGGAACTTGGAAAGCATATTCAAGTTATGAGTGATTCGAATGTGGTTTTATTATTGTATACCAAGAATGAACATGCAATGCCCGCATTGCGCCAAGCATTTATTTTGATGAAGCAAATGAAGTTGGATGTACCCGTAGTCATTCATAGATTGTATAATGGATTAACCGAAGAGCAAATTCAATTGTACGCTTCTACCGACTTAGGCGCATTGCTGTTAGATGGGTTTGGCGATGGAGTGATGATTTCAACGAACTCATCCATCTCCCCGCAAAAGATAAATAGTTTGGCATTCGGAATTTTACAAGCAGCACGAACACGCATCAGTAAAACCGAATATATTTCTTGCCCTAGCTGTGGCCGAACACTTTTCGATTTACAAGAAACCACCGCAAAAATTCGCACACGCACTGATCATTTAAAAGGATTAAAGATTGGAATCATGGGTTGCATCGTTAACGGCCCCGGTGAAATGGCGGATGCTGATTATGGATACGTAGGATCCGGTCCCGGCAAAATTACCCTCTACAAAGGCCGTGAGGTTGTGCGTAAAAGTATCAACACCGATTTAGCAGTGGATGCGTTAATTGATTTAATCAAAGAGCACGGAGATTGGATTGAGAAATAATTAAGAATGCAGAATTAAGAATTCAGAATTAATTTGCAGAGCGTTTAAATAAATTTTAATTTATAGAACTTCCTCTCCTTTTGAAGAGGTCGCGATGCCTCGCGAGGGGAGAGGCTTGGGTCTAATTAAGAATGCAGAATGCAGAATTAATTTGTGGAGCTATTAATGCATCTAAATTATTAGAACTCCCTCTCCTTTTGAAGAGGTCGCGATGCCTCGCGAGGGGAGAGGCTTGGGTCTAATTAAGAATGCAGAATTAAGAATTCAGAATTAGGCTCGTTTTGTTCTTGAGTTTAAATTTTTTATCATGAAAAATCATAACAATCATAAAAGATCAGTGTGCCATCAAAAATTTAATCCAACCTATAAATCTTAGTTGAGTAAAATTCGTTTCCTGATGAATGTAATTTTAAATAATAGAATCCCGCTTCCAAAAAACTCAAATTCACTTTCCCTATTTCAATTTCCTCTTCATGCACTTTCCTTCCTTGTAAATCAAAAATTTCTAGATGTCCATGTTTATTCAGTTGAATATATTCTGTAAACGGATTGGGATAAACTTCAAAGGTTTCAGGTTCTATGTTTTCTAAGCCAACAATACCATTCACCTTCCATGTTTCTGCTGTACGCGCAGGAATTGAATTGAGGCCTGTGCTGATGTAAATAGTATTATTCCAAACACAGGAAACATATCCTCTTCTGGCTAAAGATGGAATGGGATTGTAAGGAATAAATGTATTGTTGGTTAAATCATACATCCATAAATCATCTTGATAAATATTTCCATTCTCATAGCCCCCAAAGAACAGAATATTGTTCCCGATCGAAACCAATTGCGTATAGGCCCTGCCGTTACCTGCAAAAGTGGTCAGTAAATTCCATTGATCATTGAGTGGATCATAGCGATAAATTTTATTGCTGTAGATCCCAGCACTATCTATCCCTCCAAAAACGTACCCCAAACCATTCATCGAACATCCTCCCGCTCTCCACAATCCAGTAAAGGGAAAATCATTCATTTGTTGCCAGCTGTCATTGGTAGTATTGTATTTCCATACTTCTCTTGCGACGATTTGAGAAGGGTTATTGCCACCAATAATATAAGCCTCGTTATTGATGGTAAAGGCAGCAGCACCCCTTCGTCCTGCCGACGGCATGGGGGTCATCGTTTGCCAGAAAGAATTGATCGGATCAAAACGTTGCAAATCTTGGAAATAATTTAACCCTGGACCAATTCCTCCAAATAAATAACCATAATTATTAGTATTAAAGGAAGTAGCATACTGTCGTTCCATCCCAACAGCCAATGAATTGCCTGTTGACCAGGTTTCATTCGTCAGATCCAAGACGTAAAAATCCCTTTGTGCATTGAAACCACCATCTAATCCTGTTCCAACATAAAAATTATTTCCAATGACAAATCCGGCAGCGTCGTCTCTTGCAGAGCCCGGAAAATCGAGCAGTTGTGTCCAGGTTTGTGCTTGTACACTATAAAAGAACATGCAGGCAAATATTGTAAAGAGCTGTTTCATACTCAAAGATCAGAATAATTAATTGGATGGCAATGAATATCATAAAATGAAACGAGATTGAATCAATCTTGGTATCTTTGCAGCATACTTTATGACGCAAAAAGTAACCTTTCAAGATCTCGGAGAAATCGATTATAAGCAAGCTTGGGACTTGCAGGAATCTTTATTGGCGGAAACAGTTCGACAAAAAGTAGAGAATAGAACATTAGAACCTGCTCAACACTTTCCGCCACGACATTATCTTTTGTTTTGTGAGCATCCTCACGTTTTTACATTGGGAAAAAGTGGTGCTGAGGAACATTTGCTGGCGGATGAGCAAAAGCTGGAAGAAATTGGAGCTACCTATTATAAAATAAATCGAGGTGGTGATATTACCTACCACGGCCCCGGACAATTAGTAGGGTATCCTATTTTTGATCTTGATCATTTTTTTAATGATATTCATAAGTACCTGCGTTTTTTAGAGGAAAGTATTATTCTTACACTTGCTGAATATGGAATTGGAGCTGGACGAGTGCCAGGATTAACAGGGGTGTGGTTAGATGGAGATGACGATAAAAAAGCGAGAAAAATTTGTGCATATGGAGTAAGGTGTAGCCGCTGGGTAACCATGCATGGCTTCGCATTTAATGTCAATAACGATTTAAGTTATTTCAATAAAATTGTACCCTGTGGTATTACGGATAAAGGCGTTACGTCTTTAAGTAAAGAATTGAATAGGACCATGGATATGGATGAAGTTAAATCAAGGGTGCTATTTCACTTGAAATCACTATTCGATTTTGAAATAGTGAACGAGTAAGTTTTTATTAAATATTTTTCATAAAATTGTTAAGAAATCGGTTCATAGTATTGGTAAAAGTTCGAATGTTGCTATTTTGAAATGGGTACATTTGTAGTAAGCACCATTGAATTTCTTAAGGAAATTTGATAAGGGCCATTGGAAAATATTTGTGTTTTTAGATAATTATTAAATTAACATAGATTAAAATCAAAGTTTATTAAGTCAGTTCAATTTAAAAGTTTATACAAGCTACGATGAAGAAACTATACATCATTCTTTTATTGGTATTATCCGGCAATCTTGTAACCGCCCAGCTATTATTAAAGCCAAGTAATACTTCAGATCCTAATTTGCCACAGTGGGTTCGAATGATGTACTCGGAAAATCCAAATGTATTTCAAGTTGAAAAAGCCCACGATGAATATTACAAGCTGCAATTGGAAGTTCCTAATCAACATACAGCATATTATAAACACTGGCGCAGATACAATCAACCTTTTGTTCAGCAGGATGGTTCTATTAAACTCCCAACTCAAAAGGAAAAAATCGACTTAAGAAAAAGTACGCAAAAAGCACAACAAACTTCTGCTTCAAAAATGTTGGCCCCTTGGAGTTTCGCAGGTCCCGAGAAACACTATAGAAGTAGATATAGTGCTAGTGATACGGTTTCACAAATTTCGTGGCATGCAAATGTGTATTGTATTGACCAAAGTTTTAGTAATCCAAATACGCTGTACTGTGGCGGAGAAAATGGCGGAGTATATAAAAGCACCGATAAGGGATTGTCTTGGGATTTTATTTCGTTGAATGAAGATATGACAACAGTAAGTGCAATTGCTGTTAATACAGTAGATGAAAACGATGTCTTGGTGAATGCAGATCGTGAATCGTATCGTTCAACGAATGGCGGTGGAAATTGGAGCGCACCAATTGCAACATTAAGTAATACTTCCGTTTGGCAATTTTTACATAACCCTGCAAATAGTCAAATGGTTTATGCAGCCACTGAATATGGTTTAAAACGATCGCAGGATGGAGGAAGCACTTGGGTCACCATTTTTACTGGAGAGTGTCAATCAGTAGCCATAAAGCCCGGTGATGCAAGCGTTGTGTTTGCATTGCGTTATGATGCCATCACTAAGATTTCTTATTTCTATAAGTCACTCGATAGTGGCGCAACATTTACCATTAAACCTACAGGTTGGTTTAATGTACCGCCTATTGATTCAGGATTGATTCAATCTTTGGGTGGTCGCATCACCATTACAGAAGCGAACCCCAACAGAGTGTATGTATTGTTGGTTGGACAAAGTCAATCAACCGCACAGCTACAGTTAAACGGACAAATTGGTGTTTATAAAAGTGATGATGGTGGGGAATCTTGGAGTCACCCGCACGGACTAATTGGTGCGCCATATAATCAAGCGACTCATCCTAATATGATGACATTTAACGGTAATAACAATACATACAATCAAATTTATTACAACACCGCACTAATAGCATCCCATTTGGATGCAGATAAAATAATTGTGGGTGGATTGAGTATGTGGCGAAGTGATGATGCAGGTGCTACTTTTCAACCTGTTGGTGGATACATTGGAAATATACCGCAAATTCATCCCGACAATCAAGAGTTTAAAATTTATAAAACATCTCCTACTACCGAAGAATTTTGGTGGGCATGTGATGGAGGAATCAATTATTCCATCGATTTTGTAGCCACACACGAATCACGCACAAACGGTATTTATGGAAGTGCGTTTTGGGGATTTGATCAAGGTTGGAATGACGACATTATGGTGGGTGGTCGATATCATAATGGGAATGCTGCACGCAGAGATGGATATCCTCAAGGAGAATTTCAACAGTTGGGAGGTGGTGAAGCACCCACCGGATATGTGAATTATAGTAATGAAAAGAAAACGTACTATAGCGATATTGATGGTATTGTGTTAGCAGATACGTTGAACGGTGTGGCTGGTCGCTTTCCAATCAATACAGAACCGAATGAAAGTTATGTAGATAATTCCAGCTCAAGGATGGCTTGGGATTGGGACTACTGGAATGTTTGTTATTTAGGAAAAGATAATAAAATTTATAAGAGTACAAATGGCGGAAGTTCGTTCACAGAATTGTTTTCTTTCGGTTCAATTGCAAATGATAGGGTATATTGGTTCGAGCAAAGTCGTGCGAATAAAAATGTGTTGTATGCACAACAGGTAATTGGTAATAGTAGTAAAATTTGGAAGACAACAGATAGAGGATTAACCTGGACACAAATTGCGCTTCCTCAAAATCAACGCGAATTGAATTTTTCATTGAGCGGCACTGATGCAGATGAATTATGGATCTGTTATCCTAAAGGTTCAAATGGTAATAAAGTGTATCATACTATGAACAGTGGCGCTGGTTGGACAAATAAAACTACTGCTACTTTAAATGGATTTGAAGTGGAATCAATGTGTCATCAATTTGGAACCGATGGTGGTGTTTATCTTGGTACTTATCATGGACCAGTTTTTTATAGAAATAATTCCTTGAGTGATTGGCAAGTAGTCGGGACAAATTTACCGGCTATATCTTATCCGTTGCGTTTAGTCCCTTTCTATCGTGATAATAAACTGCGTTTAGCTACATGGCATCTCGGAATTTGGGAAAATCAATTATATGAAGTATCAAATGTGATTGCTGATTTCTCAGCTAATTTCGAAACTTTTTATTGTCCAGGTGACACGATTCGTTTTGTCCCTCATAGTGTGTCCTCCTCTTCAGCTACTTATGAATGGAGTTTTCCAGGAGCTAATCCTACAAACTCTACGGCGATGTACCCTACGGTAGTGTACACAACCAGTGGAAATTTTGATGTGACCATAATTGTTACAGACAATGGAATAAGTGATACCATTACTAAAACAAATTTTATAAGTACAATAAATAATGGTTTATTGCCGATGCAAGAAGATTTTGAGGATGGGAATTTTGATGCGAATTGGAAATTGCAAGGAACTGGTCTTATTGCAAGTAATTGGGGAATTTCAAATAGTGTTGGTGGTTTTGGAGCAAGTAGTCATAGCATGACTTTTAATAATTTTGATTATGATGCAAACGGAGCGCATGATGCTGTTTGGACAGCTAAATATGATTTGACTAATGTTCAGAATGCAATGCTCGTTTTTGATGTGGCTTATACTCCATACGGTGGGCAGTACAGTGATTCATTGCAAGTACTTGTTTCTACCGATTGTGGAGTTACGTTTACATCGCTCTATTTTAAAGGAGGAATTAATTTGTCGACAGCACCACCCAATAATACCACTGCTTTTGTTCCAACGTCATCACAATGGAGAAAGGATACAATCGATGTATCAGCTTTTGCAGGGAATAATGAAGTTCTATTTTCTTTCGAAAACTTAGGATACTTTGGGCAAGTGATGTATCTTGATAATATTAATTTACATGCTACATTTACAGGCATTCCTGAAAATGCGAATGCGTTTGATTTTTTCGTTTATCCGAATCCTGTAGGAAATGAATTGTCGCTTCGATGTAAAACAAGAGGACAAGAGAAAATGGAAGTTTGTATTTTTGATGTTCTGGGAAAAGAAATATATCGCAATATTTTTTTATCGACAGAAAGCGAAATAGTAATTCCTACTGCTCATTTTAAAAGTGGAAATTACTTTATCCAAGTAAAATTAGGAAATAATTTGGCGTCGCGTAAATTCGTAAAATAATTGAACGAATACCGGCTTTATTGTTTTCTCAAAAGTTAATATTGATAAATAGTTCTAAATTCAAAGGCGTGAAAAAAGTAGTAAAGCGAATCTTTCAAGTTGTTGGTGTAGTCATATTATTAGCTTGTTTTTTGATTCTTACAAGTGGTAAAGCCTGGATATTTAAAGCACTTGTTTATAACTTCGTCGACATCGATGATAATGATATTTTTATTCAGCGAAAGGTGGAAGCAGGAATTGCTCAACCTTGGCCTTTAGCTTCAACCTATAATAAGCAAACGTTGGATACGAATACGGCCAATGAACTAAGTCGAGAACGCAGTGTTGCTTATTTGGTGATCCATCATGATTCATTAGTTTACGAAGCGTATTGGGATGGTTACAGTGATTCTTCTTTGTCAAATTCTTTTTCCATGTCGAAGAGTGTGATTGGAATGCTCACCGGCGTGGCCTTGAAGGAAGGTAAGATCAAAAGTCTCGATCAAACAGTGAGGGAGTTTATTCCGGAGTATGCAAATAACAGTAAAGGAAAATTAACGCTGCGGAATTTAATTACGATGTCGGCAGCACTAAGTTGGGACGAAGCTTATGCCAGTTTGTTTAGCGTGACTACCGAAGCGTATTACGGAAAGGATTTGAAAGCTTTGATGAATCGATTGGAAGTGGTGGATACTCCCGGTGTGAATTATTATTATCAAGGCGGTGCAACACAATTGCTAGCGATGGTTTTGATGCGTGCCACTGAAAAAAATTTATCGGAGTACGCATCTGAAAAATTATGGAAGCCTTTGGGTGCTGAACATGCTGCTGAATGGACCATCGATAAAGATGGAGGAATGGAGAAAGCTTCGTGTTGTATTTATTCCAATGCACGAGATTTTGCAAAGTTAGGGGCATTGTATTTACATGTGGGAAATTGGAAAGGACAGCAATTAATCGATTCTTCTTTTGTGATGGAAAGCGTGATGCCGGCACCGTTATTAGACAATGGAAAGCCTAATGTTGAGTATGGATATCAATGGTGGATTTCTGAAGTGGATGGCGAAAAAATATTTTATTGTCGTGGAATTTTGGGACAATATATCGTAGCCATTCCTTCCAAAAATATTATTATTGTTCGATTAGGCCATCACCGAAATCAAGCGGCTGATAAATCACTGATCGATCTGCCTATATACGTTCGGGGAGCCCTAAAATTATGTACACCTTAACTATTTTAATTACTTTTTTTTACGTCTAAATGAATACGACCAATTTTAATGCAAAAAATTGTAGTTTTTAGTCTGTTAATTAGAAGGATTTGACGTTATCTTTGCAACATTGGTAACGTAAAAGCGTTTAAGGAAGTAGAGATTATGTTAAGAGATATTAAGCATATTGCTGTTGAAGATATTGCCATTGCTGTAATTCCTGTTGATTTAAATTTGACGGAGGAAGAACAAATCTGGGAAGTTTATATTGTGAATTTGAAACAAACACCCATCGAAAATGTAATGATTGCAAGTCAAGGTTATGGCGTTTTTAAGGGCGAAGAAGTAATGACATCCACCTTGCGGCATTTTTTAGGCGACATGAGCCCATTAAGTTTTTCATTAATCGAACCTATCCAGCATAAAGTATTTGGATTGAACAACGAATATTGGTTAAGCTTTTATATCAACGGTGAAATATTCGATAAGAAATATATTTTCCTTCCCGAATCCATCAACCCATCTTACTTCACACATATTCCATTGTTGGAAAAACGCGGTGTAATGATTCGCTAGTTTTTTTTTGAATAAAAAATATTTGTGTGGAGTTTATTTTTGTACAGAAAGAAATCTTCTGGTTGACCTCGATTGCCTCAGTCAACATTGCTGCCTTAGCAGCCTTAGCAGCCTGAGCAGCCTGAGCAGCCTGAGCAGCCTGAGCTGCCTGAGCTTGCCGATGGCAGATTGCCGATGGCAGATTGCCGATTGCCGATGGCCGATGGCAGCTTCTAGATTTTTTTTTGTGGTTTTCTCTTGGAAGATTTTTCACCTCTTTGATATTGATAGCTTGTGGCAAGATGGAAACATTCCACAATATATTTTTTTCACGAGATAGAAGTTTAGTTTCATATTCTAAATAGGAAAACACAATGTTAGAATTCTAATTGATTAATTTTATCGAAAAGTAACCGTCGATATCACTAGACGTTCCGTTTTGAGTTCCTTCTTCCAAAATGGTTACAAAGGCGAGCGCCTCTTTGGTTTGTTGATCCGTAACTTTTCCTTTTATTGTTTGTGCTTGTAATGTGGTGGTCAATACAAGTAAGAGGAGTATGAGTTTTTTCATGGAAAAACGAAATTAGTCGAAAAAATAATAAATTACGATGTTAATACTATTCAAGCAGAAGAAAAATTAGATTTTGTAGTAAGTAGTGTTAAATTATGGAGACGAACCGTTAGTAAACGTTTATAGTCGTTTTGAGACGAGTAATTCAATTGAGATGATTATCTTTGGTTGAAAGATTCAACATATGATTAATTCCATTTCTTTAGAAAACATCCTTTGTCTGGATATAGAAACGGTTCCTCAATATGCCACTTTTGAAGATGCTCCCGAGGAGCTAAAGCCCTTGTGGCTTCGAAAAGCATCTAATTTAAAACGTGAAGAAGGAACAGAAGAACAGCATCTTTATGAGCGAGCGGGTATCTATGCAGAGTTTGGAAAGATCATTTGTATCACCACCGGATTTCTTTCCTGTAAAGAGGAAGGAAGGCAGTTTCGATTAAAATCTTTTTATGGCGATGATGAAAAAATATTGCTCGAAAATTTTGCGGGGTTGTTAAACCAAATCACCGAATCAGATAAGCGAAATAAAAAACCACCGATGATTTTGTGCGGACATAACGGAAAGGAATTTGACTTTCCCTACATGAGCCGTCGAATGGTGATTCATGGAATTACACTTCCAGCACAACTCGATTTGTATGGTAAGAAACCTTGGGAAATTCCGCATTTGGATACCATGGAATTATGGAAGTTTGGTGATTATAAAAATTACACGCCATTAAATTTGCTAGCTTATATTTTAGGAATTCCAAGTCCGAAAGATGATATTGATGGATCGCAAGTAGGTTCAGTTTATTGGAATGAAAAGGATTTAGAACGTATCGTAACCTATTGCCAAAAGGATGTGGTAACGGTCATGCAGATTTTATTGAAGTTGAAAAATCAAGCATTATTATCTACGGAAGAGGTGATTTTAGCTTAAATTACCTAAGGATTTATAGTGTTAGCCAAAATATTCAATTTTTTCATTGAATATTTGTGGCAAAGTTTTACCTTTCCTTTTATTATCTTAAACCTACACGAACCAATTCAATCTTTGTTCTATGAAGAAATTCCTTGTCTTAATAACGTTCATTCTGTTTTTTATTAATATTCAACATGCCGAAGGTCAGTTTATCACAGTAACTCCTAATTCAAGTGATTTTTGTTCTCCCGTATTGGTAACTTATACAGTACCACCACCGACACCCGGAAATTCTATTGAATGGTGGGTAGAAGAATATAATACTTGGGCTATAACGGGCGGAAATTCTTTGTCAACGTTTATTGGTTCAGGCACTACTTTACAGATTATGTCCGGATCCTTTGGCCCTGGAGCTTGGATTCAAGCACGCGAAGTGGATGGCAATGGAATTACAGTTAATGCTAATCAGGTTTCTCAATTGCACAAAGACATTAGTCCTGCGTATATTCCAATAATTTCAACTACTCAATTTGGCGGCTGTTATTCTCTTATGGTTCCTCCGGTTTTCGATCCCCTTTCAACGTTTCCTTGGGGTCAAACGAGATGGGCAATGTGGTTTAAGAATGGAGTCGCATTAGGTGTTAGTTCTTATTTTTTGCAAGGTCCATTATATGATTCTGCTTCCTATGAGTATAAAACGGTCCTTACATGTGGAGATACCATTTCGACAGGGCCTTTTTATTTTTGGGCACCTTCTTTACCCACTTTATCGGCTTCAAGTCCAACAACAATTTGTCAGGGAGATACAACCATTTTAAATGCAAGCCAATCATTGACTATAGCAAGTTGGTCATTAAATGGTGTTACCATTCCAAATTCAAATGCAAAGACATCTATAAAAGCTACTCAAGGCGGAAATTACAGAGTTCGTGTTCAATATTCGACAGCAAGTGGTGGTTATTGTTATCTGGAATCAGCTCCTTTTCCTTTAACCGTATTACCAGGCGCTTTTATTACATCCTCCACAAATCAAGCCTGTAATGGCGATTCCATTTTATTGACATGTACTCCTGCTAACTCTTATGTTTGGAAACGTAACGGCAATGTTGTCGCTGGAGCAAATACACAAACACTATGGGTAAAATCAAGTGGTCAGTATGAAGTTGCTACTACGGGACTAAGTTGTAATACAAGTTTCATTAAAATCATTACATTTTACGCCAATCCAACGGTAACCGTGAGTCCGTCTACTGCACAAACATTGTGTAGCGGTAGCGCAGAGGTGTTGACAGCAAGTGGAAACAATATTGCAGCCTATAGTTGGTTGCGAAACGGAACCGCGCTGTTCGGTGCCAATGCCGCTACACTGGCGCTAACCGTTTCGGGGAATTATAAATGCGTAGTGTCTAACGTTATTGGATGTACGAAAACATCTTCTGCAATATTAGTGACAAATGTATCTTCCACTTCCTTACCTGTGAAAACACTAGTGTTGAATCCAGCTTCTTCCGGGAAAGATGCATACATTACAAGTGCGTTTGGGAATTTTTCAACGAATTTTGGCTATACACCCACCATGGAAGTATCCAATTGGTATAAGCATTTCCGCACAGCTGAACGAGGTTATTTGGAGTTTGATTTAAGTAGTATTCCCGCTGGAAGTCCAATTGTAAGTGCCAACCTAAAATTGTGGGTAGATACTATCAATCAATTAAACGTAAACGTGAATGCGCCCAACTCACTTTTGTTTAAACGCAATATTCAACCTTGGACAGAGACAGGACTCTCATGGAGTAATTATCCTGATTCCAGCGATTTTCAATTTGCAGCAGTACCCTGTTCTACGATCACTTCAAAGTCGTATGTTTACGCGAATGTAATGGATCTTGTCAAGCATTGGTCGTATTTACCTTCCGAAAATTTCGGAATGTTGATCCAATTCCATGAGTATAATCATTTAAGTTGGGCAAGTATATTTTCTTCTGATC
Source organism: Bacteroidia bacterium (assembly GCA_046160245.1). GTDB lineage: Bacteria > Bacteroidota > Bacteroidia > AKYH767-A > OLB10 > JAJTFW01. Next base: position 13,266 of record JBJXGU010000009.1, read on the forward strand.
ATTCTAGTGTGAGTAAACACCCAAAACTCACTGTAAAATATTATTATGCTGATATTATTCCAACAGGAACATTAAATGTTTGTTCGGGTGGTAGCGTTAATTTTTCTACTAACATAGGTGCTTATACATATCAGTGGTACAAAAATAATAATCCGATTGTAGGGGCTACCAATTCTACGTATTCCGCTACCACTGCGGGCGCATATCATGTGGTAATTTCTGTTCCTGGAGGATGCAGTGTAGCTTCTGTTCAAAAAACCGTGACTGTGAATGCAGCCACTCCCATCGATATTGTGGGTGATGGGTCTTTTGCTTTTTGTACAGGAACAACATTAACGTTGTCAGTGGATAGCGTTGCCGGACATACATTTCAATGGAAGAAGAATAATGTAAATATTGGCGGAGCAATTTATAGTCATTTGCCTGTCACCACACCCGGCACTTACGTAGTAAGAGTAACCAATGCTTGTGGACTTATTTCTCGTGATACCGTGGTTTGTACAGAAGTAATTAATCCATCTCCTAGCGTAACAGCTAGCGGACCACTTACCTTTTGTGCCGGACAAAGCGTCACTTTTACCGCTGCTGTTTATCCGGGAGTAACGCATCAATGGAGAAAAAATAATGTGGATATAGTGGGCGCGGTAAATTCAACGTATACCGCTACGCAATCGGGAACCTATTCAGTAAAACAAACAGCGAATGGTTGTGTGAAAACTTCAGGCAATAAAGTAGTCAACGTGAATTGTAGAGAAGGGGAGTTCCTGGCTGAAAATTATTCGGTAGAAATTTTCCCGATGCCCATTCAAAGTGGAGCTACTATTGTTGTTCGTGGTGATGTGAATTATTCAGAAGTACGTTTCCAGTTGTTTGATTTAAGTGGTAAACTCATCCATCAATTTGGTGCAGAAGGAACCTCCACAACATTTCATAAAGGAAGTTTAATGTCGGGAATGTATCTGTTAAAAACAATGTGGTCCGATCAACCTATTGGAATCAATAAAGTGTTGATGGTCGATTAATTTATGAATTGAATTTTTGTAACAGTAGCGGAGTAAAAATAAGTACACCTATGATGGCAGCTGTGATCGCCGTGATGAGAACAGCTCCTGCAGCCAAATCTTTTATTTTTCCTGCAGATGGATGTTGTTGTGGCGAAATAAAATTCACGACTTCTTCTATAGCAGTATTAAAAGCTTCTGCTGCATGAACCATTCCAATAGCAATAACGAGTGCTATCCATTGTTTCAATGAAATATGTAGCCAGCATCCCATTCCGACAACCAAAAGCGATGCTAAAAGATGAATCCGTACATTACCTGCTGAGGTAATATAGAAATATATTCCTTTCCAGGCGTATGTAAAACTTTTAATCAGTCTCGACATTGATTTAATTTTGATGGATTTTTAGAACCCTAAATTTGTACGGAATAATTTAATCGCAATGGCCATCAAAACAATTCCAAATACTTTTCGGATAATACTAATTCCCGCTTTTCCCAATAATTTCTCAATGGGTTCAACTAATCGAAGTACGATGTAAACCACAACCATATTAACGAAAATCCCTACTAAAATATTTTCTGTGGAGTATTGTGATTGCAATGAAATTAAAGTGGTCATCGTTCCGGTACCTGCAATGAGCGGGAAAGCGATGGGAACGATAGATGCCGTTTCAGGAACTTCGTCTTTGTACAATCGGATTCCTAAAATCATTTCCAGTGCAAGAAAAAAGATCACTAAGGATCCTGCAATCGCAAACGATGAAACATCAATACCAATTAGACTCAAAATACTTTCGCCCAAAAATAAAAACAACACCATAATAATTAGTGAAGCAAAGGTGGCTTTCTCCGCGTGAATCATTCCAACGCGTTTTCTGGTTTCAATGATGACGGGCAATGATCCAATAATATCAATCACTGCGAATAAAATCATGGTGATGGAAAGAATGTCTTTGAAGACTAAGTTCATGGTTTGGATATATTATTGGATAAATAAATTTAATTTATACTACTACTTTACTAATTTGATATTCCTCTTCCTTCGGCAAATGTTTTAAATCGTTCCAGGTAATCTTGAGAAGTTTTCATGAAAATTTTTTTCATAAAGGGTCCAATCAACCACATGATCCCCGAAAGTTTAAATGTGCTTTCTGAAATATACATTGTTTTATTCGGCTCTATTTCAACAAAGGATACTTTAATATTATTTTTTACGCCGCTCGTTTCATAGTAACCCTCCATTTCATCGGGCAAATTATTGGAAATAATAGTTTCAATCATTTGGATTTTTCTTTTACCCATTTGAAACTCCATTTTTGACCTTGCTCCAGGTTGACCAGGTTGCCCTTCAATGATTTCAAAGAGCACCAATCCCGGCATCCATTCTTTCAAATTTTCGGTGTTATCAAAAAGTTCCACCACACGGGCCCGAGGCAAACTGACGTCGATTTGGTTGATGTAGTTCATGATTTTTTTATGTTTTTACGTATAAAAGAGGAGATTTCGCCTCAAAGCTAATATTAATATTTTGTTTTCATTAATTTTTTGTAATTTAAGGGTCTAAATCCACACGTTTTGACCATCCGCCTTCAGTTTATCGCATTATTTCTTCTACTAAATTTCATGGCTTCAGCACATGGAAATGAAGAAAAAAACAGTTTAGAATTCAAAGAAAATAAAGGACAATGGGATTCCCGTGTCTTGTATAAAGCCGATATTCAAGGAGGTTCTTTGTTTCTTGAAGAGAAGGGATTTAGCTATACCCTTTTTAATTCACAACAATTATTCGATGTTCACGAATTGGAACATGATAAAGGCCCTGAAGTAGCCAATAGGGCTAAAATTAATTTTCATGGATTGAGAGTTGAATTTCTTAATGCTAAACTTTCAAAACCTTTAGGTGAGCAATTATTTGATGGGTATAGCAATTATTTTATTGGAAACAAAAGTGAAAAGTGGACTTCTTTTGTAAATGGGTATAGGCGCATCCGTTATACTTCCCTTTATCCAGATATAAATATGGAAGTGTATTCCGATCACGGTTCACCTAAGTATGATTTTATTGTTCAGCCTCATGGTGACTATCGTCAGGTGGTAATGAAATATAGCGGTGCTGATCATATGTTGATTGATGCTGATGGTGCATTGGTAATAAATACTTCTGTAGGAATTTTTTCTGAATTAAAACCTTATGCCTATCAAATGTTCCTCGGTAAAAAGAAAGAAGTTCAGTGTAATTTTATTTTGAAGGGTAGTGAAGTGTCTTTTAAAGTAGGGAATTACGATGCTTCTCTTCCGCTTATTATCGATCCTGTTGTAGTAGCTTCAACATATTCTGGTTCTACCTCGACTACGTATGGACATACCGCGGCCTATGATGATCTTGGTAATATACTTACTGGAGGAAGATCTTTTGGAACAGGTTACCCAATCACTCCTGGCGCTTTTGACGGCACTTTTGGAGGGAATGTAGATATTGCAATTACTAAACTTAATCCTACCGGATCTTCTAGAATTTATTCTACATACTTGGGTGGAAACGATCAAGAATATGTGCACAGTATGTTTTCTTTAGCCAATTTCGATTTACTAGTTTATGGTTCCTGCTTCTCTACTGATTATCCAACTTCAGCAGGTTGTTATGATAATACGCATAACGGAGGATCTGATATTGTTGTAACTCGATTGAATAGTACCGGCTCTGCCTTGTTAGGTTCAACTTTTATTGGAGGAACAGCGAATGACGGTCAAAATAATATTCCGTATAATTATGGTGATACGTTTAGAGGAGAAATTATTGCGGATGCAGCAGGAACTATTTACTTAGCGAGTTTTACTTCCTCTAATAATTTCCCAGCTACTGCAGGTGCTTTGGATGCCACTTACAATGGTGGTCAAGATGGTGTGATCATTAAATTGAATGCTTCTTTTGCTTCATTAGGTTGGGCTACTTATGTAGGAGGAAGTGCTGATGATGCAGCATTGGGATTGAAATTAGATTTTTCAGGTTTTGGATTGTATATATCGGGAGCTACGGCAAGTCTTAATTTCCCGGTGTTGCCTGGTGCTATTCATCCTACCTTTTTGGGTGGTGGAATGGATGGATGGGTAATGTATTTGGCCTCCACCGGAAATTTTGCATTGGCCTCTTCTTATATTGGAACCGCTGGATATGATCAAGCTTACTTTTTGCAATTGGATGCAAGTAATAATGTTTATCTATATGGAATTACTGAAGGGAATTTGCCCATTACTCCGGGATGTTATGGCGTAGCAAGCGGAAATATTTTCATTATGAAATTTTTATATGATTTTAGTTCGGTAATTTTTCAAACTTGTTTGGGTGCCGCAAGTGCTGCTAATTTTTCTCCTACAGCATTTCTTGTCGACAATTGCAATAAAGTTTATATAAGTGGATTTGGTTCTGTATCGGGCTATGCCATTACTCCCAATGCTATTCCTAGTATTGGAGCATTTTATGTAGCCGTAATCAATCAGGATGCCACAGCTCTTGTTTTTGCAACATATTATGGTGCGGGTGGCGATCATGTGGATGGAGGAACCAGTCGATTCGATAGTCGGGGAGTTATTTATCAAGGAGTTTGTACAGGTTCTAACACATTTCCAACACTTCCCGGTTCAGTAGCTACTACCAAAGGCGCAGGTGCCGGTTGGGATATCGCCGTGTTTAAAATTGATATGCAATTCGTAGATATTACTGCCAATGGAACGGTAAGTCCAAGTAACACGGGGTGCGCTCCTTTCACTGCGAATTTTACAAATACTAGTGTTAGTGGTTCGGTTCAGATGATTTATTCCTGGAATTATGATGATGGCTCCTTGTTGGATAGTACTAAGAATCCCTCGCATGTTTTTACTGCTCCCGGAGTTTATGATGTTTGTTGTGTAGTGTTTGATTCACTAACTTGTAATTTACGTGATACTGTTTGTATTCAAATTACTGTCACCTCGGGCCCCGCTGATCCATTTCCTGCCGATACGGTGTTGTGTCCGGGAGGTTTAATTGTTTTAGACGCATTGAATCCCGGCGCAACGTATGCCTGGAATACAGGGGCCGCCACACAATCCATTAACGTGAATGCAGCTGGATTATATTATGTAGACATTAGCTATCCTGGTTGCAATCGCCGAGATAGTATTTTGGTGAATACGTTAAGTAGTATTTCTATTGGTCCCGATCTTACAGTTTGCGATACATCAACTATTCTCTTAAACCCCGGTGTATCGGGTGCCACTTATTTGTGGTCTACTGCAGCCATTACTCAAACGATTTCCGTAACTACAAGTGGCACGTATTGGGTGCAGGTTAGCAGCGGCTCTTGCCTCTTGCGTGATACGATGCTGGCTACCGTTGACGCCTTACCGCAAATTAATTTAGGAACAGATACTACTTTGTGTCCAACACAAACTATTTTATTGGATGCTTCCAGTAATGGTGCTACTTATTTATGGTCAGATGGAACTACTGCACAAACTTTAAATGCAACACAATCTGGTGTTTATTGGGTGCAAGCAAGTAATGGTCTTTGCATCGATAGGGATTCTATTGATGTAAATTTTTCTATTCCACTTTCATCCAGTGCCGATACTACATTATGCAGCGGTCAAAATTTTACGATTCAATCCAATGGTGTAGGAGTATTAACTTGGTCGGATGGAAGTAGTGGAACTTCACTCTCTGTAAATGCAAATGGTATTTATTGGGTGCAATCAAATGATAATGGCTGCATTCAAAGAGATACTACCATCGTTACCTTCGCAGCATTACCTTCTATCAATTTTGGAGCGGATGATGTTCTTTGTCCCGGAGATAGTATCATCCTGAATGCATTTAATACGGGAGCTTCTTATGTATGGAATACAGGAGCGAGTACATCCGCAATTACTGTTTTTGCTCCTGGTAATTTTATTGTTACCGCTTCTATTGGTTCTTGTTCTTCTGGTGATACCATCAATATTACTTCTGAACCAACCCTTATTTTACAAGCAGATACATCGTTGTGTGAGAATGAATCCGTCACGTTATCCACAAATCTAGTTGGTAATTATACTTGGTCGCAAGGAAGTACAACTTCATCAATTCTTGTGAGTCAAACCGGACAATATGTTTTAACGCTCTCTACGGCGAACTGTATTCAAAAGGATACCGTGAATGTGACGGTACAAGCATTGCCTGTGGTGAATTTTGGTGGAGATGATGTGCTGTGTCCTGGTGATAGTGTTGTTTTAAATGCATTTAATGCCGGAGCCGCCTACACATGGAATACTGGAAGTACGGCTTCATCCATTACAGTTTCCGGTGCCGGAAATTATATTGTGGTTGCAGCAATCGGTTTATGCTCGGCTACGGATACGATCAATATTACTTTCGAACCTAAACTTATATTACCAGCAGATACTTTATTATGTGAAAATGAATCCATCTCCCTCTCTACAAATTTAGTTGGGAATTATTCTTGGTCGCAAGGAAGTACAACTTCATCCATCCTTGTAAATCAAACGGGTCAATATATTTTAACATTGACTACTCCAAATTGCATTCAAAAGGATACCGTGAACGTGACGGTGCAAGCATTGCCTATAGTTAATTTTGGTGGTGATAAAGTTCTTTGTCCAGGTGATAGTATTATTTTGAATGCTTATAATTCTGGGTCTTCCTACACATGGAGTACAGGAAGTACCGATTCAGCAATTACGGTTTTCAATTCAGGAAATTATTTTGTGACCGCTGCCATTGGTTTATGCTCGGCTGCGGATACGATCAATATTACTTTCGAACCTAAACTTGTTTTACAAGATGATACGTTGTTGTGTGAGAATGAATCCATCTCCCTCTCTACAAATTTAGTTGGAAATTATGCTTGGTCGCAAGGAAGTACAACTTCATCTATACTCGTGAATCAAACGGGTCAGTATGTTTTAACGCTTTCTACAATTAACTGTGTGCAAAAAGATACAGTGAATGTAACTGTACAGGCTTTGCCAGTTGTTGATTTTGGTGGCGACACTACATTATGTCCTAATGCAAATTTGTTGTTGGATGCAACCAATTTGAATGCAAATTATAGTTGGCAAGATGGCAGTACGAATTCACAATTTTTAGTGAACGCCGCTGGAACATACTTTGTGAATGTTTCAATCGATCGTTGTACTTCCGGCGATACAATTGAAGTGGATTATGTACCAACCTTGGTTGGGTTAACTGATGAACAAATTTGTTCTCCGCAAACTACATTACTTACTGCCACAATTCCGGGAACGTATTTATGGTCGAATGGAAGTAATGCAGCCAGTATCCAGGTTTCTCAAACAGGTACTTATTCTTTAATTGTAAATTCAAGCGGATGCTTACAATATGATACCGTTGATGTAGATGTACGATTAGCACCAGAGGTAGACCTGGGTTTGGATACGGTTTTGTGCGAAGGAGAATCTATTGTGTTGGATGCTGCGAATGCCGGAGCTACTTATGATTGGTCGGAGGGAAGCAGTAGCCAACAAATAAATGTTTCATCTACTAATAATTATTTTGTGTTGGTAGATGATGGTTTTTGTATTGGCAATGATACCATCTTGGTGACCGTTGCTGATTTCGAAAACTTGCAATCTGTGGTTTCTATTTGTGAAAAGTTTGAAGTAACCCTTGAAGCACAAAAAGCAGGAAATTTATTTTTATGGTCAACAGGCGCTACAACAGTAAGTATTGTAGTGAAAGATAGTGGTATTTATTGGGTAGAAACGAAGATTGATCGTTGTTTTGTACGCGACACAATTATTGTAGAAGGCACACCCGGCTTTAACCAAATATTTTTGCCCTCGGCTTTCACACCAACTAGCGATAGAAAGAATGATATTTATTATGGAGTGGGTGAAAATTTGGTCGAGTACAAATTGATGATTTATAACCGTTGGGGTCAACTTGTATTTGAATCCGCTGCACCGAATGTAGGTTGGGATGGATGGTTCAATGATAAAGAGTGTCCCGCCGGTGTTTATGCATACAAAGTAAGCTACCGAACTCCATGTTCTAAAAATCAAATTGAAGAGAAGTTAGGGACAATTATGCTGCTTCGTTAATTCAGAATGCAGAATTAAGAATTCAGAATTAAAATGAAATGCTTAAATTTTGTAATTTAATCTAAGTAGAAACAAATTCATATTTATCCTTTTAATCCGTCTCATCCGAGCCAACCCCGTTTTTTCGGGGTTCAATGGATAAAACAAGATGCTTCTACAAGCAATCATAAAAAATCATGATCATCTTAATAAATCAGTGTGCCATCAGAGCATAATCGTATTTAAAATCTAACTACCTACAAATATCCTTCTCGCTGTTTCTTTCCCTTCCGGACACGCTTTTAAATTGTTAATGAGTTTCAACGCACGTTCAATTCTTTTGTCCGAATTTTTTACTCCCGAAACATAGTAAATTATATTTCGTTGCTTGCCCGAACTAATACTCATAAATCGTTTTTCGGCTTCTGGATCTTGTGCAAATATTTCAATGAGCTCCTCCGGCACTTCCATTCCGAATTCACTGTGGTCGGGAGTGAGCGTTACTTGAATGGTATCGCCAAGAGCCAGCGAAAAATCTCTTAGTTTCTTTTTACTTACCGTAATGTAACCACGGCCTTCACCCAATGCCATCATCCCACATTGAAATTTAGGATTTTTGTTGATCGCGCAAAACAATCGTTGCTTATTGAGTCCGCCTAATTTTTTTACAACATTTGCAGGAACTTCCACGTAATGCACGCCCATCAAATAGTCTAATTTACCAATGCGAGAGGCAAATGAAACTTTTGGTGCAGACATCTACATTATTTTATTAAATGAATCCATCTCAAGAAAAACACATCACGAAAAAAAAGATTCGCTTGTAAAATCAATTGTATTTACTTCAATACAAAATTTTCTAAAAACTTCGTGGTGTAATTTCCTTTTCTAAAATCTTCGTTCAACATTAATTGTTGATGGAAAGGAATCGTAGTTTTAATACCTTCAATAACGAACTCGCTCAATGCACGCTCCATCGTTTGAATCGCTTCTTCACGTGTTTGCGCAATGGTAATCAACTTTGCTATCATGGAATCGTAATACGGCGGAATGGTATATCCTGCGTAGATATGTGAGTCAACACGCACGCCGTGTCCTCCCGGTTGATGCAATACCGTTATCTTTCCAGGACATGGACGAAAATCATTATACGGATCTTCTGCATTGATTCTGCACTCAATCGCATGCATGGTTGGAATATGATTTTTTCCGCTGATGGGAACACCCGCAGCAATCTTTATTTGTTCTTTAATTAAATCGTAATTGATTACTTCTTCAGTGATAGTATGCTCCACTTGAATACGTGTGTTCATCTCCATGAAGAAAAAATCACTGTGCTTGTCTACTAAAAATTCAATCGTTCCAACACCTTCGTAATTGCTCGCTAAGGTTGCTTTGATCGCCGCATCGCCCATCGCTTCACGCAATTTCTCGGTCATAAACGGACTTGGAGTTTCTTCTAATAATTTTTGATGGCGACGTTGAATCGAACAATCACGTTCACTCAAGTGACATGCTTTTCCGTATTGATCACCTGCAATTTGAATTTCAATGTGACGTGGTTCCTCAATGTATTTTTCCATATACAAACCATCGTTACCAAAAGCAGCACCTGCTTCCGTTTGAGCATTCTCAAATGCTTTCATGATCTCATCTTCCTTCCACACAATGCGCATCCCTTTTCCACCACCACCAGCTGTTGCTTTAATGATGACAGGGTACTTCATTTCCTTCGCAACTTTTTTTGCGTGTTCTACATTTTCAAGCAAGCCATCCGAACCAGGAATGGTAGGAACGCCGGCTTTCTTCATCGTCATCTTCGCATTGGCTTTGTCGCCCATGGCATCAATTTGCTCTGGTGTTGCGCCAATAAATTTAACGCCATGCTTAGCACAGATCGCTGAGAATTTTGAATTCTCACTCAAGAAACCATAGCCAGGATGTATCGCATCTGCATTTGTAATTTCTGCAGCAGCCAAGATGCGTTGCATATTCAAATATGAATCACGACTAGGAGGAGGTCCAATGCAAACTGCTTCATCCGCAAAACGTACATGCAAACTTTCTTTATCGGCCGTAGAATAAACGGCCACTGTACGAATACCCATTTCTTTGCAAGTACGAATGATTCGAAGTGCGATTTCGCCGCGATTGGCTATGAGAATTTTCTTAAACATATGAGTGACTTTGTAGAAAAGGCATTTCTTTTAGAAAATGCCCTTTAATAATATTTATTTTAATCTTTGAGTGATCACTACACGTTAAAATAAAATTCCAAGAATTTATTTGAAAATAAATGGAATGATAAAAAAACGAGTACTGATTTTTTTAAGATGGATCTACGAGGAATAACGGTGTATCGTATTCTACTGGCTTGAGATTATCCACCAACACTTTTACGATGCGTCCTGATACTTCCGATTCGATTTCATTGAAAAGCTTCATCGCCTCAATGATGCAAAGAACTTTTCCAGGCTTGATTTCGTCTCCTACATTGGCTAGGATTGGTTTATCAGGACCTGAAGCGCGATAAAATGTACCAATCATTGGGCTTTTGATCGTTATATACGTTGACTCGTCTGTTGCAGGAGCAGCAGCAGCTGACGGTGCTGATGGAGCAGCTACAGCCGGAGCAATAGCAACTGGTGCAGGAGCCATAGTCATCACTGGTGCTGGTGCCGCATGATAGATCTGCTCAACTTTTGGACTGCTGTTCTTGATGGTTATTTTGAAGTCTTTCAATTCAAGATTAACTTCACTTACACCTGCTTTAGCTACGAACTTTATGAGCTCTTCGATTTCCTTTTTATTCATAAAGATGGATTATTTGAACCGCTAAAAATAGTCTAAAAAAGGACATTCCAAGCTATTTTTAGCTCATTTTTAGTGGGTTTTAATCAAAAATGGACGATTTTAGGCCTTTTTGATGGAAAAATCTATCAAATCATTTAGCAAATAGTTGAGCAAAGTTAACCTCAACCACTTCTTTATACTTTCCTTTCCCTTGATCCGAAAGAAAAGATTTGTCAATAAAGGAAAATAGATCAAGTTTTCGATCTTTAAAATCAGAGGCAATAGAAAGCAATAACTGTTCGAAAATTCCCAACCGTTTTCCGAATTCAATAAAATCAGAAATTTTATAATTGTAGAATTGCGATAATAAATGTTGCTGTGTTCTTTCCATCTCCTTAAACAAATTCATGGCAAGTTGTGAATCGTTGATGTGAAGTTTGGTGTTCATCAAATCATACGATGGAGATAAAAACATATCACCATCCGCCGATTCCAACAGAGAAATATTTTTTAAATGAACATCACCATTACCAGAAAGAAAATTAAAAATCAGAATGCGAACAAAATTAATTTGATCAATAGGATTCAGATATACACCTACATCTTCATAAGTAAAAGAATTATATTTATACATTCCATGATCGCTGTTTCTAGGAAATGCATTCAATACAGAAACAAAATCTTCTTGACGAAATGGAAGGCCCATTTTATTTCTATCAAATCTTTTCGTGATATAGGCAGGTTCGCCATTTGCAAAGCGCATGTAGGCACAATCAGCAGTAGATATTTTAAATAATTGACGAGCCATTGTCATGGTTAAATGTTCATTCGCGGGAGAGTCATTAAAAAGGTTGCGGCGTGATTCTAAGAAAGGCTTGATGATATACATCGATTCAATTTCCTTCTTGGGAGCAAGTAATTTGTTTTTATTTCTACCCACAAAGCCTTTGGGTTGTACTCCTGAAATACTAAAAGCCGCAGGTTGCCCGTTTATTTTGTCTTGAATATCGATCCAGTTAAAATCAAGTTGTGGAGGAACTTTAGATCGTTCAAATAACTTTGTTTCACATGCTGAACAAAATCCAATGGTTTCATCCTTTAAGCATCCATGACAAACATTCATTCTTGAATAATTTTTTTAAGTGTAATTGCACCGATGGTATCCTTTTCACAAGTATGCATCAGTAAGCTCCAATCGTCATTCAGATCAATGCCTAATGATTTACATTGAATTTCTCTATTGTATCCTTCACTCAACATCGATTGAAAATTAGAGAAAAGATAAGGCGAAAAATATTTTTTTTGGGATGTAGGCATATTTACCGAAATGGGAAAAGTGTTTTTATTATTTAGGAATGCATCTTCATATTCAAAATAAAATCCATCCACATCACGCCAAAGATAACCTGCTCTTGTACTTCCTTTGTAAATCACTTCTAATTTCATTTGCTTTTTACTTGAACTGTAATTTCTAAATTTAAGAAGTGAAAAATCAGGTTTAGTGTTTCGAATGAAGGATTGGCTTTTCCACTTTCAATTTGCGATAAGGTAACAATGGATAGTCCTGTATACTCTGCCAATCGCAGTTGAGAAATGGACATCACTTTACGCCTTTCCTTGATTTTTTGACCTATTTCAGCGATTGTCATGTTTAACTATATTTAAATATTCATAGCAAAGTTAGATAATTTCGCGATAAATGTCGTAAATATTAAATTATAATATAAATTGTATCACATAAAATAGAAGAAACAGTGAATTGTCATTAAAGTTTTAATATATTTTAATAATAAGATCGGTTTAATGATCCTATAGGCGGAAGAATGAGACGGATATATGTATTAAGTAATGAAAATGAAATAGATATGCTATTTGGAAAATGCAGTTTCGACTAGCTCCCTTCCACCAGTTTTTTTATGGCTATTAAAATTGGATTCCATCCTTCGCCATTGTTATACGATTCCTGATACCTTCTTTCCCCTTCAGCTACTTTCGAATAGTCGCCTTGGGTAACAGTGAACAAGGTACCATCGTCTTTTTCTTCTAACTCATACGTCACTGACAAATAATTTTCCGGGAGATCTTCAATAGTTCCATTGGGATCAAAAACGGTGTACACTAATTTTTGATGGGGTTCATAGGCCACGACTTTCCCTTTTACAAAAACCATTTTTTGACCTTCGTAACTTCCTTCCCACAGTAAATCGCTACCAATTTTCCAGTCGGTGATGGTTTCACATCCGAACATGTAAATTTTTGTTTTAGATGGATTCACTAATGCATCCCATACTTTTTCTTTTGATGAATGGATATGAATAGTATTCACGATTGTTTTTTCCATGGGAGTTTAAATTGAAAGAGTATGAATCTGTGAATGTTTATGAACTAATTTTTTTTAATTCGATGGAAAATAAAATCAACCAAACCAATATCGTTCCTTCGGTCATTCGTTGTATGAGTCCTATAAAAGGCGATGTCAAGACTCCAAAGAAAATCATGACGAATAGGAAAGACAACATGCCGAAGATTAAACTTAGCTTCGATAAATAACCATGCTTTTTTTCTGTCTTTAATCCGGAACCGATAAGGATAATACTAATCGGAACAATTAAGTAAGTAAACAAGCCGGTGGTGTTGTGAATGAGTTGAGACGTGCTGGGGTCGAGGAGTTCTTTATTGCAACCTGCATCACATGGAAAAATACTCACTAATACAGTAGCTAATCCGTAAAATATCCCGAAGAGGGAAAGTCCTAACTTTACTTTTTTTGATGAACTGAAAATTCTTTTTGCGTGAATTGAAAATAGAAAAATAAAAAGCCCGCTTGGTATAAATCCAAACATACGCAGATAAATTCCGTAAGGAGAATCAACTGCATACGATTCACTTATTAATTGAGAACAATGACTATAATTCTCAAATTGAAATCCAGCGAGTAGGGTAGTAACAATAAAAAAGGTGGCACCTATAATGCCGTGTTGAAATGCTTTTTGATTTACTATATTCATTCGTTTCTTATTGTAGTTTTAAAACATCCCATTTTCATTCACCATCTCCGCAGGCACAGCTTGACCAAAATCCCAAACTTCAATAATTTTATCTTCAACAAATTTAAAAATATGGATGACTGCGGCGCCTGAGTCGTTGGGGTTTTGTTGAACATGTGAATGAATCGCTACTAAGTTTTCGTCTTGTAGCGCATGATGAATTGTAAATATTTTATCAGGATTAGCTTTGCCATTTTCTTCAATAGCTTTCAGTAAAGTTTGCGCGTCTCCTTTAAAAAACACATTGTGATGTTTGAAATCGGGATGTGTATATTTTTCAAAATAAGGACGCGGATTTCCTTTAGCCGAATTCAAGAGAAAGGCTTTGGCTATTTCTTTGTAGGAGTTGTGTTCCATTTCGAATCGTATTAATTCGTAAATCTAATTCTTTTAATTGAATGGGAATTGTATTTAATATAGAACGCTCTTGGAAGCGAAATTGGCGATTTTAAAAGAGCAATGATCACGTTGTCACAAATTGAAATTGTAAAGACCTGTTTTTGACAGGTATTAATTTTTAGAGAGCGGAATAATTGCTTTTTTTGTTTGATTATTTTGTTTTACATTTATCCATCAAGAACTCCTCAAATATGAAGAAAAAATTATTTGCCTCTATTTTAG
>JBJXGU010000010.1:0-5025 GCA_046160245.1 Bacteroidia bacterium
AATTGAGCTTTTGAAACAGTTGATGTCCCAAATGTGAGAGTGAAAATGCAAATAAGTTTCAGTAAAATATTTTTCATATAATAATTGTTTTTAATTAATACTTCACCACCTTTCCCGAAATATTATCTCTTTCGGTAATCAAGTTCACTAAATAAATTCCAGCGTTCATTCCTTTTGCAGGGATTTCTAAGTCAAGATTTCCTGCCGCAATATTTTCAATTTGTTTTTGGAAAATAATTCTTCCGCTTATGTCCATCAATCGCAATACACCTTTATTACCTTTTAGTTTTTCAGCGTGGAGTTGAATCTGATCTGCATTGGAATTATAACGAGTTTGGAAAATTACATCAGCCCCAATGGAAGATGGAAGTCCAACATTTGTAATATTAAAACAATTGGATGTGTCAATGCAATTATTAAACGTTACAATTACAGCATAGCTTCCTGATTGTGTGGGAGCATAACTTTGAGTTGTAGCATCAAAAATAATACTATCGTTAGTGCAATTCAACCATTGGTACGATACCGCTGCTGCCGGAGTCATCAATATCCCATTCATTTGAGTTAATGAATGGGATTGTTGCACGTAGTTTAAATTTAACTCAATTATTGAGTCACATCCTACTTGAGTAATTAACTTTTGTCGATGTATTCCATCTTTATAATAAATCGCATCATTTAGGTAGTAGATGTCTCCTTCACAAATATATGCTGTAATGATGGTTGGAGGAATGGAGCAGTTGATTGCAATATTACTAGTAGTATTAGTAATAACCGGCGCATTGAAATCGAAGAAAATATTCGCAGTGTTTTGAATATTAGTTCCAACGAGTAAAGTATCTGTTGCTCGAATTTTATATTTTATAAATCCATGACTTTCCGGTTCATTGGTATTACTATCCGGTAAATTGATATAAGGATAGTTGAATTTGAGAAGTCCATCATTATATATTTGGGTAATGGGTTGGTGGCTGAATGAAAGTAATGTAAATGTTGAAAAATCAAACGCTGAATTCAATGTGTCAGTTATTAAGATATGTTCAGCAGATGCAGTACCTGTATTTTGAAAACGAATTGTATAAGTTAACCAGCGATCTCCACTGATATCTAAATAAGAGTTCGGGTACACACTTTTGTCATTTGGATCGAAACTTCCTACAACAGGAAAACATTCTGATATGAAATTATTATTGTAATTTGATTCTGTTAAATTAGTTCCTATCGTTACTTGAATGCAAATTGGACTTCCTAATACTACAGTGGTATCAACTAATAAGTGAAAATTAAAACTGTTGTTGAAATCAATGGTGCCAAAGTCGTTTACAATATACGTTAGTGTTTTGCCATTAATACTGTCAGGTAATAAGGCTCCACCTGAAGAATAATAATAGTTTGCAGGTCCAATGATTTTTATTGTTACTATGCCTTCCGTACCTATAGCACATCGTTCGCCAAAATAATTTGCTAAATCTCCAGCTTGAATTTTCACTTCTTGTGGTCTTGCAGGTCTTAAGATACCAATGAAAACGTCCTTTACTGCCAAATCAATTCCTTTACAAATTAATGAAAAATTTCGATTGTATTTTAATGGTGATGTTGCATTAATATAATCATTATAGTAATTTGGAGAAGGACATTTTACCTTGAAGGGACTATTTGTTGTATCATAAACGGTTTTGTAAAAACCAAAACTTTGTGTATCAAAGTCAAAGTCTCCATTTATATTTGAATATGTTTGTTGAAGTAAAATTCCATTAGATGACAATTTAAGTTTGTGATTTGCACGTCCAGACTCATTTATACCTAATGTGCAACTTGAGTCTTTGTCTAAATAAACTTTCCCCTCAATATTCCAAAATAATTCACAATGATTAGAGTTATATATCCCACATAATGGAAGAGTTGTAACATTTGGACTACTTGCAGTAACTTGGCCGTGATTGGGTAAGCAGTTGATAAGTGTGTTTGTGAAAACAAGTTGTTTTAAATTTTTTAAATTCGGAAGGCATGTTATTGGATTGTTTTGACAATTGAGAACCTCTAATAAATTTCCGAAAGGCGGAATAAAGGTTATTTGATTATCAGAACAGATAAGTGTCTTTAGTGCATTTGGTAATGCAGGCAAGGTATCAATCATGTTAATGTAACAAGATAAATATTTCAATGTACTAGGTAGTGTGGGTAATTTTAAAAGTTGGTTTTCTTGGCAATATAGATCCAGCAAACCAGAAGGTAAAGGAGGTAACCCAGTTAATAAGTTGTTATTGCAATTCAAATACCTCAAGTTTAAAAAATATTCAATTCCGGTTAAATCCGTTATTCCTTTATTACTAACGTCTATAAAACTTTGAAAATTCAGATTTGTACATGATGGGTTGATGGAATCACCCACCATACAAACTCCAAAATTTTGATTTAAATAGACTCTAAAAGCAGAATCAGGAATATAAACGAGTTGAGCTTTTGTAGTCGTGTTTAAGCCTAAGGCCAACGTGAAAACACAGATGAGTTTCAGTAAATTTTTATTCATAAAGAGCAAATGAGGAGTAAAAATATTAGGGTTGGTTTTTCAAAGGTAACTCATTTGGTTGATTTATCTATGGATGCCTCTCTTTGTTTTCAAACTTTTTGGTCAATAGGAATTTCGGGCTTTTGTATTACCTCTTTGGATGGGTAGGTGGGTCGAAAATTGGAAATTATTCCATAAATTTTGTTTTGTAACCTGCTTTTGTACTTGATGAATTAATTCAATTTTTTAATTTTGTTTTCCAATGCTTTTAATTCTTCCAAATCTTGTGCATCCGCAAGTTTTGCATCTTCAGTTTTTCTTTTGGATTCAAATATTTTATAAATTGATTCTACTTGATTTTCCATTTCGAGGTGACTGATGCTGCCCTTGTGTTTCAAAATGACTTTATCATTCAACTCAATTATTTTATCTATATTTTCTTTCCAAAAATGGGTTGTAATGTCAGTTCTTTTTTTCGCTCTTAATTCGGCGGTTTCTAAAAACACAGAAATAAATCGATTGAGGTGATCTATCTCTTCTTCGTTCAAATAATTTTTAGCTATGTATATGTCTTGTTTTCGTACAACACTTCCTTTCCAACTTGTAAGTGCCATGTTTGGTTGATTTTCATCTGCACGACTTACAATTATTTCAGCTGCCGTTTTTCCAGTAATTGCAAATAGAATTTTATTTTGTGTATCAGCAAAAAACATTTGAGTGGCCTTGTCTGTAGAATCGTAATCACTACTTAAGGAGAAAAGGTCTCTTAGTTTTTGATAAAAACGTTTTTCCGATGCTCGAATATCACGAATTCGAGACAGTAGCTCATCAAAATAATCAGGTCTGCCATCAGGATTTTTTAATCGCTCATCATCCATCACAAAACCCTTGATCATATATTCTCTTAGATTTCGGTTTGCCCATTGTCTAAACTGAATCCCTCGTTTGCTTCTTACTCTAAAGCCAATTGCCAAAATCATATCTAATGAGTAAAAAGCAACATTGTATTGCTTGTCGTCTGCAGCAGTTGTAAAGTAATTCTTTACAACTGAATTTTCAATTAACTCTTTGTCTTCCAGTATACTTGCAATGTGTTGACCTATGTTTTGTTTAGAGGTGTCAAAAAGTTCAGCCAACTGACTTTGGTTCATCCAAACGGACCCATCTTTCGCAAAAAGGGAAACTGACGCCTTTCCATCAGGCGTGTTATAAATGATGATGTTTTTCTCTTCCATGGTAGGTTCTAAAATTAGAAAAGTTTTCGACTCCGCTCAAGGCAAGCATTTTCGCCCTTTCGCATTTTCGTGCTTTTCGCATTCCTGCTTGCTGCAGGCAAGTTCGCGTCGGTGTAGAACTGCGAAGTAAAATTTAAGTTAATCCTTTAAATTTTTTCAAACAGTTCAAAGCAATATATTGCCATTTTCCCATTTTGGGAAGCTCCTGTTTTTGAAAATGGGAGGAAATTGCCCAAACTTCCCTCGGTTTTTATTCACCCTTAATATAATTAATTCGCTGAATATCAATATAGTTATCTTGATAGTAGGGTAAGGGCTTGGGTGAATCATCATTTAATTTCTCTTAATTTGCGCCTCGATATACAAATCCCCTTAACAATAATATTACCCGAATGGCAGATAATTTAGTGATTGTGGAGTCCCCTGCGAAGGCGAAAACGATAGAAGGTTTTCTTGGAAAGGACTTTATTGTGAAGTCAAGTTTTGGTCATGTACGCGACCTGGTGAAGAACGATAAAGCGATTGATGTGAATAATAATTTCACTCCTTTATATGAGGTGAGTGAGGATAAATCGAAAGTAGTAGATGAACTCCGCCGACTTGCGAAGAAAGCCAAAATGGTTTGGCTAGCAACGGATGAGGACCGCGAGGGAGAAGCCATCTCTTGGCATCTATACGAAGCTCTCGAATTGAAAAAGAGTAATACAAAGCGAATCGTTTTTCATGAGATTACGAAGAAGGCAATTTTGGATGCCGTAGCAAATCCACGCTTTATAGATATGCACATGGTAGATGCTCAACAAGCTCGTCGTATCCTCGACCGCTTAGTGGGTTTTGAGTTGTCGCCCATCTTATGGAAAAAAGTAAAACCAAGTTTATCTGCAGGTCGTGTGCAATCGGTTTCTGTGAAGCTGATTGTAGAGCGCGAACGTGATGTTGAAGCTTTCGATAGTAAATCAGCATTCCGTGTTATCGCTTTGTTTAATGTAAAGGATAAAAACGGAAATTCATCTACCTTAAAAGCAGAGTTGCCACAGCGTTTTGCAAAGAAAGGCGATGCTGAAGATTTTCTTAAAAAGCTTTCTAACGCAACACATAAGATTGATAATTTAGAGGTAAAACCTGGAAAGAAAAGTCCATCGGCCCCCTTTACTACATCTACTTTGCAACAGGAAGCTTCTCGTAAATTAGGTTTTAGTGTATCGCAAACCATGGTGGTAGCACAGAAGCTTTATGAGAGTGGAAAGATTACGTATATGAGAACGGATTCGGTGAATCTTT
>JBJXGU010000011.1:0-6490 GCA_046160245.1 Bacteroidia bacterium
TTAAAAGTCTGGAAAATAATTTTGCGCCAGTCCTTCCGTTTGATGAGGACGCATCGTTTATTCAGAAAAGCCTTATGCCTTTTGGATTTGAAACAATCTGCTGGATAAAGCGAGGTGAATATTTGTCGTTAAAAAAAATAATGATTGTTAAACACACTGCACCCACTGGAAATTACAACGAAGAATTCATACAACAGATCCGAAAATTATTTAGAAATCATTTTAATAAAGGAGGGAGTAGGGGTTCTAAGATTTATGTTAGTCGAATCAAATCCAAGAGGAGAAGAGTTATCAATGAACAGGAAGTCTCGGATCTATTGTCTTCTTATGGATTTGTAACGATAGTATTTGAGGATTATAGTTTTGAGGAACAAATCCGAATTTCGGCCAACGCGCAGTTATTGATTGGTATCCACGGGGCGGGTCTCACCAATATGATGTTTATGCAAGAGCAGAGCAGTGTTCTTGAATTCAGGCCAGCGAATGATGCAACAAACCTTTGTTACTATTCATTAGCTTCGGCTCTTGAGTTGCATTATTATTATCAGTTTGGCCAAGGTCTCAAAGAAACGCAAACGATCCATGATGATTTGCATATCAATTTAGATATGTTACGTGAAAACGTAGAAGACATGTTGTCCCGTTATAAATGAGCATAGCAATTTCCATCATTACCCCCTCCTTTAATCAAGCTAGGTTTTTAGAGCAAACCATAGACTCTGTTTTATCTCAACAGTATCCCAATTTGCAGTATGCAGTTATCGATGGTGGGAGCACGGACGGTTCGGTGGAGATAATTCGGAAATACGAAAAATATCTTTCCTATTGGATAAGTGAGCCGGATGCTGGTCAAAGCAGCGCCATCAATAAAGGACTTGCCCGTGCAACCGGGGATGTAGTCAACTGGTTGAATTCAGATGACTATCTTCAACCAGGCGCTTTAAAAATTCTTGCGAATATTTTTTCGAACCCATCAGTTAATGTAGTTGCAGGTCGTGGTCATGTTGTGCAAAATGGAAATATTGTAAAGAGAACGACAGGCACAGATATTTACCCCGGTAATCTTGCAAAAACACTAGGCTGTGCACGCATTGATCAGCCGGAAACTTACTTTAGGAGGACAATTTTTAATCAATTGGGAAATTTGGATGAATCGTTGCATTTGAATATGGACAAAGAGTTTTGGATGCGTTACCTTATTCATTTTGGATTAAATGGTGTTGTGAAGATTCCAGATATTCTAACAAATTTCAGGTGGCATGATGATTCAAAAACAAAAAGTCAGTCATCTAAGTTTGAGCTGGAGTCAAATGGCTTGATGTACCAATTTGCAGTAACAAATAAAATGGATGATGGCGCCCAGCTTATCAAAAGATCAATACCGTGTGCGAAGGATATGCTTGATGGCACTACACGAAAAGGGTTTAAAACTGAAACTTCCCTTGCAAACAAGGCAATTGATAATTTTTTTCTTCACAAGGCAAATGAAGCATATTATCGTCACGATCATAGCACCTGTTTAACCTTACTTTCGTGTTTGGATCGAGCCTCACTGGAGCCGCCAGACGCAAGACTTTTTGATCAACTCAAGATGAAAAGCAAGTATTTGCCGGTATGGATGATCAAATTAATTAGATCATGACAGTAAGCGTAATAATTCCATCCTACCAAGGCGCAACTAAAATCGTGCATATTCTGGAGTCATTAAGTAATCAAAAAGCTAATTTGTTCGAGATTATTGTGATTGTCGATGGGTCAACTGATAATACTATCGAGCTGCTAAGTGGGAATTATTTCAAAGGGTTAGTGAAAATTATCGAGCAGACTAATAAAGGACGAGCAGGAGCAAGAAACGCTGGTGCAAAATTATCTTCCGGAGAACTGCTTATTTTTTATGATGATGATATGGTTCCCGAAGTTGATTCAGTTGGCAAGCATATTCAGTTTCATCAAAACCACTCGCGCGCCATTCTAACGGGCAACTCCCCTCAAAAACCTGCATCTGGTGAGAGTGACTTTGTTCGCTACCGCGCCAGCATTAGTCTGAAGTGGACTTCTGATGCAACTTACGAAGGTGATCTTGTGTTGTTGCAGAAGCACAATTTATTTATGACAGCCGCTAATTGCTCTTTAAGGAAGTCTGTGTTTCAATATTTGAATGGCTTTGATGAATTATTGCGTGATGCCGAAGACAAAGAGTTGGCTATTCGTGCACACAAGTTAGGCATTCCAATCTATTTTGATAAAGGTAACTTGGCATTTCATAAGGAAATTCAGACTTGTCGTTCATACATTAGTAGATTAAGGCAATATGCAGTTGCAAATAAAATCGTCAATGAACTTCATCCTGAATTTGCACCTAGGCCGAGAAAAGTAAGCGGTTATCATAAAGTAATTTACCGATTTCTGGCGTCTAGTTTATGGATTTTAATAATAGACCATTTCAATGTTTTCGTTTTATTACCGCGTGAATGGCGTTATAAATTTTATGATGCCGTCACCTTTGCATCGTCCGAGGTTTATCCAGAACGTCACATCTGATGCCTGTAAAAGTTTTTTATGTGATTTCCGATATTCAAAAAGCCTTAACTTTTGAATGGTTCGCTCTTGGTATTGATAGGCAACAAGTAGAATTGCATTTTATTTTAGTGGGCAAAAGTAAAACTCCGTTTATAACTTTTCTTGAAGAAGCATCAATTCCTCATTATGTTGTTGCATTCGATGGGAAAGGAGACGCACTCCTAGCGTGGATAAGGGTATTTTCAATACTGCTTAAAAACAAACCCGATGTAGTTCATACTCATTTATACTATGCTAATCTTATTGGCTTAACAGCGGCCTGGTGTCTGCGAATCAAAAAAAGAATTTATACACGTCATCACGCATCTATTCACCATCTCTACTTTCCTAAATCAGTTTTTTTGGATAAAATAATTAATTTTCTTTCAACTGATATTATAGCATTGTGCGAAAACCTAAAGGAGATATTAATAAAATGGGAGGGTGTGAGAGAAAAAAAAATTCACCTTATACCACATGGATTTGATTTGGATTATTTTGAGCAGACCGACTCCATTAAAATTAATTCCGTGAGGACGAGGCATAATATCCCCGAAACTTATCCAGTTATCGGTGCGGTAGCTCGACTTACAAAATGGAAAGGAGTGCAATTCACTATCGAAGCTTTTAGGGAACTTTTGGTGACCTATCCCAAAGCACATTTAGTCTTGGCCAACGCAACGGGTGATTACGAGAGGGAGATCAAGATGCAACTTTCAAAACTACCCGATAAGAGCTACACCCTGATTTTATTTGAGACCGAAAGTGCTTCCATGTATAGGCTTTTCGATCTATATGTTCATGTGCCGATTGATGCTTATTGTGAAGCATTTGGTCAAACTTACGTTGAGGCACTTGCGGTAGGGGTGCCCTCTATTTTTACTTTGTCTGGTATAGGCTGCGATTTTATTGAACATAGGAAAAACGCGATGGTCGTGAGTTACGAGAACTCTGTTGAAATCAAGGAGAGTATGATCCTTTTGTTACAGGATACTTTCTTGCGACAAAGACTCATTCAAGAAGGACGTCATAGTGTTATACAGAAGTTTGCTATTGGTAACGTGTTACAGAAATTGCAGTCTCTCTATCGCTTATGAAATTTTCAACACGATTAGTACATAACGTCATTCTTTTTTTTCGTCTTGAAAATTGGTGCGTTAGTTTGGGAAGAACGTTTCCTGTTTTTAGAAGGGCGATACCTTTGCCCGAAGAATACGATCACGGAAAGTTTGTAAAGATCGTACGTCATTCAGCACACTTTAAAGTTGATCGATCCGATTACATGCAATGGCATCTTTATGCAGATTTGCCAGATAATTCATGGCGGCAAGCAGTTTCTATCTCAAGGGATAACTGTGTGATATTAGATATCGGAGCAAACTGTGGACAATTTTCATTAGTGCTGGCAGCGGCTCTATTGAAAAGCGGATTGAGTCAATTCAAGATACATGCATTTGAACCAAACCCTTACGTTTATCAATTGCTACGATCGAATCTGGACATAAACCCTCAATTGGATCAATATGTTTCTTGCCATCAACTGGCGGTGGGAAATGAAGTTGGCGAAATTGGTTTTACGTTCGATCCTAAAAATTCTGGTGCAGGAGCTATTACGCAGGCACCGGAAAATCTCGGAAAGGAAAATATTAAAACAAGAATTGATCGATTGAACAACATTGTAGAGGCATTGACAATTTCGCGAATTGATTTTATCAAAATTGATGTTGAAGGTTTCGAACCTGAAGTTTTGGCGGGAGCGGAAAAAGTGATTAAAGAGTTTCATCCTTGGTTATATGTGGAAATAACCCCCGCCTGGTTTCAACAGCGAGGCCATTCTGCTGACAGTGTCATTTCGAAACTATTGGGGTGGGGCTACGAACTATTAGGGGAATACAACGAAGAATTCCTTCCTTACTCAGAGAATGTTAAACTATTTCGTTCTTTGCATCAGTTTAATGTTTTAGCGAAACCCCGTCTTGGAGAATAATATTTTTTTTTCGGTCATTGTTCCTACCTATAATCGAGCAGGATTTTTAGGAAAAACCATTCAATCTGTGTTAAGTCAGCGATTTAGAAAACTTGAATTGTTGATCATTGACGATGGAAGTTCTGATCGAACAGAGGAAGTTGTCCGTTCTTTTCACGATGATCGTATTCAATACTTCAAGAAGGAAAATGGGGAGCGGGCAGCTGCTCGTAATTTTGGAATACAAAAGGCCATTGGCAGCTACATTACTTTTTTGGATTCGGATGATTTATTTCATGTGGATCACCTCGAAGTGGCGATGTCATGTGTTTTGGAAAATCAACCTTCTATATTTCATTTGGGCTATAACGTGGTTGATAATTCAGGTAAGATCTTACAGCGATGGAAAAAACTTGACAATCCAATTAATGCAAGACTTATTGAGGGTAACTTTCTCAGTTGCCTGGGTGTATTTATTAAGCGTGAAATTTTAGCCCAGCATCGCTTTGTCGAAGATCGTGATCTTGCGGGTTCTGAAGATTATGAGTTATGGTTACGCCTTGCTGCGAGGTATCCCATTTATACTATTTCGCAGGTCACTGCTTCCCTTGTAAATCATGATGCCCGCAGTGTGATCAGTTTTGAACCCGCTAGATTAATAACACGAATTGAAAAACTTGTGAACTTTATTCAGCGAGATGAAGTATTCATGAACATATACGGGGCAAAGCTTAAACAGTTTCACTCCTATTTAGACATTTATGTGGCCTTGCATTTGGCCTTGTTACCTTCTTCAAAAAGATTAGCCTTTAAAACCTGGCTACATTCTTTTGTAAAATTTCCAAAAATTATTTCTAACAGGCGATTTTGGATTGTATTAAAAAAAATAGGTCTTTCTTAAAAGTAAATAGGTTCAATGGCGATTACGATTATTAACCCGCTTACAAAAAAAACCGTTTCGTTACATTCGGATAACTGGGTGGATGAGGATGAAAATACTTTCTTCCTAAAAAAAGGAGCGTACCGTTTTGTAAACGGAGACAATTACACAACCAGTTTTGGTTTTCAATGGAATAAATTTGAACGAACACAAATCGATCGTTTTCAACAAAGTTCCCAACAAAGCCGCGAACGTTTTTTTGCTGTTACAGGATGGGATAAAGAAGATTTAACTAATCAAAATATATTAGAGGTTGGCTCGGGCGCAGGTCGGTTCTCACAAATTGTATTGCAACATACCCATGCAACACTTTATAGTGTTGACTACTCGGATGCCGTGGAGGCTAATTTCAGGAATAACGGACCTCATGATCGCTTCAATCTTTTCCAGGCAAGTATCTATGAATTGCCATTTGCGCCAGCACAGTTTGATAAGGTCTTTTGTTTTGGAGTACTCCAGCATACTCCAGATTTTAAAAAATCTGTACAATGCATTGTGGAAATGGTCAAACCTGGGGGAGAGTTGGTCGTAGACTTCTACCCCATAAGAGGATGGTACACGAAGGTTCACGCTAAGTATTTGCTAAGACCTTTTTTTAGGAGGATGAGTGATGAAAAATTGCTGTCGTGGATTGAAAGAAATGCGGATGGATTTATTTCCTGTTATAACTTTTTTGACAGACTGGGATTGGGGAGAATCATTAATCGATTTTTACCCATTTGCGACATAAAACACACTATTCCAAGACAACTTGATAGGGATTCGCTTCGTGAGTGGGTAGTGCTCGATACCTTTGATATGTTTTCTCCAACTTACGATAATCCGCAAAGGCTAGAAACAGTGGTGAATTGGTTTAAGGAATTTAAGATGCGACAGGTTGTTGGTTCTACTGTTAGATATGGCCTTAAGAATAAAGTTACTTACGTGAAGGGTCAGAAGCCTTGATCTGTTCTAAAGACAAAAGCTATTTTTAAATGATTTGAAATGTGTGGTATTGCTGGAATTGTATCAAGAGAACCAACAAC
>JBJXGU010000012.1:0-11919 GCA_046160245.1 Bacteroidia bacterium
ATGGTTTTAAATGTAATGCTAAACAAAGTGATGCAACACTAATTACAGTATCTCCTGCGCCTGAAACATCACTTATATTTCGAATATGAGCCGGAATAATGGCTGAATCATTTCCTTTATTATAAAACACACCAGCTTCACTCAAAGTAACCATCAACATTTCAATTTCTTGTTGCTCTTGAAATTCTTGTGTTACTTTTTTCAATTGTGTACCATCTGTTTTGTCAATGTCAATTTTCAATCCTGACTTTAACTCCGCCAAATTTGGTTTGAATAAACTAACACCATGGTAAGACGTAAAGTTTTTCTTTTTCGGATCTACTGCCGTCGGAATATTTTTCGATTTACATACCGTAACAATTTTCTTGATTAACACTTCATTTAAAACACCTTTGTCGTAATCTTCAAAAACAACAACGTCTGGTTTCTGCTGATCAATTAGTAGTTTTATTTTGTCAAGTAATAATTCTTGTTCTCTTAAATTGATGTCTGAAATTTCCTCATCATCTACACGAAGCAATTGGTGATTATTTCCAATCACACGTGTCTTTACGGTGGTAACACGCTCAGTTGAAGTAACCATCCCATCTACCAACATCCCCAACTCTTTCATGAGTTGCAATAACTCTTCACCAGATCGATCTGCACCAATCACTGAACACAAAATAGGAGTAGCTCCCATGGTTTGTATGTTGATGGCTACATTAGCGGCACCTCCTAATCGACTCTCCCTTTTCGAAATAGCAACGATTGGAACTGGAGCTTCTGGTGAAATTCGATCCACTTTACCCCATAAATAAGCATCCACCATTACATCACCAATAACCATGACTTTCAATTGGTTAAAGGCTTCAAAAAGTTCTTTTACGGTGGTATATGTATGCGAGTCGGTAAGCAAGCCGCAAAGGTAATGAATCGCAGGGAATTGCCTTCATTTCTCATTAAGCAATTTATTGTGTGGGTTGCTGCCCTCGAGAGCCTCAGGCAGCAAAACAGCCACGAGTACTATCGAGGGAGAAACAGATATTAGAACGAAGAATTCTAAATGTAACAAATCGCTCTCGCACTCAATCTCACACTGTTTTTTTGCCCCTTGTAAGACCGACGGAAAAAGGAGCCATTAAATTCTTTTGATCAATATCGAATGATGAAGTTGTAAGGCTAAGTATAGCAAATCGAAGAAAATAAATCCAAGAAATAATTCTCTGACTAAAAAAGTAAGAATTTGGAAAGAGCTTTCTCCGAAGCAGCGGGCAGGCCGTCCATCCCGAAACTTCGGGACGAACCGAGATTTTGCTGCCCTCGAGAGCCTCAGGCAGCAAAACATAATGATAAACAGATATCAGATCGAAGAATTCTAATTGTAAAAAATCGCTCTCACACTGTTACTCACTCTGAAAAGGCGTGCTTTCTTTGGTTACTTTCTTTTCACGTAAAAGAAAGTAACAAGTTATAAGGAAGAATATAATCAATATTAATCAAAGTATTTATTTGATAGAAATAAAAAAAACTTTTTATTTGAGTTTGGCAAAACTCAATTTTATCCTCCTCATTGCTTCAATCAACAACTCATCCGATGTTGCAAAACTTAATCGCACACAGTTCATATCACCAAATGCTTCTCCAGTAACCATAGAAACTTTCGCATCTTTTAATAAATACATACACAGATCAGTCGCATTGTGAATGGTTGTTTGTCCATCTGATTTTCCAAAGAAAAAAGTAACATCTGGAAAAACATAAAAAGCACCCATCGGTTTATTGAATTTCCATCCTGGAATATCTTTCATTAATCCTAAAACTAAATCCCTTCTACGCAAAAAGGAAACACGCATAAAATCATAATTCGACCAATCGGTAGATACCGCTTTCACTGCAGCTTTTTGTGCAATGGAATTTGCACCGCTGGTAAATTGACCTTGCACTTTATCACATGCTTTCGAAATTTCTTTGCAAGCTGCAATGAAACCAATTCTCCATCCTGTCATGGCCTGACCTTTCGAAACACCATTTACAATGATTACACGCTCTTTAATAAAATCAAATTGTGCAATGCTTTCATGTTTAGCTTCGAAATGAATATGCTCATAAATTTCATCGGAAAGAATCCAGATTTTTGAATGTGGTTGTAAGGTTTCTGCTATGGATTTAAGTTCCTCTTTCGTGTACATGGTTCCCGTTGGATTACATGGACTCGAAAAAATAAAAAGTTTTGTCTTTGCAGTAATTTTATCTTGAATTTGCTTTGTAGTCGGTTTGAAATCGGTATCAACTGTAGTCGGAATAAATACTGGAACACCTCCCGCTAATTGAATAATTTGAGCATAACTTACCCAATAAGGCGCTGGTACAATTACTTCATCACCCGGATCAATCACACTTAAAACTACATTGGCAATACTTTGCTTGGCACCTGTAGAAACCACAATTTGATCTGAAGTATATTCTAAATTATTTTCTCTTTTGAATTTTTGAGCGATAGCTTTTCGCAAATCAGGAAATCCAGAAATAGGGGGATAGTGCGTAAATCCTCCTGCAATCGCCTCTCGGGCCGCTTCGCAAATATCGTCTGGAGTGGTGAAGTCTGGTTCACCTAAACTCAAACTGATAATATCATGTCCTTGCTCTTGTAATTCGCGACTCAAACGAGCCATGGCAATGGTTGCCGATTCTTCTAATTGATTTACGCGTTGCGATAAGTTATTCATTTCGCTATTCTGTCGGGATTAATAGAACGCAAAACTATTAAAAAAGGTTCTTTGTCTAAGATATTGATAATTAATATATTAATATATAATCAGATATGTTTTCAGGTTGATTTTGACTTGTAAAGTAAAAAATTGTTGGATTTGAATTTTTAATGAGATTTAGTGAATCTAGAGAAATGACTTATATTTGCCTCTTAATCATGAGTTAATTGGGGTAGAGTTCATTTTTTTCTACCCATTAAAATAATTTAAAACTAAGTTTTTGTAATGAGAATATGTCATTAGAAAAATTCCAATTTATTTAAATATGAGGTATCGCAAATTGCGATACCACGAAAAATGATATACTAATGGTGAAGAAAAAAATTAGTTTAACTTTTGTTTCGGAGGATTATCTCTTGAATAAAATATACTTGCTAAGGGAAGAAAAGGTAATGCTAGATAGAGACTTAGCAATTCTTTATGGGGTTAAATCAATTAGGCTCCGTGAACAAGTAAAGCGGAATCTGTCAAGTTTTCCTTCTCATTTTATGTTTCAATTATCAAAGCAGGAAGTAGAAATAATGGTGTCTCAAAATGCGATCCCATCAACCCGTCATTTGGGTGCCGTAAGCATTAAAATAATTGAGTTGGTCGTATAGTTAAGAAAAGTATAAGTTAGACAATTCAAGTACACAAGTGTACTTGAGAATTTTATTTTTTTTGCCCCTCTCCTCTGGAGAGGGGGTAGGGGGAGAGGCTAAAATTTTAATGTGGCGATAATTCGTTTTCATGTCGAGCAATATGTTTCATTGAATAAAATTTAATCTAATCGCGAAGCCAAGGAAGCTTATTGGATTTTCACAGGGACGCAAAAAGGTTAACGCTGCCAAATAGAAAGTATTACCATTTTATTGCGATATTTGCATCAAATAATAAATATGAACTTCCCACAAGGTTTAATCGATTTCTTAGTATATCTCGCGCCTTCACTGATGGTGTTTTTTACCACTTGGTTCTTAGTGCGTCGCTTTTTGCAACGTGAAACTACATTGAAGATGTTGGAACTAAAATCGCTTCAACAAAAGGAAATGATGCCTCTTCGTTTGCAAGCCTATGAACGTTTATCCATCTACCTAGAACGAATTTCTCCAAATGTGATGTTGCTTAATCAGTATGAGCCTGGAATGACAGTGCTTGAATTTCAACAAGGAATGCTAACGATGATTCGTGATGAGTTTGAACATAATTATGCACAACAAATTTATATTACACCGCCGCTTTGGAATTTGATTCGTAATGCAAAAGAGGAAGTCGCCCGACAAGTTATATCCGCTGCATCTTCATTAGATGGAGAAGCACCCGCATATCAACTGAGCAAGAAAATTTTTGATGCGATCATCGATAAGGATGAACATCCCACGCAACGAGCATTAAATATTTTGAAAGCAGAAGTAGCTCAATTATTATAAATTCAATACGAATGTCGAAGGAAAAAGAAGTGAGTAAAGGGCATTTCACTGATGCTGGAATAGAAATTAATCGTATTTATAGTGAGCAGAAAGTTATCACTGAAGATGCAGGCGAATTCCCATACACACGAGGCGTACAACCCGATATGTATCGCGGAAAATTGTGGACCATGCGACAGTATGCTGGATTTTCTACTGCTGAAGAAAGTAATGAACGTTATCATTTTTTGTTGAAGCAAGGTACTACCGGACTCTCTGTCGCTTTTGATCTCCCCACACAAATTGGATATGATTCGGATCATGTACTCTCCGAAGGCGAAGTAGGTAAGGCAGGTGTTGCGATCGATTCTCTGGCCGATATGGAAGTTCTATTTGATGGTATTGAATTGGAAAAGATCACTACTTCCATGACCATCAATTCTACCGCTTCGGTGTTGTTGTGTATGTATATGGCACTTGCAAAAAGACAAGGTGCGAATTTGAAGAATATTTCTGGGACTATACAGAATGATATATTAAAGGAATACGCTGCCAGAGGAACCTATATTTATCCACCAAAACAAAGTATGCGCATCATCACCGATATTTTTGCATTTTGCGCAAAGGAACTTCCAAAGTGGAATACGATTTCTGTTTCGGGTTATCATATTCGTGAAGCAGGTGCCAATGCTGTTCAAGAATTAGCATTCACATTGGCAGATGGAAAAGCGTATTTGTTAGCAGCGCAACAAAAGAATTTAGACATTAATGTTTTTGCTAAGCGGATGTCCTTTTTCTTTAACGCACATAATAATTTGTTTGAAGAAGTAGCAAAATTCAGAGCAGCACGCAGAATGTGGGCGAAGATTACTACTGATTTGGGCGCCACCGATCCACGTGCACAGATGTTGCGCTTTCATACGCAAACGGGTGGATCTACTTTAACAGCACAACAACCACACAATAATATTATTCGAGTTACCATTCAAGCATTAGCTGCTGTGATGGGCGGAACGCAAAGTTTGCATACGAATGGATTCGATGAAGCACTAGCATTACCTACCGAAGAAGCGGCAAGTATCGCATTGCGTACACAACAGATCGTTGCTTACGAAAGTGGGGTGCCTCAAACAGTAGATCCTCTCGGTGGTAGTTATTTTGTGGAAGCATTAACGGATGAAGTGGAAAGTAAAGCCTGGGAATATATTCATCGTATCGATGAAATGGGCGGAGCTGTTGCTGCCATTGAACAAGGATTTATACAAAAGGAAATTGCCGATTCCGCTTACCGCTATCAAAAAGATATTGAATCGACTCAAAAAATTATTGTAGGTGTAAATAAATTCACAGCAAAGGATCAACATAAAGTTGATTTGATGACCATCAATGATAGTATCCGAAAAGTGCAGTCAGAGAAATTAGCATTGCTGAAAAAGAATCGAAATAATGAAAATGTTCAGTCTTGTTTGAGTGCTTTAAAAGTTGCAGCCAAAGGAACCGATAATTTAATGCCATTCATCTTAGCTGCCGTAGAAGAATATGCAACCTTAGGTGAAATATCAGATGTGATGCGTGAGGTTTTTGGTGAGTATACGGGGATGTAAAAAAGCTGCTTAGTTTTTTAGACAATAAGTAGAAGAAGTCTGATGTACTATTTTTTGTTGTATCGCTTTTGCTTAAGCGAATTGTCCTTTAATATCTAATGTCAATTTTGAATTCTAAAAACATAATTTACCAATAAACAAATTCCTCCTCGCCTTTTTTATCCTCGCCTTCAGGAGAGGGTGGAGAGGAGTCGCGAAGCCTCGCGAAGGAGGAGAGGCTTGAATAGTAATGTTGCTACAATTTTATTCTCGCCCAATAAATATAATTGAATAATGCCGATCTAAAATACTTAATGTATATTTTGTTGGCTGAGCCAAAACAGTATATTTAAGAAATCGATCTTTATTATATGTAGGATGATTTTACTTCTTAACTTCCGAACTGTCTCTAACAATTAAAAATACATCTTCATTGTCGCGTTTCATGAGGTAATGTTCGCGTGCATATTTTTCTAAATGCTCCGGATCGGAAGTAAGTTCCTCCATGTCAATTTTGTTCTTTTCAATTTCAGCATAGTAATATGCTTTATCATCTTGTAATTTTTTTAATTCCTGACGATAGGAATATTGAGAGAATATATCATTGCGGTCAAAAAAGCCAACCCAAATAATAAAAGCAATAATCGTTAACGAGTATTTGTTTTTTAACCAAGACGGCACACGGTTCTGATAGAACTTTTTCATGGGTTAAAGGTAGCAGTCTATATTTTAAATGGAAGCAAGGTGCAATACTTTTTTTAACGAAGGCTTGTGAATTGTATTGTTTTCAATATTTTTAGAAAAAATGAATTTAGTACCCTTTCCTAATGTGGAGAAATACCCAAACTGAACTCGTCAAAATATTCGCAAAACCCCGAAGCTATATCGGATTTGTGGCTATTGCTATTATTGTCAGCTTAATACACGTGGCCATGTACGTGGATGGACTCAATTATATCAGTTTTATTACCGGTCCCTTGGAATCGGCATTTAATATCGAAGGCAAAATTCTGAACGGGAACTTGGTTTGTTTTATCATCCTACAAACCCTTATTATCCAAATTCCCTTACTTGTCGCCTTGGTTACTGGTGATTTAATTTCAGGCGAAGCAGCGATGGGGACTATTCGTTTGCTCATGACTCGTCCGTTATCGAGAACTTCACTTTTGTTTTCCAAATTTTTCGCAGGCGCTGTGTACGTTTTTATATTGCTGGTTTGGTTGGGACTTGTTTCACTCGGTATCGGCCTGCTTATCTTTGGGCCAGGAGATTTAATCGTACTGAAAAGTGAGACCATCACCATTATTCCGGCCGATGATACTTTGTGGCGTTTCTTTGCTGGATTAGGTATAGCTTTTATCAGTTTATTGGTGGTCGCCAGCTTTTCACTCTTACTTTCGTGTTATTCCGAAAACTCCATTGGTCCCATCATCTCTACCATGGCCGTCATTATTTTATTTACCATTGTTGGTTCGATGGATATCCCGTTGTTCGAAAAAATAAAGCCCTTTCTTTTCACTACGCACATGGTGATTTGGCGCAATATGTTTGATCAGGAACTCGATTATCCTTTAATATATAATTCAATAATGATGCTCTTTGGACATATTATTTTGTTTTTATTTATTGCATGGTATTCATTTCGCAAAAAAGATATTTTAAGCTAATGAAAAAAGGATCTTTATTATTTCTTTTTGTGTTGATGGGCTTATGGGCACAAGGTCAAAGTTCACCAGAAGCATTAAAGCTGCTAAAAGGTGTAACTGAGAAATTTAATAAGGTGCGCGATTATCAAGTGGATGCGGTGATTGACGCACGCATTTCATTTCTAAAGATTTTACCACAGAAAGCAAAAGTATTCTACAAGTCACCGAGTAAGTTTCATGTAGAATCGAAGGGAATTGCCATATTGCCAAAACAAAACTTCGATCAGCTTTTTACTTTGTTGAATAACGAGAATAATTTTATGGCATTTGTTTCTGGTGCTGAAAATTTGAACGGAGTCTCTACTACCATTGTTAATGTTATTCCTATTTCCGATACCAGTGATTTGGTATTGGCGAAATTATGGGTTGATGTAGCACAAGGTCTAATAGTTAAATCACAATTAACTACAAAAACCAATGGAACGGTACTCATCGAATATTTTTATGGGACATGGAAAACGCTCGCATTACCCGACAAAACCATCTTTACTGTCGATGTAAAGCGTTTTAAAATTCCGAAGGCTATTTCTGCAGATATTAATTCCAAAACCACGCAAGAGGATAAAAAC
Organism: Bacteroidia bacterium; assembly: GCA_046160245.1. GTDB lineage: Bacteria > Bacteroidota > Bacteroidia > AKYH767-A > OLB10 > JAJTFW01. The sequence continues at coordinate 7,997 of JBJXGU010000012.1, forward strand.
AAGCCCCAAAAGCCCGGTAGAATCATTATTAGTTTTTCAAATTATAAAATTAACAAGGGAATAGACGATAAGGTTTTTTTAAAGTAGGAGCGGAGCTCATAAAAAACAAAGGCCTCCCGAACTTTGGGAGACCTTCTACCTAACCTAATTAACTTATATGAAAAACTTAATGTTTACTGCGAAGTTCGTGAAGAAGTTGAACTTGTGCTGAGTAGTTTATTTAACGAAGCAGTATGTTTACTGCGAAGTTCGTGAAGAAGTTGAACTTGTGCTGAGTAGTTTATTTAACGAAGTAATACTTGAACTACTTAGTTTATTTAACGAAGCAGTATGTGTAGTGCTTCGTTTATGTACTAAGCAGTGGTGTTTTGTTTATGGTTGAACAGCTTCAAAGGGTTCTCCTGCTTTTCCTTGGTAAGCCACAGGATTATTCGAACTGTTTAATTGAATTTTATAACTGTAGTTGTTTTCTCTTTTCCAAATGAGTACTACATCGGTTGTAATGTTTTTTTCAACTCCATTTTCCATTTTGGTGATGGTCCATTTACCGATTTGATAAATCATTTTTGAATTTCCACCTAACTCAACAATTTCAGATTTCATTGATTTTACTTGCATCATGCTAAGCCAGTATTCTGCAATCTCTTTTCTTCCTGTGATTTTTTTGCCTCCAGGAATCATAATGGTTGCGTCATCTGTATACAGATCTACAATGGATGAATAGTCTTTTTTAAGAACTGCTTTCTCAATGTCTTTGTTTAGTTCTATTACTTGTGCTTTTACATCACTGCTGATGTCTGTGTTGCTTTGTGCAAAGCTGCTAGAGCTTGCAAAAAGAAGTCCCATGGTAACCGCGATGGCGGCGAACGAGCGGCGGAATAAAGAATAGGCTGTTTTCATTTTTTTTAATTTAAAGTTTAATTTAATTTTTTAATGTGTTTGTTTAGCTGTGATGATTGAACGCCAGATTTTGTTACAAGGAATTCAAAAATTATTTTTTATTTCTTTTGATGATACAAAGATGCATCTCTATATAAGTATTGCCAAGCGAAAAATTACCAAGCGTCATTTGTAAGTACTGAAACATTAAAAGTGATTGATGTGATGTTTGCTCTCTGAAAATTACCTTAATTGTTAAGGAAATGTTATAAAAGAAAAAAGGATGCGATCATCGCATCCTTTTTCTTTATTCGTTTTAAGAAGAGGACTAATCCATATTCTTCTTTCGCATGTATTTGGTATTAATTACTTCTTTTCCTTCGCATCGATAACTACACCATTTCCATTGATCTTAATCTTCACATCTTTGTTATCCCAGTTGATGGTATCTTCATCAGAATTGATATCAATGTTTTTTCCGTTTACTCTCACTTTTACGTTGTTGTCTTTGTCGTTGCTGTTCTCGAATTCGTCGTTGTCACCGCTGTAGTTGTAGTTGATGGAAGTGGATTCATCTAAATTGCAGTTCAAACATTCTAATCCTCGTGAAGTCATTGTCCAGGTATGTCCTACCATATCATTGTCCCAAGTATTGGTTACGTTTTTGATATCGTAAATTACATCTTCTATTTCTTGTCCTAAGAATACACTTTTTCCTTCAGGAACTTTTAGGATTAATCGAATTTTCTGTCCTCTGTATCTTACCCCTTGAGGAATAATGTAACTTTTAGCGAAATGAATGATGGAATCCTTTTGAAGTATTGGATATACAATTTTCCGTGAATTTAATTCTGCGTTTTTGCGATTAGTACCTCTGCTCGTTGTTATTCTTACCAACTCGAATTCATTTCCTTCAGCACGTTGTACTGTTAACTCAACATCGTCATAACTTACCGAGTCTTGGTCTGAATTAATTCCCCATGAATCGGTATCCCAATTGAGGTTGTCGCTATCATAGTCTTCCATTCGACTATAAGTTTCATCCATGGCAGCTAAATATAAGGTGTTGCTTTGCGGTTGAACGATAGGGATTACAATTCGATCGGTATTGCTGTTTCTGAACTGAGATGAAATATTGATACCTAACCATATAGTAAGAAGCATTCCAACGATCCACAGGATACCTGTTGAATAATTAAACAACTTCGATTCACTTTTGAATTTGAATAAGGATCGAGCTATTCTGTATAGGATTACAATCAATGGAATTCCGACTACCAAAGCTATCGCTAACATTCCTGTATTTATTTGCCATGATTCAAGGAAGAATTTAGTAAGGAAGATGGGTAGCGATTCATCACCAATTACACCTGACATTCCTAAAAGTGTAACGAACAACGCAAAGAGTAATGCGATGAGTACAATTGCTATTATTACACCGATAAAGCCAACGAAGAACTTAATAGCAGCTACGATGATAGCTCCGATGGCCTCAAAAAAATTTGCTATTCTGCTGCTGCCTCCTCTTGAGCTTCCTTTTCCGGAGATGCGTGATTTAATATCTTCAACCTCTTCTTCAATTGTTTTTTTGATGTTGTCAATGTTCACCGCTTGACCTTTCATCTCTAATTTCTCAGATGTAGTTTTCGCTTTTGGAACAATAACTAATAAGAGTATATAAAGTAGAAGACCTGTACCCATCACAAAGAATGCAATGGCGAAAATTAGACGTAACCAAATCGGATCGATGCCTATGTAATGACTAATACCACTACATACGCCACCTACCACTTTATCATCCGGATCGCGATAGAGTCGACGGTATCCGCGGCCTTCAGAAGTAGATCCTGCAGCATTAAACGATGATTTTTTTTCAGAAGTTTCTTCGTCAGCTCCAGCTACTTGCTCTGGTCGACCCATGGTATTAATTACATGTTCTACATCAGATGCAATCACTACTTGCCTGCTTGTTCCAATACGCTCAGTAAACATTTCCGCAACGCGAGATTCAATGTCTTGTATGATTTCATCACGACCATCTGAAGTGGTAAAGTAACCACGAATCGCTTCGAGATATTTCTTTAACTGGTCGTAAGCTTGTTCTTCAATATGGAAGACCATGCCTCCAATATTTACAGTTACCGTCTTGTTCATGATATAGGGTTGTTAGAAGTTGTTTGATTAACCGCATCGACTAGCTCTTGCCATGTAATGCGAAGTTCGGAAGTAAATTGTTCGCCGATCGGCGTTAAGGTGTAATATTTTCGGGGCGGACCTGAAGAACTTTCTTTCCAGGTGTATGCTAATAGTCCTTGATTTTTTAATCGAGTGAGTAAAGGATATAATGTTCCTTCAACGACCATCAATTTTGCATCTTTCATCTTCGCTATGATATCCGAAGGATAAACTTCTCCTTGGCCTATGATGCTCAAGATGCAAAACTCTAATACGCCTCTCCGCATCTGGGCTTGTGTATTTTCGAGATTGCTCATTTTGTTGCTGGTTTTAAGCATGTGTCGTGATCATCAACCCATGCTGTTATTTAATGACACTGCAAACATAATATGTTTTAAGGTACTATGCAACACAAAGTACTATCTGATAAGATAAGATACTGATAATCAGTTCTCAAATTTTTATGAGGAAACATTTGAACCTTATTTTAGAAACGTTTTTAACCCAAATCGACTCTTCCTTGTTGTTATGTAATGTTCCGTTTTGATGTCCTTTTTTTCATTTTTTGGTATAAAAGTTCATGAATTATTTAAAGGCTAAAAAACTTTAATTGTACAAGCTCGTCGCTTTTTTTATATTTGTTATACCAATTACAATATTATTCTAACCCAATAAATTTATCGTATAATGCCGACCCGCATAGCTTCTTTTCAATGCTACAAAGGACAAACCGAAGAGATACGTATATTCATTGGACTATTTTAATTAGCGTCGGTATTAGAGGAAAAATATATGCCAGCATCGGTTTTTCAGTTTAAGAAGTTTACGATTCAACAAGAACGTTGCGCTATGAAAGTAGGCACCGATGG
>JBJXGU010000013.1:0-23887 GCA_046160245.1 Bacteroidia bacterium
ATTCCCAAAAGTGGTTGTATATCAAATTTATTGAACTCATCTTTATAACCTACAGCATTTTTTAGATTATTATTGAATTTGCCACTATTATTTTCTTCATAAGTTTGAAGCGAACCGCTGGATAAAAAATTGTAATGTGCATTGATTCCTGTTTGAAGCGAGTATTTGGGATTTAATTTGAAATGAATAGAAATAGGTGCTTCTACGGCGTGAAGTTTTTTTGTAGATAAAATCGAAACCTGCTTATTAAACCCAAAACCATATTCAATATCTTCCACTTGTTTTGATTGGTGAAACCCAGAAAGAGAAGTGTATTGTAGACCTATGTCAATTTGAAAGTCATCGTTAAGCAAGTATTTTACTCCGATGCCTACAACCGGATCTATAGAGTTTAATAAATCACCATCCGCTCTGGTTTGAAAGGTAGAGTTCATGGACATTCCTATTTGAATATAGAATTTTAATTTTCGCTTATTTGTATCGATAATTTTCGTTTTAACTGAATCTGCTTTTGTGTTTATTATATTCGTCGAATTATTTTTAAGATTAGACGGGTCTAAAAATTCTTGTTTGATTAAAGCTATTGTATCAACATCCCATTCATTAGCAGTGGCTATACTTGGTGAAGGCTGGATTTCCGACACATTTGTCGAATCATTTTGCAGTGGATTAGATGTGTCTTGAGTTAATATTTGCTGAGAAGAAAAATTGATGTTTGATGATGAAGCCGTATTGTTTGGATTGTACGCTGTACTATTGGAGTTGTCAATAGTTATTGTTTTGTTTGAACGATTCGCTTTTTTGTGAATGGGTCTTTTGGGAAGAGAATTGCTATTTCTATTCGACAGAACCTTTATTTCTTTTGGTTGAATTATTTTAGAAGTTGGTGTATTTTCCACATCGGCATTCTGGATTTCGTTTGTAATCATTTTTTCTTTCAAAACTTCTGTTCTTTGTTTGTTTGGTTTGAATTCGCTTCCTGATTTGTAAAGAACAAAAGTGAATAGAATGAATATCGTAGAAAGGAAAAAGAAGATAATGCGCCTTTTTTTCTTTTCTTGTATTATTATTAATTTTTCTGTTTGAAGCCATTTATCCTCAGAATAAGAAATGGAACTTTCTGAGAGTTTTTTTCTCAAGGCCTCATCAAATTCATTATCATCAATCATATTGCTTTTTTATAAATGGTGGAATTATTACTTGCCATTATTATTTCTTTAAGTTTTACTCTTGCAAAATTCACATGCCATTTAGATGTGCCCTCTGATATGTTTAGTAAAATTGCAATTTCTTTATGACTATACCCGTCGATCACAAAAAGGTTAAATACATTTCTACTGGATGGTGGAAGTTGATCTAATGAGTAGTAAATTGAATCTAAATTCATTTGCATGATGACGTCATTGGTGATTGGAGTTTCATGTGTCAAATCATAGTTGTCTACATAGTCTACCATTCTTAAATCGCGTTTTCTTTTCCTGAATTCATCAATAGTAACATTGATCATCACTCGCCTTATCCACAAGCCAAATGGTATTTTAGTTTGATATTTGTTGAGGTTGTTTAATATTTTTAAAAATCCTTGGTTTAAGAGTACGTCAGCATCTGAAGAGTTATTAGAATATCGTCTACATATAGCCATTAAGTAGCTGTAAGTTAACCGATATAACTCAAATTGAGCTTTTCGCTCTTTCTTTCTGCAAGCGGTGATTAACTCAAGACTAACGTCCATATTGATAATACACGATAAAGTAAACTTATAAGTTGGGTCAAATAGATGAAAAAATAGGATTGAATAACAATGAGTTAGAAAATAACAAGATCTAATGATGATCAGATATTTCTAATAAAGCAATAGTACTAATTCTACAAAAACAATAGTACTAATTTAAAATGTGCGAATCAAGCTTTATTCGCTTCGATGTATTTGTTTTTAAGGCATAAGTTGTATTCCCAAACTGGAATACCTTTATATTAACGAAAGTGATTGTTTAAGAATAAAAGTAACAGTAAGAGGATAACTATTGTAGAAATAGTTCAAAGATATTTATTCAAAAAAAGGTACAATGTTTCCTTTTTTATAGAAAAAATAAATGGAAGTGAAGATTGTTTTGTAATTTATGTTTCCTTAAATGGGAGTAACGGCTTTAATAAATTTCACATTAATTTTTTCCATTAATGATTTGCAGAATTCATAGTTTCGAGTGGAAACCGCCCGGCGAAAAATATTAAGATTTTGTAGTGAAATAAAGTAGTAGTCGCTTCTTAAATAATTACTGTCAATTTGTTTGTCGATGATCCCGTATTTTACTGCGCCATTAATTAATTCAAATTTCGCTGTTTTGTTGAGATGCAATTCCAATTCGTTTCCTTTCATAGTGGGTGGTTTGTATAACTATATACGGCAAATTACGATCCACAGTTTTAAGAAATTGTCTATATTCTCATTAAACTTACATTAAGTGATAATTTTTTTTTCACACGAATAGGTTCAAAAGTTGAAAATGCGAGGATAAATCCTGAATTCAGCTTGTTTTACTTAAAAAAATCAAACTATTCCAGACAAAATCTTACATTTAGGATTTGTTGACTGGCAATAGGAATTCGAATAAATTCAATACTAATCCGCTTTTTCCTTCGACCTCAAATACCGAATAAAATCAGTGCTGTCCACTGTTGTAAATCCAACCGTACGCAGCAACGTTATTAATTGTCCGCGGTGATAAGTACTGTGATTGATCACATGTGTTATAATTTCTTCCACACTGTTGAAGTAAGAGGTGCCATCGATGGATTTGAATTCAACCTGTCGCTGATATTCACTTTCATTTAGTTGTTCGATATGCGAAGAAAGTGCCAAGGAGTTTTGTTGTAATCCAGCTATAGCTTCGTCTAAATTCCCTTTAAATGAATGGCTGGGCCAAGTGTTAGTCGATTCTCCATTTAAGCGTGCTAGCCAAATGAATTGCGCGTCCCATAAATGATACAATGTTTTTCGAATGCTGGGAAAGCTGCTCTTTAACTCTTCGTCAACTTTCAGATCTGCTTTTTTTATCCAAGTGCAAATACGGTCGTTTGCCCAAACATTGTACTTGCATAGCTTAATTAAATGTGAATCCATCTCATTTTTATTTGGATTAAATATAGAAAAAAATCATGAAGTGTAATGTGAAATTAAAATTTGTTAGATTAGTTAGTCTTTTATCTCAAAACACGCTGAAATTTCATACAGGTCGCGATTGGTTTTTAGTAGATCGATATACAATTTTTTAAATTGAATCCTCTGTGTCCCTCTGTGTCAACTTTGTGTTCTCTGTGGTGAACGATAGTTTATTTTGGTTGTAGAATTTCTAGTAAAAGTATGAATTTGTATTTCTATAAAGGATAATGACTTAATGTCTATTTGAGTTTGTCTTTTACCACAAAGAACGCAGAGATTTTCACGGAGGTCACAGAGGGTTTTTTAGTTGATCGAAAAGCAATTTTAAAGTAATGAATTCAGTTCACTATGGGGAATGATATATCTAAAGTTCCCTATTCAACAAAGGCATATCCAGAATTTTCTGGAGATATTTTTCTTTAACTACTTGTTGCATGGCAGCAGCATGTTTCAGGTGATGCATGTCGGTACCTAAAGCACCAATAATGCCCATGTCGATCAACTTCTCTCCAATCTTTTTAGCGTCAGGACCATAATAACCAGCCAGCGAATTCATGTTCAGTTGTAATGTGACACCCATCTCGTAAAACCTCATGTATTGCTCAGGAGTACGGTACCAAAAAGGATAACGTTCAGGGTGAGCTAAAATAGGTTTGTAGCCTAATACCATTGCTCTAAAAAAAACCTGTTCTACATTGTCGGGTGGATTGATATATGAAACTTCAGTGAGTAAATAATTATCGCCTATGGTTAATAATTTCTCTTCTTCCAATTTGCGAATAAATCCATCGTCGATATAGTATTCGGCAGCTGCACTAATTTCTACCGGGATATTTTCTGCTTTTAAAGCAGCACGAACAAGAGCTAATCCTTCGTTAATATTTTCAGGAGTGTTTCTAAAATAATCACTCATGATATGCGGTGTGGTAATTAATTTAGAATAACCCAATCCATGCAAAATACGAATGAGCTCTATACTTTCTTCAACGGTCTTCGCACCGTCATCAATCCCTGGAATCAAATGTGAATGCATATCTGCATTTAACCCAGCCAAATTTATGGGCTCAATTTCCTGCGATCTAGAAAATTTATTTAATAGAGTTTTAAACATGAGCGAATGCTTTTCGGAACCACGCTACCGTTATATCCAAACCTTCACGGCAGAGGTAATTAGGTTCGTAGCCTAGCAAATTCTTTGCCATAGAAATGTCGGCCAGTGAATTTTTTATATCTCCCTTTCGCTCGGGGGCATAGGATGGCTTTTTATCGTTTCCAGACAAATCACCAATGATTTTATAGAGTTTGTTGACCGAAACACTCTCTCCAACAGCCACATTGTAAACTTTGTTGAAGGCTTCTGTATTCGTCGTAAATAGAGCCCTGATGTTTGCTTGTACCGCGTTTTCCACAAAAGTGAAGTCGCGGGTTTGTTCCCCATCTCCATAAATCACAGCATCTTTTCCAAAAAGTAGCGAGTTCATGAATAATGGAATCGCTGCAGCATAGGGGCCGTTGGGATCTTGATTAGGACCAAATACATTGAAGTAACGCAGTCCCACAATCTCCATTCCGTAATGCATAGCAAAAACAGAGGCATATAATTCATTGGTTAATTTGGAAACCGCATAAGGAGAAAGTGGTCTTCCTAAATTTCCTTCTTTTTTCGGGGAGATGGTCGAATCGCCATAGACCGAACTGGAACTGGCATAAACCACTCTATTTACTCCATTGTCACGTGCTGCAATGAGCATATTGATAAATCCTGTGGTATTGGCATCACTCGTGGCAATTGGATTTTTGATAGATCTTGGCACCGAGCCTAAAGCAGCCTGATGCGTTAACAAATTCATCCCTTTGCATGCTCGTTCACAATCCACCGGGTTGGTAATATCGCCTTCCATGAATTCAAAGTTGGGAAGGTTTAGAAAAGGCTCTAAATTGCGTTGGAAACCATTGCTAAGATTATCCAATACTCTAACTTTTGCAGCACCATGATGAATTAAATATTCGACAATATTAGATCCAATAAAACCAGCTCCTCCGCTCACTAATACACGGGCGTCTTTGATGGCATCGGAATGATAAATACGATTATATAAACTGGTAGCTGTCATAGAGTGAAGAGCAAAAGTAAGATAAAAAACTTTTAGTTAGTGAGGAGAAGATGAAACGTCCATTTTCTCGACTAGAAGAACCGAAATGGGTTTCTATTTTAGTTTGTTTACTTATCTCAAATCGTATTGATTCTGATAGTAATTTTGGTATTCGCCGGAGGTAACTTCATCCATCCATTTTTTATTGGCAAGATACCAATCCACCGTTTTTTCTAATCCTTCTTCAAACTGCAACGATGGTTTCCATCCTAACTCTCTTTGTAATTTTGAGGAGTCAATGGCATATCGTAAGTCGTGCCCGGCGCGATCTTTTACATAAGTAATTAATTGTGCCGATGTGCCTTCTGATCGTCCTAATTTACGGTCGAGAATTTTACAAAGTAATTGAATGAGATCAATATTTTTCCATTCGTTATGTCCGCCGATGTTATAGGTTTCGCCATTTTTTCCGTAATGGTAAATAACATCAATGGCCACCGCATGATCTTCGACAAATAACCAATCGCGAATATTTTCTCCCTTACCATAAACCGGTACGGGTTTGTTATTGCAAATATTATTGATGGCAAGTGGAATCAATTTCTCAGGGAAATGAAAGGATCCGTAATTGTTAGAGCAATTTGAAATCACCACGGGTAATCCATACGTATCGTGATAAGCACGAACCATATGATCTGAACTTGCTTTGGAAGCAGAGTAGGGGGAGTGTGGATCATATTTAGTTTCTTCCGTGAAGAATCCTGTTTCTCCCAGCGATCCGTATACTTCATCCGTGCTGATGTGATAGAATCGTTTGTTTTCAAAATCGCCTCCCGGCAGCAATCGGGACCAACTCTCACGAGCCGCATTTAGCAAGTTTACAGTTCCCACCACATTGGTCATGATGAATTCCATCGGATTACTAATGCTTCTATCTACGTGTGACTCTGCTGCCAAATGGACAATACCATCGAAATGATAAGTCGAAAATAATTCTTGAAGAAATGTAGCATCACATATATCGCCTTTGACAAATCGATAATTGCTTGCATTTTCAACATCGCGCAAGTTCGCCAAATTACCTGCGTAAGTTAATTTGTCTAAATTGACAATAGTATACTCCGGATAGTTTTTTACAAAACGGCGTACTACGTGTGAGCCAATAAATCCTGCTCCACCCGTGATAAGAATATGTTTTTTATTCATGTCTGTTTTCATTGGGATGAATTTCTATTGAAAAAATTTGTGGGTTGAATTCAATGATCTTTTACAGATACCTATATTTAAGATTTTATTTATAAAATTATTTACTTGTCGCCATTGATTTTTTTTGCAGGACTTGTTCCCATGCCCATGCAGATGTAATCATGTTTTCTAGGCTATGAGTTGTTTTCCAGCCTAACTCGGTATTGGCATATTTGGTATCGGCATACACCTTTTCTACATCACCACTTCTTCTTGGCACACATTCATAATTCACTTTTACTCCGGTTACAGCTTCAAATGTTTTGATGATTTCTAGCACCGACAATCCATTTCCTGTCCCTAAATTAAAAAGTTCGTATTTGTTTTTGGTTTTAGCATTTAGCATTCTTTCGATAGCCACAACATGGGCGCGCGCTACGTCTACTACGTGAATATAATCACGAATACAACTTCCATCAGGAGTATTGTAATCGGTTCCAAAAACTTTCATTTGTTCGCGCTTTCCAATAGCAGTTTGTGTAACGATAGGGAAAAGATTCAAGGGAGGTCCCACTGGATATTCTCCAATCTTTGCAGAGGGATGTGCACCTACTGGATTGAAATAACGGAGCGAAATAACTTGTAATTCGTTTACCAACGAGGTGTCTCTTAAAATATCTTCTCCAATTTTTTTCGTGTTGGCGTATGGACACTGCGCTGGTTTAACTGGAGCAAATTCATCAATCGGCAAATAATCGGGCTCACCATATACAGAGCAAGAAGAAGAGAAAACAAAATTCTTGATTTTATTTTCTTTGCAGATTTCGATCAAGTTTAAAAGTGAAACTAAATTGTTTCTGTAGTATTCTATAGGCTTCTCCACGCTCTCACCAACTGCTTTAAAGGCTGCAAAATGAATGATGGCTTCTACCTTGTGGATACGTAAAAATTCTTGAACAGCACTTTTATTGTTCAAATCGATATTTCCATATCCAGGACGTGTGCCTGTAATGGCTTCAATAGAATCGATAACTTCTGCGTGAGAATTACTGAGATTATCAATAACAAATACATCATAACCTTGTTCAATTAATTCAACAACGGTATGTGATCCGATATATCCGGTTCCGCCGGTAACGAGAATGCCTGGTTTTTTTGTCATGTCTGCTTTTTCGTATTTATACGCAGAAATTCCTACGGAGGTTCATTATAAACTCCAATACTTTAAATCTTTTATCTTTCCGTTAAGAATCCCTTTTAAATCAACAATTAAAGCCTCTGGTTTGGCCATTTTTTTAAAATCAGCTTCAACCAGTGATTTATATTCTTTGTGATTTACTGCAACCACAATAGCATCGTAATCATTGGTCAGTTGCGTTGTCAATTCATAACCGTACTCTTCTTTCAATTCATCGCTGTTAGCGCGAGGATCAATAACATCTACATTTACACCATAGGATTTGAATTCGTTAATTACATCCGATACTTTGGAATTACGAATATCTTCTACGTCTTCTTTAAAGGTAGCGCCCATCACCAACACTTTGCATTTGTTAAGATCCTTGCCCATGGCAATTAACTTTTTTACGGTTTGCTTGGCTACATAAAATCCCATGCTATCGTTAACATAACGTCCAGAATTTATTACTTGACTATGATAACCTAATTCTTGTGCTTTATAAGTAAGGTAATAGGGATCAACACCAATGCAATGTCCGCCCACTAAACCCGGCATAAACGGAAGGAAATTCCATTTTGTTCTAGAGGCTTCAAGTACTTCGTACGTGTTAATTCCCATTTTATTGAAAATTATACTCAGCTCGTTCATCAAAGCGATGTTCACATCACGTTGTGTATTCTCAATGATCTTTGCCGCCTCAGCAACCTTAATGGTGCTTGCTTTAAAAACCCCTGCGGTAACCACCACCTCATACATCTTTGCAATTTCCTCAAGCGACTCTGCATCACATCCTGAAACCACTTTCGTGATTTTAGAAATGGTATGTTCTTTATCGCCCGGATTAATTCGTTCAGGAGAATAACCCACCTTGAAGTCTTCTTTGAATTTCAATCCTGAGATCTCTTCTAAAACAGGAATACAATCTTCTTCCGTGCAGCCAGGATAAACAGTCGATTCATACACCACATAATCTCCTTTTTTTAATGCCTTGCCAATGGAATTGGTGGCGCCTAATAAAGGTTTTAAATCGGGAAGTTTATGCTCATCGATAGGAGTAGGGACAGCCACAATGAAAAAGTTAGCTTCTCTTAGCTCATCAATGGAATCGGTAAAATGAATATCGCATCCTTCAAAGCAACTGGGATCTAATTCACCACTGGGATCAATATTTTTACGCATCATTTCTACACGCTCCTTATTGATGTCAAAACCAATAACAGAAACTTTTTTTGCAAATTCAAGTGCAATCGGAAGGCCAACATAACCCAATCCAATGACTGCTAATTTCTTTTTCTTATTTATAATATCATTATACATTACTGTAGCGAATTTCCGGTTTATTTAATTTTCTTAGTGAATAAATTCTTTCTATGATGTCGACTACTTTCAGTCCTTCTAATGCATTTGTGGTCATGACAGTTCTGCCTTTTAACGTATCAATGACATTCTCAATAATGTAATGATGATTGGCTGCAGAACCTTTGTAGGTGCCGTAATCGTTTGCAGGATTTACAGGGGCTAACTCTGGTAAAGTATATCCTTCTATATGACAATACTCTACTTCATTCATGTATTGGCCTCCGATCTTCAAACTTCCTTTGCTTCCTATTACGGTAATACTACTTTCTAAATTAGTATCGAATACGGAGGTAGAATAATTTATCGAACCCATTCCTCCATTTACAAATTTAAAATTTACGATACCAGTGTCTTCAAAAGAAGTTGTTTTTTGATGATTGAAATCGGAAAATACACCTTGAATATTGGTGATATCACCGAACACCCAATACATGATGTCGATGAAATGAGAAAACTGAGTAAACAAAGTTCCACCATCTAAATCACTGGTCCCTTTCCATCCACCTTTCTTATAATAGCGATCATCACGATTCCAGAAACAATTCAATTGCACTAGAAAAATTTCTCCTATCAATTTATTTTCTACTACGCTTTTGAGCCATTCCGAAGGAGGTGAGTATCTGTTTTGCATGACACCGAAAACGGTGCGTGATACTTGAAGGGCTTTGTAAATTATGTTTTCGCAATCTGCTTTGGTGAGCGCCATAGGTTTTTCACAAACCACATGCTTTCGATTTTCTAATGCAATTAAAGAGTGCTTTGCATGAAGTCCGTTTGGAGAACAAACGTTTACTACATCAATTTCAGGATGTGCGGCTATCATTTCTTCAGGAGAAAGATAAAACGGAGTTTCGGACGACTCGCCTAATTTCAATTCGTTTTTCGGCACAATGTCGCATATAGCTACCAATTCCGATTCTTCATTACGACGAATCATTTCAGCATGACGCATTCCGATGTGACCACAACCGATTACTGCGAACTTGATTTTTTTATCTTGATAATTACTCATGCATCAATACGGCATACTCGGTTAGCACTTAATTTATATGGTTGCTTACTCTCAGGACAGGTAGCAAACCCATCTGCATCGAATTTCAATCGATGGCCATATTCACTCATCCAACCCATTTGCTTTGCAGGATTACCTACCACTAAAGCATAGTCAGGAACATTTTTAGTTACGACAGCACCAGCTCCAATGAATGCAAATCTTCCAATATCATGGCCACAAACGATAGTTGCATTTGCGCCAATAGAGGCACCTTTCTTCACTACAGTTTTTGAATATTGATCTCGGCGATTAATGGCGCTTCGCGGATTATTTACATTCGTAAAAACCATGCTTGGACCTAAGAAAACATCATCTTCGCATGTTACGCCAGTATAAATAGAAACGTTGTTTTGAATTTTAACATTGTTACCAATAATGACCTCGGGTGAGATCACAACATTTTGGCCAATATTGCAATTTTCTCCAATTTTACATTTGGGCATAATATGACTAAAGTGCCAAACCTTGGTTCCTTTTCCTATGATACATCCTTCATCAATTACTGCAGAAGGGTGAGCGCTGTAATCCATTTAATTTATTCGGTCTTGATGGAGAAAAAACGGTTGATTCATCTTTCTCCTGTAATGAATAATTTCAATGTACTGATTTAAGATGGTTAAATCAGTACATTGAAATTTGAGTGTCCAATTCTGTTCGTTAAACAGAACTATGCAAATCGATGTTCTGTTTTATTTAATTCTTCGGCTGGTAAACTTTTGAAGTAATCGTAAGTAATTTTTAAGCCTACTTCTCGACTAATTTTTGGTTCCCATCCTAGAATTTCTTGTGCTTTCGTAATATCTGGACGACGTTGTTTAGGATCGTCCTGCGGTAACGGATGCGTAATTAACTTTTGATTTGTACCTGTTAGTTTGATAATCTCTTCGCCGAATTCGCGAATAGTGATCTCTTGTGGATTACCAATGTTAACAGGATAAGCATAGTCGCTTAGTAACAATCTATAGATTCCTTCTATTAGATCATCTACAAAACAGAATGAACGCGTTTGTGATCCATCTCCGAAAACGGTTAAGTCTTCTCCACGTAATGCTTGTCCAATAAATGCAGGCAATACACGTCCGTCATTCAGTCGCATACGTGGACCGTACGTATTAAAAATACGTACGATACGAGTTTCTACATTATGGTAAGTATGATAAGCCATGGTAATAGCTTCCTGAAACCGTTTTGCTTCATCATAAACACCACGCGGTCCAATTGGATTTACATTTCCCCAATAATTTTCTGTTTGAGGATGTACTGTTGGATCACCATATACTTCACTGGTGGAAGCCACTAAAATTCGCGCATTTTTAACACGAGCAAATCCTAATAAGTTATGGGTACCTAACGATCCAACTTTTAACGTTTGGATTGGAATTTTCAAATAATCTATCGGACTTGCAGGAGAAGCAAAATGGAGGATATAATCAATTTGTCCAGGAACGTGAACAAATCTACTTACGTCGTGATGATAAAATTCAAACTCTTTTAACTTAAAAAGATGTTCAATGTTTTTCAAATCACCTGTGATGAGATTATCCATCCCAACCACATCGTATCCTTCTTTAATAAATCGATCACATAAATGAGAGCCTAGAAATCCTGCTGCTCCAGTGATGAGTATCCTTTTTTTAGTTGACATACAAGCCGATGTTTTTTAATTTTTTAAGAAAATGCGGGGATTTGAGGGGAAACGGTTTCTCTTCCCATGCTATTATAGTGGAAACCTAATTCTGCCATACGTTGTAAGTCGTATAAGTTACGACCATCAAATATCACTTTTTCTTTCATGATATCTTTTAATTTGTCGAAATCAGGAGTACGGAATAGTGCCCACTCGGTTGCAATTAATATTGCGTCAGCTCCTTGAGCAGCCTCATAAGGGTCATTTGCATAATGAATTACTTCACCCATGGTACGTTTCACATTTTCCATTGCTTCCGGATCAAAAGCACTAACAGATGCACCTGCAGCTATTAAATCACGAATAATGTATAATGCTGGTGCCTCACGAATATCATCCGTATCTGGTTTGAAGGCAAGACCCCAAACCGCGAATTTTTTACCCGCTAAATTTCCACCGAAATGTTGTTTTAATTTCTCAACGAGAACGGTTTTTTGAGTCTCGTTAACTTCCATCACAGAAGAAAGAATTTTGAAATCGTAATTGTAGTCTTGTGAAGTGCGATAAAGAGCTTGCACATCTTTCGGGAAGCAAGATCCACCGTATCCAATTCCTGCAAATAAGAAACGCTTTCCAATTCGAGAGTCAGAACCAATACCAATACGAATGGCATCTACATTGGCACCTACTTTCTCGCAAAGGTTAGAAACCTCATTCATGAAAGTGATTTTGGTAGCTAAAAATGCATTGGCTGCATATTTTGTTAATTCAGCAGAACGCTCATCCATATAATAAATAGGATTTCCTTGACGTACAAATGGAGCATATAAATCACTCATTACTTTTTTAGCCATTTCGCTACGTGTTCCAATAACAACGCGATCTGGTTTCATGAAATCATCCACTGCATATCCTTCACGTAAGAATTCAGGATTTGAAATCACATCAAAGTGTACTGTGCATGTTTTTGCAATGGCTTCACGAACTTTTTCGGCGGTGCCAACAGGAACCGTGCTCTTGTTAATTACAATTTTATAGTCTCTTATTAATCGACCTAATTGAGCAGATACTCCCAATACATAAGAAAGGTCAGCGGAGCCATCTTCTCCTGGAGGAGTTGGAAGGGCTAGGAAAATGATAGTGGCATCTTTTACCGCTTCTTCCAAATTGGTTGTAAATTGTAAACGACCTTGTTTAATGTTTCTTTCAAAAAGAACGTCCAAATGAGGTTCGTAAATTGGAATAATGCTGTTGCGCATTTTCTCAACTTTATTTGCATCAATATCGACGCAGGTAACATGATTTCCCATTTCTGCGAAACAAGTTCCCGTAACTAATCCTACATATCCGGTACCAACTACTGCAATGTTCATATTTTTTTAGTTTTTAATTATTTACCTAGTTTATACTTAATAATCCAACAAAAGTTACAATTAGCGATTTACAAATTCTAAAACGCTGGAAGTAATATGGGCTAGGTCTTCATTTGTTAATTCAGTATGCATAGGTAAAGAAATCACGTGAGCGCATAAATCTTCGGTTACCGGAAAATCGCCGTGTTTATACCTTGGATCTGTATAAGCTTTTTGCATATGTAAAGGTATCGGGTAATATATCATCGACGGAATGCCTTTGCTTTCTAAATGTTCGCGCAAAGCAGTTCTGGAAACACCTCTTAATACTAATGTATATTGATGGAATACATGGGTTGAATGTTCTTGACGCGTAGGGATTTTTAATTTCGGATTTTTTCCAAATGCTTGATCATAATAAGACGCAGCTCGTTGGCGAGCATCACAATAATCATCTAAATGCCGAAGTTTGATTCTTAAAATGGCAGCCTGCATGGTATCTAATCTACTATTTACTCCAATATCATCATGGTGATATTGAACTGATTGTCCATGGTTAGCAATAATTCGAATGCGTTGGGCTAATTCATCATTTTGAGTAAAAATTGCACCGCCATCGCCCATACAACCTAAATTTTTTGAAGGAAAAAAAGAGGTAGTTCCAATGGTTCCAATGGTTCCGGCTTTCATCGTTGTACCATTCGACAAAGTATACTCAGCACCTATTGCTTGTGCAGTATCTTCTATAACGTATAAGTTTCGGGCATTGGCAATTTCCATCACTCGTTGCATATTACTGCATTGACCGAATAAATGTACCGGAACAATTGCCACTGTTTTTGGAGTGATCGCTCTTTCAATAGCATCACAATCTATTGCGAAGGTATCGGGATCAACATCTACTAATACGGGCTTGAGTTGAAGTAAAGCTATTACTTCAGCAGTTGCTACATAGGTAAAGCTAGCTGTTATAATTTCATCTCCCGGTTTAAAGTTTAATGCCATCATGGCAATCTGTAAAGCATCCGTTCCATTGGCACATGGAATCACGTGTTTTACATCGAGATATTCTTCTAATTCTTTAGCGAAATGTTTAACATCAGGGCCATTGATATAAGCCGATGAAACTACCACATCATGAATGGCAGTATCAATTTCAGTTTGTATTTTTTTATATTGACTTACTAAGTCAACCATGGACATTTTTTTCATCGTTTCCATTGTTATTCGTTTTATGGCTTATGTAAATATAAGCAGGAGTTTCGGTCAGCGAAGATACTATTATTTGAAGTGAATTTAGGTATAGGCAATCCTCTGTAAATTCTCTAAATTTGCTCAGTATGTTGAAGAACCCCAAAAATGCAATTCTATTGTTTGTTTTTTTGTTAATAACAGGAACAAATACCTTGTTGGCTCAAGTGAGTGTAAAAGACTCCTCCATTTCCATGGTGATGATTCGTCCGTCTTATGGTTTGCAAATTCCAGGAGGCGATTTAGCTAAACGATTCGGAATCAATCAGTCAGTGGGAATGGGGGTGACTTATAAAACTGCAAAAGGTTGGATGTTTACTGCGGAAGGATCTTTTATTTTTGGAACTAAAGTTAATGAACCGAACCTCTTTACCGGACTAACCACCTCTGAAGGGACTATTATAGGTGTTGATGGTTATTATGCAGATGTTCGTGTTTTCGAAAGAGGCTACTATGCTACTTTAGGTGTCGGGAGGTTATTTCATGTAGCTAAACCCAATCCAAATTGTGGTTTGATTGTGGAAATGAGCCTGGGTTTTATGCAACATAAAATATTGATTCAAGATAAAAAAAATGCCGTCCCTTCCCTTCGAGAGGAGTATCTTAAAGGGTACGATCGATTAACCAATGGACTCGCTGCCCGAGAGTTTGTTGGTTATTTATATGTTGGAAATCAGCGCCTTGTTAACTTTTTTGGAGGAGTAGAAGCGGTGCAAGGATGGACAGCAAGCAGACGTGATTTTGATTTTGGATCCATGAGAGCGAATAATAAATCGAGACTCGATTTATTATTTGGTGTTCGAGTAGGATGGATTATTCCTTTGTATAAAGAAGCACCAGATAAATTTTATATTTACTGAGTAAATTTTCTATTTGAATTTATGTACGATATTCACCAAATAAATTCGAATCGAATTGAAACTTAAATTATCTTGTTTCAAAATAAATTAACTCCCCCTAATTAGAGTTCAAATAGTCGAGATATGAAAGTGCTTTACTTCTTATTTATTCAGTTGTACGGATTATTAATTCGTATGGCTTCATTATTTAATAGTAAAGCGAAAGAGTGGGTAAGAGGAAGGAAGGGCTGGAAGCAAAAACTGAATGACGCACTTAAGAATAATAATAAGCCAAGAATTTGGTTTCATTGCGCATCCCTGGGAGAGTTTGAACAAGGCAGACCCGTGTTGGAGCAATTGAGAAAAGATTTCCCGAATCATTTTATGGTACTTTCTTTTTTTTCTCCTTCCGGATACGAATCGAAAAAAAAAGAAGCGATTGCTGATTATGTTTGTTATATGCCGTTAGATGGACCTCGGTCGAGTAAAGCTTTTATAAATATTTTAAATCCATCGCTGGTGTTTTTTGTAAAATATGAGTTTTGGTATTATTATGGGAAGGAGTTGTTTCGACGAAAAACTTCTTTCTATTGTCTCTCTGCTATTTTTCGTCCCGGTCAAATTTATTTTAAACCATGGGGTAAGTTTTTTAAAAAAATCCTTACTCGCTATACACATCTCTTCGTACAAGATCAATCATCGTTAGAGTTATTATATCGTAATAGTATTCCATCGGTAACCGTGTCGGGTGACACGCGCTTCGATCGTGTATTGGAAATTAGTAGTCGAGATGCATCATTTCCGTTGATTGAAAATTTTTGTAAGAATGATGTATGTATGATTGCAGGAAGTACTTGGTCCGAGGATGAGAAAGTATTGGCGTTATTAATGCAAGACCATCCGACATTAAAATTAGTCATTGCTCCACATGAAATAAGTGAGTCTCGAATTCGAAGTATAGAAAGTCGATTTAGTGGAAAAACAAAACGCTACTCTTCTTTAGGGAAGGAAGGGGATGCAAATTGTAGTGTGCTTATCATTGATAGTATTGGAAAGCTATCACTTATTTATAGATACGGAAAGTACACGTATGTTGGTGGTGGATTTGGAAAGGGTGTACACAATATTTTAGAGGCGGCCGTGTATGGTAAACCTGTTTTTTTTGGACCCAATCATTTGAAATTTAAAGAAGCCAGGGATTTAAAAGCAATGGGTGGTGGGATTGGGATTAAGAACGGAAAAAATTTGTCAGCTGCTTTTGAATTAATGGAAAAAGAAGAATCAAATTACCAAGTGCTCAGTGCAAAGAATAGAAAATATATTGAAGACAGGAAAGGCGCCACTGCAATTTTGATGAATTATTTATCGATGAATTATATCGGAAGATAATATTGTTGCAAAAATTAGTTGCTTTTTATGTATTGATAATTACCTTTTAAAACTGGATGATTTCCTTCAAGTCCATCTTCATTTACAGAAAATATAAAGTCTCGAAAAAATATTTCAAACAAGTTTTCATCACACTTTACTTGAAAATAATTATGATTTTTTGTAGATGGAATGTTCAGCATATGATCAGGACAAAACTCAAATGCAATTTGAAGGCTGTCGAAAGTTTCTCCATCTAATACTGCTTCTCCTTGCTGATCACAATAGGTGTAAACAGTATCGTTATCGATGAATCCAATAGCAATAAAATAAGTACTCAAACTTGGATTAATATCAATCATTTTAACAGTTGTAGATTTTCCTTTTTTTCGAGATGAATTTACTAAAGTCAATGGGTTTTTCTTTGAGGGATCCGAATTTAGTTCCACTATTTTTTTATTTTCTTTTGAAAGCCCTTCATTCCAGGTTCCCGTTCCAGAACGATCTAATGCTCCGCTCGAAAAGAAGAATTCGAAAGTAAAATCATCCTTGAAAATAATGCCCGAAGCGACCTCTGGAATGGATTCTAAATAATATTCTCCGCAAACGCCACAATTCCTTAGTACTTGCGCAACGGATGTGGTGAATGGAGTGCAAAAAAATGCAAAAAGTAATAGCAATATTTTCGTTTTCATCGTAAGATGTACATTCGATAACTATCCAGTTTTATCAATACAAATAATAATACAGTAAATCCCCAAAGTGAAGATCCTCCATAGCTAAAGAAAGGTAATGGAATTCCAATCACTGGAGCTAATCCTATGGCCATTCCTACATTAATCATTAAATGGAAAAATAAAATCGAAGCGACACCATAAGCATAAATACGCGTATAGGTAGAACGTTGCCGTTCTGCAATAAATACAATTCGATACAAAAGCAAGGTGAATACAATTAAAACAAATGAAGTTCCTAAAAATCCCCATTCTTCACCAACAGTGCAGAAAATAAAATCAGTGCTTTGCTCTGGCACAAAATCGAATTTTGTTTGTGTGCCTTGCAAAAATCCTTTACCTGTTAAGCCTCCAGAACCAATTGCAATTAAACTTTGATTGACATTATATCCAGCGCCTTTCGGATCACTTCTTTTCCCTAACAATACTTCGATACGCTCCCGTTGATGGGTCTGTAGTATTTCGTTAAATGCATAATCCACACTAAAAACAATTCCTGAACAAAGCGCCGTGATAATCAGGATTACAATTAAATTGTTTCTTGTTTTACGCATGAGTAAATACGCAACTACTCCTAATCCTCCAATCACTCCAATAAGGACAGTGTTCGGAACCATTAAGGCCAGTATAAATAATACGCCCGCTAAGAATCCAAAAACGAGTACGTTTTGAGATAAACCTTCTCTATAAAGTACGAAAATGAATGCAATGAAAACCAAAGCAGAACCAGTATCATTTTGCAAGAGTACCAACGCCATGGGTAAAAGGATAAGAAGTCCTGCAGTGATTTTGGTTTTCATATCCTCCATCCGAATGCCTAATGCACTCAAGTATTTTGCCAATGCCATGTTCGTGGCAAACTTTGCAAACTCCGAAGGTTGTAATTTGAAAGTCCCTATTTCAATCCACGAACGAGCTCCTTGTACATCCCGCGCAATGACAAGGACAACAAGCAAAATCCCCATCGTGACAATGTAAATAGGAAAAGAAAAGGCTGCATAAAATTTTCCATCAATAACTAGAATAGCTAACCCAATGACGAGTGAAGTTCCAATCCACAACATTTGTCGACCGTAACTTTGAGTAAGGTCGAACATGTTTTTGTGTTCTTCGTTGTAAACCGCTGCATAAATATTAATCCAGCCAAGTAATACAAGCACCAAATAAAATACGACCAACAGCCAGTCAATATTTTCGAATATGGAATTTTGTTTGCGCATGAGTTAATATCAATCGAAAATATTTATTTCTTTTTCTTTTTATTATTCAATAAAGCAACACTTGAGTTTTTTTTATTCTTTGGCTTCACCGCAGTACTATCTTTTCCTATTAATCCAGGGTTTTCCAGACTCTTATTTTGAAGTGGAAGTAAATATCCTTTTAACATTCGTTCTTCAAGGTCGTGTCGTTTGACTGAATCTTTTAAATATTTTTCCATCATTAAACTTGCAATAGGTGCTGCCCATGTTGCACCAAATCCTGCGTTTTCAACCATCACAGCAATGGCAATCTTTGGATTATCTCTCGGAGCAAAGGCTACAAATAAACTATGATCTTTCCCATGTGGATTTTGTGCAGTCCCCGTTTTTCCACATATAACGAGCGAATCGAACCTTGCCACTCGCGCTGTTCCTGCTTCAACAACACGTTGCATACCATCTTGAATGATGGTAAAATTTTCTGCGGAGACTTTCGTATAATGTCGTTCCCCTAAGTTCCTTGTTGTGTTCGGATATTTGCCAATCTGTTTAATAACATGAGGCGTATAGTAATATCCTTTGTTTGCAATGATGCAAATAATATTAGCCATTTGCATCGGGTTAATTCCTAACTCACCTTGACCAATTCCAAGCGAATAAATAGTAGAAGCTTTCCATCTACCTTTACCATAGTACTTATCATAAAATTCAACCGTTGGAATCAGTCCTTTTAATTCATGTGGCATATCCACTCCAATTTTTTTTCCAACACCAAAACTCATTTGGTATTCTCTCCATAATCGGTAGCCATTTTCACTGGAGCCATATTTCCGATTATCGACAAAAGACCTGAACGTATTACAGAAATAAGGATTACAAGAATATTGAATAGCACCTTCTAATGCGATGGGAGGATGAGGGTGACACTTTATACTCTTGCTTCCAACAACAAAAGAATGTGGATAGGAAGTATTAATGCCAATGATGCCTTCTTGCATCGCTGCTAAAGCATTTGTCAATTTAAAAGTAGACCCCGGTGGATAGTAGGCTTGCATGGCACGATTGAACAAGGGCTTATTTTCATCCTTTAATAAGTATCCGTAATTCTTCGACCGAACCCTTCCCACTAATAAATTAGGATCGTAGGAGGGAGAGGAAATCATGGCTAATATTTCTCCCGTTTGTGGTTCGATGGCTACGACAGATCCAATTTTATTTTGCAATAGTTGTTCGCCATACGATTGTAAGTCGGCATCCAATGTTGCCACTAAATTTTGTCCAGCAATGGCTATCGTATCATAGATGCCGCCTTTGTAACTTCCCTTTTCTCGATTAAATACATCTACCATCACAATGCGCACACCCCGCCGACCTCTGAGCTCTAACTCATAGCTTTGTTCGATTCCACTGATACCAATATAATCACCAATTCGATAATAAGGATTCTTAGCAATTAACTCATCGTTTACCTCACCAATATATCCCAAAACGTGAGCGGCCGTGTTATTGGGATATTTCCTCAGCGTTCGTGGTTGAACATAGAATCCTTGAAACTTGTAAAGCTTTTCTTGGAATGAAGCGAATGACTCAGCAGAAATTTGTTTTTCAAATGTACTCGCCTTCATTCGAGAAAAAGAAGTCGCCTTTTTCATTTTATCAATAAAGGACTCTTTGCTAATATCTAATAATTTGCAAAATTCAAGCGTGTCGATTTCTTTCACTTGCTTGGGTATGACCATCAAATCGTAAACGGCTTGATTGAAAGCTACGATTTTTCCTTTGCGGTCATAAATCATTCCGCGGGCAGGGTAGTCGGTGATGTATCTTAATACGTTGTTGGTGGCCGAAACCGAATAACTTTCATTAATTACTTGAACATAAAATAATCGAATCAAGAAAATAATCACCACTGAAGTGATGATGCCTAAAAAGACTATTCTCTGATTTGATCCCGGATTATACATGTTCAATTAGTAGGGACTTGTTCCCTTTCTCTCAACAAAAACGACCTGTTTTTATTGTTCATTTATTTTTAATGGTAGGTAGTGAATTGCAGAAGCGCAATACAATGAAGCTATTAATTTAATTGGTACTCTTTGGTTTTGATGTAAGGTATTGGGCAATGATAATTAAAAGTAAAGTTAACAGACTACTTAATGCGATTCGTGTAAGGGTATCGAAAAATTCGGAGAAACGAAAAACTTCGATGAAAAATAAGAATAAATGATGCACAAATACCAATAGAGAAGAATAGGCTATGTACCATGCAAACCCTAGTTTTTTAATGGAAGGTTCGGTTTCGATATCATACCCATCACGTGGAGAGATAATTTTTAACCAATAAGGTCGGAGGTACATCATAAACAAACAAGCCGAAGCATGCATTCCAGGTGTATTTTGAAACATGTCAATAGAAAGTCCGGTAAGGAATGCAATTGGCAACAACAAAAGCTTAGGCAAATTAACGGGCAACGATAATAAAAACAAGATGTATAAGAAGGGGTTGATAAAAGTCCCAAGTTGAATATTATTCAGAATCAAAATTTGCAAACTGATCAAGAGTAAGAAGCGGAAGAGGTGACGTAGAATAACTAAGATCATTGTTCGTCCTCCTTTGCTTTATTGAGTTCTTCTAACGAACTCTGCTCTTTCTTCATCAGATTTCTTACCACATAAACATGACTCAATGCATTAAAATTCATCGCCAGTCTTACTTTTATCTTATAGAAAGGGGAGCCCGGCTCTACTTGAAAATCTACAACGCGTCCAATAAAAATTCCTGAAGGATACGTAGAAGAAAAGGCAGTTGTGACAATAGAATCTCCTTTAATAATGGGAACCGTCTTGTCAATTTCATTCAGAAACATATAATTTGGATTTTCGCCATCCCATTTCAAGGATCCAAAGAATTTATTTCTTTTAATCATTACTGACGAGCTGCTTTCTTTGTGTAGCAACGACATCACCGTACAATAATGTTCTGAAACATGATTCACAATTCCAACAATTCCTTTCGGACCAATTACACCCATCTCAGGTTTTACTCCTTGCAAACTACCTTTGTTTAGCGTAATAAAATTATTGCGGTGATGCAATGAGTTGTTGATCACATTGGCAGTGATGTACTCGTATTGTTGTAAGTTGATGGAATCTTTTACAGGAGAATAAACCGAATCCAATTCGTATTTATTTTCTGTAAGCAATGTTCTCAATCTAGCGTTTTCCTCTGCTAAGCTGGTATTGTTATCACGAAGGTGAATGTATTCTTTAACATAATTCACTACTTCCATCGTATTTGTCACTACCTGATTAGTAGCATTCAAAACAGAAGCTTGTTGAAATCGATTGTTCTTGGCAATGAGATAGAAACAAAATATTTGCAACAGGACAAAGAATAAAGTAAAGTTATTTCGCCATATAAGCTGGAAGAGTAACTTCATGTTTTTGCGTTATGCAACAGTTTGAGCAGCGTGTTGGATGATCAATAAAGGAATTTCCTTTAATGATTAATGCTGAAGGAATTTGTATCGATGAATATTTTTTAATGCAATACCTGTACCACGTACTACAGCGCGAAGTGGATCTTCGGCTACATGTACCGGTAGTTTTGTTTTCATGGAAATTCTTTTGTCAAGTCCACGAAGTAAAGCGCCACCACCTGTTAAATAAATTCCAGTACGGAAAATATCCGCTGATAATTCAGGAGGTGTAATTTCCAACGCTTTTAAAATAGCTTCTTCAATTTTGCTGATGGATTTATCCAACGCATGTGCAATTTCTGGATAACTCACTGTAATTTCTTTTGGAATACCGGTCATCAAATCTCTTCCATGCACCGCAAAATCAGGAGGTGCATTATCCAATTCAGGCAGCGCAGATCCAACTTCAATTTTAATTCGTTCTGCAGTACGTTCTCCAATTAAAATATTATGTTGACGACGCATGTAATCCCAAATATCGGTGGTGAATGCATCACCAGCAACACGTATACTTTGGTCGCATACAATTCCGCCCAATGCAATAACCGCAATTTCAGAAGTACCACCACCAATATCGATGATCATATTTCCCATCGGCTCTTCCACATCGATACCAATACCGATTGCAGCAGCCATTGGTTCATGAATCAAATAAACTTCTTTAGCACCTGCATGTTCTGCGGAGTCACGAACAGCACGCTTTTCAACTTCCGTAATTCCAGAAGGAATACAAATTACCATACGCAATGAAGGCGTAAAAACTTTACTTCCTGAGCTGATCATTCGAATCATTCCCTTAATCATCTGCTCGGCAGCTTCAAAATCTGCAATCACTCCATCCTTCAATGGTCGAACCGTCTTGATGTTTTCATGTGTCTTACCATGCATCATCATAGCCTGTTTTCCAACAGCGATAATTCTACCAGTGGTTCGGTCGATAGCTACGATTGAAGGTTCATCAACCACAACTTTATCATTGTGAATGATGAGTGTATTTGCTGTACCTAAATCAATGGCTATCTCCTGGGTGAGGAAATCAAAGAGTCCCATACTTGCGCGCTTCTTTTAGTTGATTAATTAAGATTGCTAAATCTTCGAGTTGTTTTGTGATCTCGAAATTTAGCCCTACTCTATACTGTTGCAAGGTAATTTTATCGAGTATGCAAAATTGGAAAGAAAAACTGAATTATGAACTCATTAATGTTTAAAATGACGAACACCTGTAATCACCATCGAAATGCCGAGTTCGTTGGCTTTGTCCACTGATTCTTGGTCGCGCATCGATCCACCAGGTTGAATCACCGAAGTGATGCCTGCTTGATGTGCTATTTCTACACAATCGGGGAATGGAAAAAATGCATCCGATGCCATCACCGCTCCCTCTAAAGAGAAGCCAAAATTTCCAGCTTTTGCAATCGCTTGTTTTAGTGCATCTATTCGGGAAGTTTGACCGACACCGCTAGCTAGTAATTGTCCGTTTTTTGCTAGTACAATTGCATTGCTCTTGCTGTGCTTCACAATTTTGTTGGCAAAGAGTAAATCATTTATTTCTGATGCCGATGCTTCTTTCAGTGTTACGTTTTTTAGATGGGAACTCGTTTCGGTGATTTGATCCGCATCCTGTTCTAAAACGCCGTTCATCGCACTTCTGAAAATAGTTTTTGGAGCAGTGAATGAATTGGTTTTCAATATCATTCTGTTCTTTTTCGATTGAAGCACTTGTAAGGCTTCTTCCGTAAATCCAGGTGCTAATAGCACTTCAAAAAACAGTGAGTTCATCGCTTCAGCAACTTCCAAAGTGATTTCTCGATTGGTAACCAAGATTCCTCCAAACGCAGAAACTGGATCTCCAGCAAATGCTTTTTCCCAAGCCGTGAGCAAATTTGAATCAGATGCTAATCCACATGCATTATTATGTTTGATGACCGCCACGCTGGGTTCCGAAAAATCTCTGATCAAGGCGATCGCTGCATCAACATCCAATAAATTATTGTAACTAAGCTCTTT
>JBJXGU010000014.1:0-12556 GCA_046160245.1 Bacteroidia bacterium
AGTGAATTTTCAATATCTAATTGTGAAATATCTCCTTGCAATTTACCGACAGCAGGATTTGCTTGTGGTGGTTCGTAAGATACTACGTTTCCAACTGCATCAACGAATCCAATAGAAGAACGAATTCCACCTCCATTTTTTATGGAGATGGTAGTACCTGCATCATAGAATTTTGCCATCCATAAGTTTGCTTCAGATGAAAGATTTCCTAAATTAGTTTCTTCTGTTCTTACTATTACGCGACGTCCTTCAAGATACACTGCAGTTTTTCCAAAGAGATTTCCATCTTTAGAAGCAATCACATTTCCAATAGCATCACAAAGTGTCTTCACTAAAGAACCTTTAGAACCCGGAGTAAATGCATTTGCATAATTTCCTGCTCCCCATGTTTCTTCCACTCCCATACTATCAGCAGGAAATACTCCTGAAATGGCAGAATTTACTGACGCTGGAATAATGTTACCTGAAATATCAAAGTCAATAACCAGTCGGCCTACATATTTATAATTGCCATCTGTGTTTATAATTGCAATCGGTTTACTGTCTGCTCCTGTTGTGAAGAACGGATAAGTTTCGACTGCAACATCTCCGGCACGTAAACGATCGGTTGCATCTGCCATTAAAGTGTTAGATCCACCTCCTAAAATAATATCTACACCATGAAGAAATCCTGCCAATTGTTTTTCAAAAGTTAATTGCTGCATATGACAGAGTAAAATTATTTTATCACAATTTTCAGCTGTTCTTAATGAGTCAATCACCGGTTGCAGAATAGTAGCTAACAGCGACATGTCATTTGTACCAGCACCTGGATTTTTAACTGTTGTTGCACCGGGAGATGAAATGGATGCAAGAATAGGTGTAGTGGCACCTACAATACCAAATTTCTGTCCGTTCTTAGTGATAATGCAAGAAGGTGCAATTTTAGGTGTCGCCGCAATTTGAGCTGCAGTCATACTTGGGTTAGAACGGAATGCTGTATGTTGCAATCGTGCATTGGTACTGATGTTTGACAAATTTGCATCTCCACTGAAATTTAAGTTAGAACTCAAATAAGGAAATTGAACTCCGAACCAACGGATATTGGTTCCTGAGTTTACTCCCGCAATCATGTTACGAAGTTCACTCGTTCCTAAATCGAATTCATGGTTTCCCAAGGCCGACGCTTCAATACCAATAAAGTTCATGATGGACATATCCACACGGCCGATACCAGCTCTCAAATCATTAAAACTAAAAGGTCCGCCATAATATGAAATGTAAGTGTTTTTTAATGGAGTAACGAGAGAAGGATCTTCACCTGAATTCGAGAAAGGACTAGGAAGAATATTGTCACCTGAAGAAAGAATCAACGTATTTGGATACGTATTTTCAAGTGTGTCTACAATGGCAGCAAAGCGAGGCGCATCTTGCACAGCTTCTACCGATGCTTCAAAATCTGATGCATGTAATATCTGAACAGTTGTTCTGCGACCTACTTGATAGATAGAAATGGTTCCACTAATTTCATTGGAAAGCACTAACAAATCTTTACCGTTTGGACTTTCATTTTTTGGAATGAAAATAATTCCTTCTGGACCAAGATCTCCACCATTATTAAGAGATGGAGTTTGTGCAAAATTTCTAGTATTTATGTATGAAGAAAAAGTAGGCGCAGCTGGATTTGTAATATTGAAGATCATAACACCTCCAATTCTTTCAAGTCCTACAAATGCAAATAAACTATCTCCTAGTTGTGCAACAGTTACAGCCTCAGGTTCTGGTCCTTTATCATCGCTTCTGTTTTTCTTAGTATTATTGGTATTGCTGCAATTAAAATTTGCTGGAGAAATAGTATTCATTAATTGTTCAATCTTATCTCCACTATCCCACACTAAAGCACCTGCTGAGTTCCAAATCGAAAATGATCGTGCACCGAAAGAGTGAATAACATCAAAGTCGCCATCATTATCTATATCACCCGTTTTATTAGTAACATTTAAACGTCCTAGGTTACTACTATTTTTCAAAGTAGCAGCGTTTGGGAAAACCGTAGGATCTAAAATATAAGAGCCAGAACTTAATCGCACAGCTTCCGTTAAGGCGGTGTATTCACGTGCATCCCCTTCGTTAGCACTGATAATATAGTTTTGTCCACCTACCACAAAGGAAGTAACCGCATCTGGTTGATACATTCCTTTAACAGGCCAAGTTGCGATATTTACTACACCTCCATTTTGATCAGAAGCATCCAATCCATTTCCAGCAAGACTATGATCTTTGAAACCCATTCCAACAAGTGAAGTAACTGTAGCAGTAGGGATATCAATGATGGCCCACGCATTATTTTCTTGACAAGTAACCCAAGCTGTTGTTGAATTATCTGAAATGGCGATGTATTCCGGTTCAAGATCTTGCGCAAGCGTTGATCCCGGACCAAACTTACGGATAGAAGGATCAAGAACTGCTGCATTAAAAGGAGCAAAAGATGCTATTTGTAAAGTAGCGGAAGCTGCACCACCACTAATATTTATAATTCCAACAGAACCTTCCGGATCATTCGTATAAGTAGTATTAGGTTCTCCTTCACAGGCAACAAGAATGTATTGTCCGTTAGGAGTAAATGTAATCATGTCTGGTAAAGCACCAACAGTAAAACTATTCAACAACGTTCCATTGGCGTCAATTAAAACTACTTTTCCTGAATCTTGCTTAATCATCGCTTCCACTCCAATGGCAATGATGCCGTTCTTGGCTGCAACACTATTCGCAGATAATCCAAATGGAGATAAATCAAATGAAGTGATGAGTGTTGGTGTAGATGGAATTGCGAAGTTGATAATATCCACTTTTCCTGTCGCACCATTTACACTAAATAATCGTTTCGTGGCAGCATCATAGGCCGTAATTTCTGTTCCACCGGCATCATACGTATTTGTTACATATCGACCGAGAAATTGAAGTTCTACGGGTGATTGAGCTTGTGCTAACCAGGTGATTGCTCCAAGCAAGAGACTTAATGTCACCTTTTTAAAGTTTAATAATGCGTTTTCCATAATGTTCTATAAGATTTGGCGTGAAGGTCTTCAGGCTGGATTAATAAATTCCTAAGAATATATTATGGATGCAATAATCAATGGTTAAGTGGATGCTATGTAAAAGCTAACACATAGCTTTGTATTCAATTGCATTTATTATTTTCGAACACTTAAAGATCGTATGGATCCATATAAATTAGGGAATAAAAAAGTGGTCCGCGCCTGGACCTTTTACGATTGGGCCAACTCGGCCTATTCACTCGTTATTAGCTCGGCATTATTTCCCATTTACTTTAGCGCCATCGCTCATTCCAATGGTGCGAATGAAGTTCGTTTTTTAGGCCGGACTTATAATCCAGAGTCCTTGCAATCGTATGCCATCTCCTTTGCTTTTTTAGTGATTGCATTAATTTCTCCCATGTTATCTTCCATCGCCGATTACAGCGGACAAAAGAAAAAGTTTATGTACTTCTTCTCCACCTTAGGAGCGATTTCCTGTTCCTTGCTTTGGTTTTTTGAAGGAGTGGATACGTTATGGGTGGGAATATCTTGCTCTCTATTTGCTGCTATTGGTTATGCAGGAAGTATTGTTTTCTATAATGCATACTTGCCCGAAATTGCTGTGGCTGCTGATCAAGATCGAATCAGTGCACGCGGATTTTCGATGGGATATATAGGTTCGTCTCTTCTCTTGATTTTTAATCTCACCATGATCATGTTTCCGCAATGGTATGGAAACATCAGCAGTGGATTCGCAATGCGTTTCTCGTTTTTATTAGTTGGAATTTGGTGGTTTTTGTTTGCTCAATATTCTTTCCAAGGCTTGCCTAAAGATCCTGCAAACTCGCCCATCAAAAGAGATATTCTTAAGAAAGGATATCGTGAATTAAGAATGGTGTGGAATCAATTGAATGAAACGCCTTACTTGAAAGCATTTTTAATTGCCTTTTTCTTTTACAATATGGCGGTACAAACCATCATGTATTTAGCCACCTTGTTTGGAGTGCAGGAAATTGCTTGGGCTGATGAAGAGAGTAAACAAAGCGGATTAATTATTTGCATTTTATTGATTCAATTTGTTGCTATTGGTGGTGCGTATTTATTTTCGTTCCTCAGTAGTAAATTGGGAAATATTAAAGCACTCATTATTTCTTTAACCATATGGATGTTGATTTGCTTAGGTGTTTATTTTCTAGTATATCTTCCACTTGACTTTTACATCACCGCAGCTTTAGTTGGATTGGTGATGGGTGGAATTCAATCCCTCAGCCGCTCTACGTATTCTAAAATGTTACCTCCTACAAAAGATCACGCCTCTTATTTCAGTTTTTATGATGTTTGCGACAAAGTAGGTACTGTTTTAGGTACTTTTGTGTTCGGTTATGTGAATGAAGTAACGGGCAGCATGCGCAATTCGATAGTAGCACTGGTTGTTTTCTTCGTGATGGGAATTATCCTCTTGCGTCGCGTAAGTAAATTAGATTGGAATTCTTTAAACTTGAATAAATAATTGTGATTGTAGATTTATATATACCTTGTTATGTCGATCAGTATCAACCTGAGATCGCTCGCAATACTTTAAAGTTATTGCAGAAAGTGGGTTGCGGCGTAAATTATAATATTGAACAAACTTGTTGTGGTCAGCCTGCTTTTGAAGATGGTTTTCACGATGCCTGCAAGGAAGTAGGGGAGAAGTTGATTCGTGAATTTCAGGATGAGCGTTACATTGTTTGTCCGGGCCCGGGTTGCGTAAAAACAATTCGTGAGTATTATCCAGCTCTATTTCACAATTCCGCCTTGCACAACGAATATAAAATTGTACAGAAGCATTTCCATGAGCTGAGCGACTTTCTGGTCTCTGTGATGAATGCTAGCGATATCGGAGCCATTTATAAAGCAAAGGCCGTTGTTCACGATTCTTGCCTCTATCCCGGCCAACTAAAAATCGAGAGCCCTCAACTTACTTTACTTCGAAAAGTAAAAGACCTTGAAATTATCGAAACCGATGATGCCTGGCCTGCTTGCGGCATGGGCGGCGGACTCGATCGCAAAAACGAAGCCCTCACCGTAGGCATGGCCGAAGAATTTTTTAAAGCCATTGCTAATTCCGGTGCCGATACCATCATCACCAACGACCCTTTGTGCTTAATGCATCTGCAAGGGGTCATCAACAAAAAAAGCCTTTCTATCAAAGTCATTCACGTGGCTGATGTGCTTGCTAGTGGATGGGAATGAAATTACAAGGTTACGAATTACGAATCAATACGAAAGTACGAATTACGAATTTACGAAAGCGCGAATACACAAATAAGCTACATTGCATCCATCTACTTATTTTCAAAGTTCAGAGAACAAATCCGTATTAATCCGATTTATCCGTGTCATCCGCGTTCTTTTGATTATCTTAATCACGAGTGAAATTTATCATAAAAAATCTTAATCATCTTAAAAAATCAGTGTTCCATCTAACATAGATAAATGCGATAAATAATAAATTTAGGCAAGCAGCTTGTAGCTAGTGCAAGCAGCTAGCAGCTAGCAGCTATTCCCGAATAAATTTCCCACTTCGCTTTCCCGCCTCATCCGAGAAATGAATGATATACATTCCAGCCGACAATCCACTTACATCCAACTGATGAATGTCCAGCTGAGCATCATTCTTTTCAAAAACAATTTTTCCATTCATATCCGTAATATTAATTCGGAAATTTCCAGAGGTCTCAAATGATCCGAGATTAATAAATTGAGATGAAGGTACTGGACTGATGTGAAGAAGATAATTTTCTTGCAATGCCTCTCTGCAATTTACACTGATGTCAATTTGATTGGAATAACTTATGCACCCATCGGCACTCGTCGATTTCACACGATAAAGTCCGCTTTGCTTTGCCGCATATTGAGAGAAGATAGCTCCGGGAATATTAATATTGTTAGATTGCCACTGACGTCCCAATGTGTTAAGTGTTATATTTTGAAGGACTGCACTATCCCCCGTACAAAAAACAACAGGACCTATAGCCTGAATTTTTGAGCGGTAAACATTGATTTTGCTAATTGGAGAAGTGTTAGTACAGCCCAGCGGAGAAGTGACAACTACTTTGTAATTTCCGCCTTTAAAAATTGAGATGGAAGAAGTAGTTTGCGGTAGTTGAATTCCATTTCGATACCATTCAAAAGTATTGGCAAGCGAACTTCCTGAATTCAGAACAATTGTGTCTTTATTACAGATTTCTGTAGATCCAAAGGGTTGTATATTTGTTGTAGGTAGTGGATTGACGGTAACTGATATTTCATTGGTAGTGGACGTACATCCACTATTATTCGTGATGATACATTTATATTTTCCTGTTGCAACGGGTTTAATGGTTTTACTTGTTGCCCATGAGATTGAAGTACCGTTTTTTAACCATTGATAGGTCCATCCTGATTGAACCGAAGTATTGGAAAAACGATTAACTTCTATGGCCCCCGATTTAGCACAGAAAATGGTATCTGGAGCATTCAAAGATGCATAAGTGTCAAGGTATTCAAGGTTGCAAAGTCCACTGATGTACGACAAATTTTCACACCCATATTGATTGGTGACAATTACCTCAACAGTTCCAATGACCATTACGCACCCCACTCCTTGGAATCCATATATAGGAGAGTTGCTTTCACAAACGATAGGGTTGGAACCGAAATCAGGCTGCCAACAATGTGATAGTACTTGATTAGTGTCATTGAGCAATTCTGTACCGAGGTACATGGCGACGCAACCCACATTATCAATGTTAATATTGTAATTAGGACGAGGATGTACATACACGGAAGTTCTTCTAAAATCCATGCATCCGGTGAGCGCATCGGTAAACACACATCGGTATTGCCCATTATCTGCTGTGTTAAAATCGGATTTGCTGATTCCTTCCATGCCTTGTCCTTGCCATGTAGCTGGCAAATTTTGCCAACTTCCATTTACCGTATCGCTGCGGAATTGCCAAAGCAACGGACCCGTACGAATAAAATTTCGTTGAACAACGATCGATGCAAAGTTGAAAGAATAAGAAGTCCCCGCTAACGCTTCGCATGGAAAATCAAGCTGAGCAGAAACAGAAACGAGTTCGTTAGGATTGCAAGGCTGCTGAGCTTGTACAGCGGTGAACAAAAACAGTAGCATTGAGGTGATGAAAGAGTGCTTCATAATTGAAATCAGATTTAGATGGAAAAGTACAAAGAAAATCACTTAAGTACTATATTTAATTGCTTTTTTTAAAAAAGTTTTTAACGTCAATTGTGAATATAGTTTCATAGAGTACCGAGAAGGAAAAAGTTCAAAGTAAAATAATGAAATGCTAGCACTCAAAATTCTGACTGTTTAAACGCAACGTTAGCAGCGTTCACGCAATGGGCGCAACGGAAAAAAATATTCGAAGCAAAATCTCTTCGCCACTAAAAATCATCTAATCATAAAATCCAATATCCAACATCTAACTTCCAACAACTAAAACTCCTTCACTACTCCCGTATAATTAAACGGTGTAATCTTCCTCAACTCTGTTTTTAGTTTTTCCGAAACATCCAATCCGTCAATAAATTTAGAAATGGTATCGGGATTAATTTTCTCTCCTGTTCTGGTTAACGATTTCAACGCTTCATATGGATTTGGAAAAGCTTCTCTTCTTAAAATAGTTTGTATCGCCTCGGCAACTACCGCCCAGTTTTCAGAAAGGTCTTGCTGAATGATATCTGCATTGACACTGATTTTATTAAATCCTTTTAACAATGATTTGCATGCAATCAAGGTGTGTGCGTACGGAACTCCAACATTGCGTAACACCGTAGAATCTGTTAAATCTCTTTGCAATCTTGACACCGGTAATTTTGCAGCTAAATGTTCAAACAACGCATTTGCCATTCCTAAATTCCCTTCTGCGTTTTCGAAGTCGATCGGATTTACTTTATGTGGCATCGCCGATGATCCTACTTCATTGGCTACCACTTTTTGTGTGAAGTAGTTCATGGAAATGTACGTCCACATGTCTCTCGATAAATCAACTAAAATAGTGTTGATGCGTTTCATCGAATCAAAGAGTGCCGCCATGTTATCATAGTGCTCAATTTGTGTAGTGTATGCCGAACGTTGTAAGCCTAATCGCTGAATAAATCGATCGCTAAATGCAATCCAATCAATTTCCGGATAAGCTACGGCATGTGCATTGAAATTACCAGTGGCTCCTCCGAATTTAGCAGAAGAAGTGATACTATTTAATAATTCCAATTGTGCTTGTAAGCGATGATGGAAAATATAAATTTCTTTTCCGAGTCGAGTAGGAGAGGCAGGCTGACCATGTGTGCGCGCTAACATGGGAATGTCTTTCCAATCTTTAGCGACTAATTGAATTTTTTCGCTGATAGCTTTGATGGCCGGTAAATAAATTTGTGCATTGGCTTCTAAAATACTCAGCGGAATTGCTGTGTTGTTGATGTCCTGAGAAGTCAGGCCAAAGTGAATAAATTCTTTATGTTCTTCTAACCCTAATGCATCAAATTTTTCTTTCAAAAAATATTCTACGGCCTTTACATCATGGTTCGTGGTTTTTTCAATGCTCTTGATGTGCAACCCGTCTTCATGTTTGAAGTCATTGTAAATAGAGCGTAAGGCTTTGAATTTATTTTTGTCGAACTGTTTCAGTTGTGGCAACGGAAGTTCGCATAACTCGATAAAGTACTCTACTTCCACTAAAACACGATAGCGCATCAAAGCCTCTTCAGAGAAGTAGAGCGCTAATTCTTCGCAGCTATTTCTATATCTTCCGTCAATAGGTGAAATGGCATTTAGTGGGTGGAGATTCATGTGTTTTACTTGAAATAATAAGTGGTTTCCTCGATGTATTTAATCGAGGGTAAAAGAATTAATTTTGGATTAAACGATAACTGCTTCTTTGTTGATTTTTTTCACCAAGCCTTGCAGTACTTTGCCCGGACCTACCTCAGTGAAAGTATTAGCTCCATCGGCAAACATATGTTCAACACTTTGTGTCCATTTTACTGGAGCCGTAAGTTGTGCAATTAAATTTTTACGAATTGCAGTTACATCTGTTTGTGGTGTAGCGGTAGCATTTTGGTAGATTGGACAACTTGGAGTATTAAAAGTGGTAGCTTCTATGGCTGCTGCTAATCGCTCTCGTGCCGGCTCCATCAATGGACTATGGAATGCACCTCCCACAGGTAATAATAATGCTCTTCGGGCACCCGCGGCCGTTAGTAGCTCGCAAGCGGCTTTTACAGCTTCCACCTCACCTGAAATCACCAATTGTCCCGGACAATTATAATTTGCAGCAACCACTACTCCTGGAGATTCCGCACAAATCATTTCTACTTTCTCATCTTCCAATGCAAGCACTGCTGCCATGGTTCCAGGTGTCATTTCGCAAGCTTTTTGCATGGCGTTGGCTCTTTCGATCACTAACTTCAATCCATCTTCAAAACTCAATGTTCCATTGGCCACTAAAGCTGAAAATTCACCAAGCGAATGTCCTGCTACCATATCAGGTTTGAAATCATCACCCATCACTCGAGCTTGAATCACCGAGTGAATAAAAATAGCTGGTTGCGTCACATTGGTTTGTCGTAATTCTTCATCAGTTCCCGAAAACATAATGTCGGAAATTCTAAATCCAATAATATCATTGGCTTGTTCAAACATAGCTTTTGCCAACGCTGAAGTTTCATAAAGTTCTTTTCCCATACCTGAGAATTGTGAACCTTGTCCGGGGAAGATGTATGCTTTCATAATGAATGATTTTTATTTTTAATAGATGTTGAAGCCATTAATGAAACTTTCCCTGAATGAGAGAAATAAATTCTTTTCTAGTTCTGTCGTTTTCAAATTCTCCAGTGAAGGCCGATGTAGTCGTTACCGAATTTTGCTTTTGCACGCCTCGCATCTGCATACACAAATGTTGCGCTTCAATCACGACAGCTACTCCAAGCGGTTCAAGTGTTGATTGTATGCAATCACGGATGTCAGTAGTTAATCTTTCTTGAACTTGTAGTCGTCGAGCGAAAGCATCAACAATTCGTGGAATTTTACTTAAGCCTACAATGTAATTATTAGGGATGTATGCAATATGTGCTTTTCCAAAGAATGGTAAGAGATGATGCTCACACAAACTGTACAACTCAATATCTTTTACGATCACCATTTGTTTGTAATCTTCTTTGAATTTTGCGGAATTCAAAATTGCAACAGGATCCAAATCGTTACCATGTAATAAAAATTGCATGGCTTTTGCAACCCGTTCAGGCGTTTTTAGGAGTCCCTCACGATTTACGTTTTCTCCTAATTTTTCTAGTATCGTTTTATACTGACTCGCCAATTGCTCTGTCAATTCGGTTGGATACGTATCGTTACGTACGTAACCATCCATATCTTCTGTGTCGTGTATGTGATTGTGGTTTGCCAAATTGTTTTTTTTATCCAAAGTATTCAACGAAATTATTTTCTGTCTCGTATAATTTGATGCAATGTAAAGCACAACCTTGTGCTGCAATCGCATCCGCCAACTGCTCCCAAATGGCTTGAGCCAATACTTCCGTAGAGGCCATCTTGCCTTCCATAAAGTCAACGTCCAAATTCACGTTTTTATGATCAATTTTATCCACCACTTTATCTTTAATTAAAGTGCTTAAATATTTTAAGTCGATAACAAATCCAGTGTCGGGATTGATGTTTCCTTTTACGGTGACAAATAGATCATAATTATGTCCGTGCCAATTGGGATTGGAACATTTCCCAAAAACTTCCATGTTCTTTTCGTTGCTCCAATCTTTTCTATGAAGCTTGTGAGCAGCGTTAAATCTTTCTTTTCTTGTGATATACAGCATATTGCAATTTCCCTTTTTTCAAGGATGATAAGTCTACAAAATTACGGCTTTTTTCTGATCTTTCACAACTATAATAAGCACAAAGACAGTGCATTGCATTAGCCCTGATGTAGAAATCGCGAAATGCGATTGCACATCAGGGCTAATCCTTCACTTATAATTGCATTTGTGTCTGCCCTGATGTAGAAATCGCGAAATGCGATTACACAAGAGGATACTCCTTCACTTGCATTAGCATTTGTGTCTGCCTTGATGTAGAAATCGCAAAATGCGATTACATATCAGGGATAGGAAATTCTGCTATTGATTATTATGGGATTATCTTTGTTCCATGAACCGTCCTCCTAATCTTCTCTTTGTTTGCGCTACACCGTTGGAATCAACTGCGTTGGGCTTGGATGTATCGTTAAAAACGGGGTTTTATCCTGATTTGTTGGGGGCTGGAAAGTCGTTATTGATCACGGGCGTCGGACTCACAGCCACGGCGTATCAATTGGGCAAAATCTTGTCTACCGTGACCTTTGATGGAGCCGTTAATTTTGGAGTTGCAGGTGCTTTCGATTTGTTAATTCCATTAGGAACAACAGTTGAAGTAATTGCCGATGAATTTGCCGATTTAGGAGCTGAAAGTAATGATGATTTTATTTCTCTTTTTGAGATGAATTTACAGCGAGAAAATGAGATTCCTTTTTCGAATGGGAAGTTGGTGCCGATGGGCGAGTGGAAGAACATTGGAGATTTACGGAAAGTAACTGGAGCTAGTGTAAATACAGTTCATGGAAATGCACAAAGCATTGCGAATTTTAAGAGGAGAAGTAATGCGCAAATTGAAACGATGGAAGGTGCTGCATTTTTCTATGCTTGTGCAATGGCAGGAGTTGATTCTTTGCAAGTCAGGTCCATCTCCAATTATGTAGAACCTCGAAATCGTGAAAATTGGAGGTTAGAGGAAGCTATTCTGTCATTATCGGGCTATTTGAATCAGTATTTTTTATGATTTTAATTGTGCAATAGATTTTTTCAATGGCATAATTTAAGATAGTCACATTTCTTTCTTAATCCCACAATTGTCATTAGAAATGACAATTGTGCCCCTGGGGCGACGAATTCATTGATAAATCAATGAATTGTCGGGATTAACCCTGACATTGATTTTGAAGCAGTTCTTATTTTCGTTTTAAAAACATGGTCTGAATTATTGCTTCAAAATCAATCGTCAGCCCATAGGTCGCAGATACCAATCAACAGCATTGGTAGCAAAAAAGTCTAATGACTTTTTTGGGTTAATAACTTTTTTAGAGAGAAGTGAAGTGCGTCTCATTAAATTTGAAATTTGTAAGTGAAGAGTGTGGCTTAAATGAAAAACAGAAATATTTTTAAATCTATGTGGAAATTAATTTTCTTTTTAGCTTTTGGCTTCTATTCATCTTTCGTTCTCGCAGAAGATGGTGGAACAAAACAGAATGCGAATGGACAAAAACCATTGGATCTTGTTTTTTGTGTCGACCTCAGTGGAAGTACCAACGGACTTATCAATGATCTCCGTGATAATTTATGGCTCATCATCAATCAAGCCAATCACATGGAGCCAAAACCCGATTTACGCATTGGTGTGATTGGTTTTTCTCGCCCTAGTTTTGGAAGAGAAAATTCGTATGTGAAAATTTTAG
>JBJXGU010000015.1:0-2841 GCA_046160245.1 Bacteroidia bacterium
CTTCAAAACGTTTCTTCGGCAAATAATTCCACTCTAAAGCACTAGACATCGGTACGGGTGTATCCAAAGCGCCAATACGTACGGGTGCTGCATCCAACTCTGCAAAACAAGTTTCGGATATGCGTGATGTTATCTCCGCTCCTATTCCACCTGTAATGGAATCTTCGTGCATCACAATTACTTTCGAATTTTTTCGCACTGAATTTAAAACTGTTTCTTCATCCCAAGGCAGCAACGTCCTTAAGTCAATTAAATCAGCTGATATTTCCGGATGTTGATCTAATATTTCCATCGCCCAATGCACACCAAGTCCGTAAGTAACGATGGTTAAATCGTCACCCTTACGAATTAAGTTGGCCTTGCCAATTTCAGTGGTGTAATAATCATCTGGAATGTTCGCTGTAATGCTTCTGTAAAGTGCTTTATGCTCGAAGTACATCACAGGATTTGGATCTTCAATGGCTGAAGCCATGAGTCCTTTCGCATCTTCAGGAAATGCAGGATAAACAATTTTTAATCCGGGAACGTGGAAGAACCAGGCTTCTGTCGACTGACTATGAAAAGGTCCTGCACCTACTCCTGCACCGGTAGGCATTCGCACCACCACATCGGCAGCTTGTCCCCAACGATAATGTGTCTTCGCTAAATTATTTACAATCTGATTAAATCCGCATGTCACGAAATCCGAAAATTGCATTTCGATAATCGATTTACATCCGTTTATACTTAACCCGAGTCCAGCCCCTAAAATTGCCGATTCACACAGCGGAGTATTACGCACTCTCATCTTTCCAAACTGCTCTACAAATCCAGCAGTGGCTTTAAATGCACCACCATACTCTGCAATATCTTGACCCATGATCACTAAATTAGGATGTCGTTCCATCCCTTGCTTCATGCCATCTGAAATTGCATCTAAAAATCTTTTCTCGGAATTATTTTCTGTTGCTGCAAGAATGGGTTTTGCATCATAAGGCGCAAAACGATCATTCAATTCACGAGCATCATCGGGTTCAATTTCTTTTTCTGCGAAGGCGATGGATAATCCCTTTTCAATTTCTTCTTTAATTCCTGCACGAATACGATCTACAAAATCAGAATCAATCAATCCTTCGTTCAACAAATATTCTTCATAGTTTTTGATGGGATCTTTCTTTCCCCACATTTCAAAAAGCTCTTGCGGAACATACTTCGTACCGGAAGCTTCTTCATGTCCGCGCATACGAAAGGTCATGCACTCTAAAATAATGGGACGTGGACGCTCGCGCATCGATGCCGCCAAATCATTCACGGTGTTGTACACTTCTAAAATATTATTTCCATCTACCTGCACGCCTTCAATTCCATAACCGATGGCTTTATCAATAAATTGTTTGCAACGAAACTGTTCGGAACTGGGCGTACTGAGACCGTAACCATTATTCTCAATCACAAAAATTACAGGAAGATCCCATACTGCAGCCACATTGATGCTCTCGTGAAAATCGCCTTCACTCGAAGCTCCATCGCCGGTAAACACTGCGGTAACATGTGGATTCTTCTTCAACAAATTTCCCAATGCCACACCATCAGCCACGCCCATCTGCGGACCCAAATGCGAAATCATTCCCACAATATGAAATTCTTGTGTTCCCATGTGAAACGAACGATCGCGTCCTTTTGTAAATCCACCGGGCTTACCTGTGAATTGAGAAAACAAACGATTCAACGGAATTCCGCGAACGGTAAACACACCTAAGTTTCGGTGCATGGGCAAAATATATTCTTCGCGGTGAAGCGCCATGGCGGTTCCTACAGAAATCGCCTCTTGTCCGATGCCACTAAACCATTTCGCTAATTTCCCTTGACGAAGCAAAACGAGCATTTTCTCCTCAATCATTCGAGGTTTTAAGAGGGCTTTATATAAATCGATAAGTACTTCATCCGATAGATTCTCGCGACGGAAGTGAAGTGAATGTTCGGTCATTAACATGCTATAAATATTGATGCAAATGTAGGCTTTTTGACCTTGAAAGCCTTACTTTTGCCCTATGCAAGAGGTTTTTGTAATTGTCTTAGTCTTAGTAGCCTGTATATTTCTTTTTAGAAAGATAAGGGGATCTGTTAGCGCCAATAATAAGGGTGGATGTGATGGATGCTGAGTTAATTCAGAATGCAGTCCCGATAGCTATCGGGATCAGAATTCAGAATTGCCCCCTCCCCCCCCCTTTGAAAAGATGTCACGAGGCTTCGCGATTGGATGTTGATGTAGCTTAGTGATGACACTCCGGTTGAAGTTTAAGCTGCAAGCTTCAAGCTGCAAAAGAGAATTTAAAAGTGATTATACATAGATGGGCCACTGATTTATTATGATTATTAAGATTTTTTAAGATTGATTACAGTAGCATAATGCTTTAAATATAGAACATGGATGACGCGGATAAACATGATTTTCGCGAATTTGCGTATTGGTAAGATTCGTATTTTCGTATCGATTCGGAACCTGCTTGCTGCAGGCAAGTTAGTAACCAATCACCACTTTCTTAATAACTCGCCCTTCGTTACAAACTATCTCCAATAAGTAAAGC
Organism: Bacteroidia bacterium; assembly: GCA_046160245.1. Taxonomy (GTDB): domain Bacteria; phylum Bacteroidota; class Bacteroidia; order AKYH767-A; family OLB10; genus JAJTFW01. The sequence goes on from JBJXGU010000015.1 coordinate 2,568, forward strand.
CCTTTTGAGAGTTTTGGGATATCCAAAGTGAATGCATTTCCGAAATTTCTTTTTTCTTGAAAAAGCAATTGACCGTGCATATTGTAAAACCTGCATTGTATTTCTTCACATATTCTGCCTAAGCTAACATTAATTGAGTTTTGTGTAGGGTTTGGAAATATTAATACTTGACTTGCTTGCCATTCGTCTATTCCAACACTCAAAGTATCGCATGGGCTACCAGCAAGTGGACCTAGGCGATAGTTTGGGTAGTCGGGTGTTGAGGTGAAATGTT
>JBJXGU010000016.1:0-7705 GCA_046160245.1 Bacteroidia bacterium
TTGTCAACATATCCACCCAATTGAATTAAATTTCCATAATCACCCATCACCATACCTTTCAACTTAATGAATACACGACGGCCAACAGGATACTTTGTATGAAATTCAGTTTGATCCAAACGAATGGCGATTCCTGCCGTAGCATCTTCGATCACCATGGTCTTGTAAAAATTTCCTGACTTATCATCAGCAGTAACAACTCCTGAAATGATCCAATCGTTATTAATGGTAACCACTTTATTGAAGACAATGATACTATCACGATAAATTTTCTTCAGTGAATCAATGGTCATGTTCACATTTAAATTTGGATCAGCACCGTTTAAAGGTGGCTCATCGAAATCGTCTTTGCGACAAGACACGAAATTGATGCTAATCATTGCTAATAAAGCAAGAACTAGTAATTTTTTGGAGGTGTGGAGGAGATTATTCATTTGTTTAGGTGTTTTTAAATTAATTAAATCTAACAATAACAGAAGCAAAATAATTGCGACCAATACCATAGTAATAACGAGGAGGGAATTTATTTGGATTTTTCTCGGCATAATCAAAACGTAATTGCTCAAATCCGGTTTGAACAATATCTTGATTGTCGAGAATATTGGAAACGCCTATGTTAAACAATAAGAAAGAATTTCTTCTGAACCCTTTGAAGATGTCACTCACTCTCCATGATTTAGTTCCAAAGAAATCAAGCGTAAATTGCCCATCTGATTTTTGTTGATCAATGATGTCCTCACGCAAAGTTCCATCTGCCAACAACTCCACTCCACTCACTGTTCTACGAGCTGGATTGAAATCGGTATAGTTGTTTCCGAAATAATTGGCTGATAATATCGCAGTCCAGAATTTCTTTGAGCGATAAGTGATCCCTACCATGCCTGCATGTTGAGGACCGTTAGCGAAGAAGAAATTTTTAGAATAGATGGTTTCATCTACAGCCAAAACAGTTGCGTTGTTATCCTGCGTGATAGTTGCCTTCATGCGGTCAGTGTAATAGTATTGTCCAATAGCAGCGGCAACATTGGTGCTCCAACCTTGACCTAATGTCACTTCAGTTCCAAACTCTAGTCCGGTATGACGTCGATCAATATTACTCAAGGTGTAATTTACAAAAGTTCTAAAGTCGTCATGCCAGAAGTTTACAGCATTGTAACCATCGTTCATTTGCGTATAATAAAGCGTTGCTCTGATTTTTACTTTTGGAGCCCTTAAGATATACCCTCCTTCAATGGAAGTAATTTTTTCTTCTACTAAATCTTTAATAGCGTCATTACGTGTTCGCGGAGAAATATAAACATTTTCAAACAACGGAGCACGTGTTTCATAAGCACCATTTAAATAGAAGTAGTTTCTGCCATTCAATTTATAAGTTACACCACCTTTGGTACCATAAGTGCTGAAGTTTTCCTTTTTCGAATCGCCAAAGGAACTATTTGCAAAGATTCCGTTTCGGTATTTTCCGGTTCGGTAAAACTCTGTAGAAGCAACGTGGAAGGCAGCAAAGAAATCAACTCTGTTAAATTTAAATTGAGCTTGTGCCCACCCCATGTTTTTGTTCACAGTAGATACATAGTAGTATCCAAATTTATCTCCCTCATGTAAAATACGATTTGGAGTTTCTAAATTGTTCTGAAGTGCTTCGCTCGAATCAGGAAAGTCTTGCTCTGCCCATTGATTCAAGTCAACATAAAATTCACCACCTAAAAGATCACCAACACGTTTATAGTTTTCTGATTCTTGTCTTTGCGCCAATACACCTGCACTAAAAACAATATGATCGCTGATGACTTGATTGTAGTTCATGTTAAAAGTGAGTCGCTTGTTTTCCGTTACGCGCTCCTCAATGATATAACGTGAACGCTTACCCGAAATATTGTTCCCGGTAATTCCATTCGCATCTATTACGGTTTCGTTGGAATGTAAATTTACATTGTAAATATTCTCCCAATCTACTTGACGATAGTTTTCATCGGTCTGCCATAAATAAGTAGCTTGTGCTTTTAAATCAGGATCCGTAATGTAACTTGGTAAGCGACGGTAATAATCAGGACGAGGGTCGGTGGCGTTGAACCAATCAAATCCACTCAAGCTAGTCATTCCATATTGGTAACCGATAGAAGTTTCCAATTCCGATTTAGGACCGATCTTCCATTCGTGACTTAAAACTGTTAAAGGTTGTTGCTGACGTGCATGACGTGCATTACGAACTTTTCCATTCTGATACCCCCAGTTCGGATTGTAATAATTAGATCCCGATAAATCATATGCTTCTTGAATAGCAGGATTAGCGCGACCATTTAAAGTGTTTGCACCAAGATGTGTTAAGCTCAGAGAATGATTAGTTCCAAAACGTTTTTCAATTGAACCATACCACGACCATCCATCTGTAAAAGTTCCTGGAACATAATTCTCTTCACCCCAACGACGCGACATAGAAGCAGCAAATGCCCATCCACCCGCTAATAATCCAGAACCATAAGAAGCCATCAATCGATTATTGTAAGTGCGATTTGAATTTGCATAACTTAATGAAAATTGTTTACGCTGTCTTGATGCACGTGAATCGATGCTGAGTGATCCATCCAAACTTCCATACGTGTAATTGGAAGGATTCAATCCTAATGTTACTTCACGACTTCGTGTAACATCATTCAATCCAGCCCATGACCCAAATAAAGTTCGGCTGCTTGAAAGATCTTCTGCAGGAATTCCATTCATCAAGGTTAAGTTTTCATTATCATATCCGCGATTTCTAAATCGACCTGCACTAAAATTAAATGCAGCAGCATTAGCGAAGGGATCGCGACCTGCTGATAATACTCCCGCTACACTTGATGACGAACCTTCACGCGTATCACTGTCGCTAAGCGTAATTGTAGGTAAGTTGTCCTGCGCATTCGATAGCATATTTTCGGCGTGATTTGCAGAGAGCGGACCTAAGTCTAATGAGGTTGAATTTACTTCGACTTCACGAATTGTTTTATCATATCCTTCTGAAGTAAATTCTAACGTATATTTTCCAAAAGGCACATTCTTAAATTCAAAAGCTCCTAGTGAAGAAGTTTGTGTGGTCAGCGTGGAGGTGCCGATTAAAGAAACTTGAGCATCTATCAATGGAGATCGAGTATCATTATCCTGTAAGATCCCTTTCACCATACCATTCTGCGAGAAGGCCGAGGAAGAAAGTAAAAAGAAGAAACTTAGTATGAGTAGAGGAATGCGCATATAATTTGTATTCTAGATAATTAGGGAGGGCAAAAGTACTTAATACTATCGTGAGATTTGTTAAATTAATGGTTCTACCTTTTATTTTGTTATTAAATTTTCAAGAATAGTCATATCATACCTGCATTTCTTAGTTTTGTAATCTGTAAAATGAAAAAAATCACCTCTATCTCTGTCTTTATTTGGCTGCTTTTGGCAGTTGGATCTTCCGCAAATGCGCAGGAAAAGCAGTATTCCGTCTCTGTTGTCGGTTTCTATAACCTTGAAAATCTGTTTGATACGATAAATCAACCCGATGTAAACGATGAAGAATTTACGCCTAATGGATCTAATCTTTACACACCCACAGTTTATAAAGATAAATTGAGCAAACTTGAACAAGTATTGAGTGAAATTGGTACTGAATTTACACCCGATGGTTTGGCAGTTTTTGGTGTTGCTGAGATTGAGAATGAATCCGTTCTAAAGGATTTGGCGAATCAGCCTAAGCTTAAACCTCGTAATTATCAATACGTTCACTACAATAGTCCAGACTTAAGAGGTATCGATGTTGGATTAATGTATAATCCTAAATATTTTAAAGTTCTTTATTCTCAAAGCCTTAACGTTCCTCTGAAGGATGATGATGGAACGCCTCGCCTTACGAGAGACGTGCTTTATGTTTATGGAATGTTCGGTGGTGAGCCGATGCATTTTTTCGTGAATCATTGGCCTTCGAGAAGAGGAGGAGAAGAAGCTTCAGCACCAGGCCGTGCATTAGCAGCCCAGGTTGCGAAAACATGTATCGACTCTATTATGAAAGATAACCCCAACGCCAAAGTGGTTTTAATGGGTGATTTAAATGATGATCCCGTGAGTCCTTCAGTCGCAAAAGTGTTGATGGCAAGCGGAAATAAAGAGAAGATTAAGAAGAGTGAATTGTACAACCCTTGGGTGAGTTATTACAAAGAGGGAATTGGAACGTTGGCCTATAACGATGCTTGGAATTTGTTTGATCAGATCATCGTTTCAGAGGCGCTTCTTCCAAAAAGTCAAACTGGTTTTTTCTTGCATAAATCATTAATATATAAAAAGGAATTTATGATTCAAGATTCCGGAAGGTATAAAGGGTATCCGAAACGCACCTATGATTTTTCAGTTTATTTGGGAGGATATTCAGATCATTTCCCAACGTATTTGGTGTTGTTAAAAGAAAAGTAAAACAGTTTGTTGTAGATGGATTTAATTATTGTTCGACACGCTAAATCCTTGCACGAGGAGTATGTATCACGAGATATAGAACGTCACCTTTTTGAGAGAGGTTATTCCGATGCTTCTCTTTCTGCAGATTGGTGTATCGTGAGAAAATTGAAGCCCGATTTTATTATAAGTAGTCCCGCCATTCGTGCTTTTAGTACTGCTTTGATTTTTGCCAATAAATTTGGGTTTTCGCCTGATAAAATTCAACTGAAGAATGCTGTTTATGATGCTACGTATCAAAGTTTGTTGTTGGTGCTAGAGGAGGCAATGATAAAGGAGGGAACTTATATGCTTTTCGGGCATAATCCCGGACTTACCGATCTTATCAATTATTTATGTGGGCATGTTTGCGTGAATTTACCCACATCAGCAGTGGTTCATATTCGTTTGAATAAAGAGATTTCTAAGAGATGGTCAGAAGGTTCTGCTGAGGTAATTCAGAAGTTTTCTGGTCATAAATCATTTTAGTTTATCCCACCATTGTCATTCAAAATGACAATGGTGCCTGCAGTGCGACGAATTCATTGATAAATCAATGAATTGTCGGGATTAACCCTGACATTGATTTTGAAGCAATTCTTATTTTCGTTTTAACAACATTATCTGAATCATTGCTTCAAATCAATCGTCAGCCCGTAGGGCAAAAAAGTCTAACGACTTTTTAGGGTTTATTTAACATTAACTTTATATTGGAATGACGAATTAGTCTTTCCTTTGCAAATTCGTATGAAATAATAATTACTTCATATTGACATAATATTAAAACGACCTACTATCATGGAAAAATTAAGTAGAAAACAAATTGAATCGCAATTAATACAAGAAATTACTGCTTTATTATCGAAGACAAATGGTAAAGCTGCTCAAAAAATTGAAAAGCAAATTAAAGCTGCTTCAAAAGATTTAGTAAAAAAGTTGTCGAAGAAAATTGAGCAAGCAGAGTCAAAAGCTACGGAGTTAGCTAAGAAGCAAGCAGAAATTTTAAAGAAGGCTACATCTACCGCTGCGAAAAAGAAAGCTCCTAAAAAAGCTCCCAAAAAGACAGCTAAGAAAGCGGTAGAAAAAAATAAAGCAACTGCTAATTCAAAAGTAGTAAGCAGAAAAAATATTAAATTGCCTACAGCGCGTAAACGTAAGAAGTAGTTCGCTTTTATGAAGAGTAAGCATTTTTTATTAGTAAATCGCGACATTAGCTGGTTGTCATTTAATGATCGCGTTTTGCAGGAAGCGAACGACCCTTCCGTTCCCTTGTTGGAGCGCATGAAGTTTTTGGGTATCGTTTCTAATAATAGAGATGAATTTTTTAGAGTGCGCATAGCCACCATCAAAAGGATGGCAAGGTTGGGAAAACAAGGTGCTCAAATTTTGGGCGAAGACCCTGTTGCATTATTGAATTCAATCCAGGAAATAATTATTCGTCAACAAGAAGAGTTTGATAATAGTTATGGAAACTTGTTGCGTGAATTGGAATTGGCTGGGATCTTTATTGTGAATGAAAAACAATTAAAACCCGATCAAAGTGAATTCACGAGACAGTTTTTTAGAGAGCAAGTGCTCCCTACCTTGGTTCCGATTTTGCTCGATAATGTGACTGAGTTTCCCTACCTCCGCGATCGAAGTATTTATTTTTTAGTGATCATGCATCACAAAAATGGGAAAGAGCGTTATGCCTTGGTAGAAATACCAACGCATATTCTTCCTCGATTTATTGTGATTCCAAAGGAGAATAAATACATTATTTTGATTGATGATATTATTCGATATTCATTGGATGATTTGTTTTTTAGTTTTGAGTATGAACGCATCAGTGCTTATACAATCAAACTCACTCGCGATGCTGAATTGGATATTGAGAATGATGTTACCAAAAGTTTAATCAAAAAAGTTTCTGAAAGCGTTAAGAGAAGGAAGAAAGGACAGCCAGTCCGACTTATCTACGACGAAGAAATGCCTGAATCGGCGATTACGTATTTGATGAAACGTATTAAGTTTGGTAAAGGCGATCAACCCATTCCAGCCGGGCGTTATCATAACTTTGTAGATTTTATAAAGTTTCCTTCGCTCAATAAACCCGAACTGTTTTCTAAGAAAGTGCAGCCGCTTTCTCATCCCGAATTACTGCCTAAACATAGTGTGTTGAAAGTAATTAAGGAAAAAGATATCCTGCTTTCATTTCCCTATCAAAGTTATCATCACATCATCGATGTGTTACGCGAAGCTTCTATGGATCCGAAAGTGCTGAGTATTGAAATTACATTGTATCGACTCAGCGAAGATTCCCATGTAGTGAATGCATTGATTAACTCCATTCGTAATGGAAAGCAAGTAACCGTAGTGGTGGAGTTGCAAGCGCGTTTTGATGAAGAGAATAATATTAAGTGGACAAATCGCTTGAATGAAGAAGGAGCGAAAGTTATTTATGGAGTGCCCGGATTGAAAATGCACAGTAAGCTTTTTCTAATTCGTAGAGTGGAGCATAACAAAGAAGTATTGTATGCTCATATTGGAACAGGAAATTTCAATGAAGTAACAGCTAAACTTTATTGTGATCATAGTTTGTTAACGGCTGATAAAAGAATTACTGAGGAAGTAGCCAAGGTATTTAAATTTTATAACGACAATTATAAAACCGGTACTTATAAACATCTTCTGGTTTCTCCATTTTTTACTCGAAAAAAATTGTTGCTTTTTATTCAAACAGAGATCGATAATATTAAGAAAAAAAAGGAAGCCTGGATGTTCTTAAAGATGAATAGTCTGACAGACCCAGAATTGATTAAAAAATTGTACGAGGCTAGTCAGGCGGGCGTGAAAATTCGAATGATTATTCGTGGCATTTGTTCACTCGTTCCCGGGCAAAAAGACTTGAGCGAAAATATTGAAGTGATCAGTATCGTAGATAAGTATTTGGAACATGCACGTGTTTTCATTTTCGCTAACGACAACGATCCTCGTTTTTATTTAGCTTCATTCGATTGGATGACACGAAATATCGATTTTCGTTCGGAAGTAGGTGTACCCATCTATGATAAAATCTTGCAGAAACAACTACTCGATATTATGGAATTGCAATGGAGTGATAATTCCAAGGCACGTTACATCGACTCCAGTCAAAGCAATCGGTATAAAAAAATTGATTTAAAAAATAAAGTGCGAGCCCAAGATGCTATTTATAAATACCTTGCACCGAAAGAAAAATTAAAGTAGTGCTGCTAATCAAATTTTATATTAAATATCC
>JBJXGU010000017.1:0-5967 GCA_046160245.1 Bacteroidia bacterium
TAATACTCTATGAATAAGATCATTTTCAAATTGTCACATCTTCAAATTTTCAAATTAATCACACATTATTGCGCGATCAAATTATCGTAGTTGCCAAATGCAATGCTTTCGTGAGACCATCCGCATTTTTCCCGCCCGCAGTAGCATAAAACGGTTGTCCGCCGCCGCCGCCTTGAATTTCTTTGGCGAGGTTGCGGATGATAGCCATGGCATTGAGGCCTTTTTCGCTCACTAATGAATCGGAGAGCATCAAGGATAAATGCGGTTTGCCATCTACGTTAGCGCAGAGGAAACAGTATAAATCGCTGAGCTGATTTTTTAGTTCGTATGAAATATTTTTGATAGACTCGGCATCTAAATCCACTTGTGCAATAATGCGATTGATGCCATCATGAGATTTTATCTTCGTTAATAAATCGGCTTTTACGGATTGTGCTTTTTCATTTTGGAATTGAGCTAATTGTTTTTTCAACGACTCATTCGCTTCCACCAATGATGTTACACCTTTTACAATATCGCCCGGATGATTCACGATTTCTTTTATTTTTTGCAAGGCTTCCAACTGATCATTGATGAACTGCTCTGCACCGTCTGCAGTGATGGCTTCAATACGGCGAACACCCGCAGCTACTGCTGACTCTGCAGTAATTTTGAATAATCCGATTTCCCCACTTGCTTTTACATGGGTTCCACCGCAAAGCTCGACCGAGAAATTTTTATCGAATGTAATAACACGAACAAAGTCGCCGTACTTTTCACCAAACAATGCCATGGCGCCTGTTTCTTGCGCTTGCTTGATGGGCACATTACGTTGTTCGTTCAATGCAATATTCTCACGGATCTTTTTATTCACGATTTGCTCGATGGAATTGATTTCTTCCTCCGACATTTTTGCGAAATGTGAAAAATCGAAACGTGTTGTGTGTTCATTCACCATAGATCCTTTTTGAGCTACGTGTGTTCCCAATACATGACGAAGTGCAGCGTGCATCAAATGCGTTGCGCTGTGATTTTTTGTGATTAACGCGCGTCGATTATAGTCGACAACTGCTTTAAATATTGCATTGATATCGGATGGAATTTTATCCGCAAAATGAATGATTAAATTATTTTCCTTTTGTGTATCGGTAATGATGATTTTACTTTCTGCCGATTGCAAAAATCCAGTATCGCCCACTTGTCCACCGCTCTCTGCATAAAACGGAGTACGATTTAATACGATTTGATACTGTTCTTTATTTCCTTTCTTCACTTTACGGTAGCGCAAAATTTCTGCTTCACACTCTAGAAAATCATATCCTACAAACTCCACAGCGTCTTCATCACGAACGATGGTCCAGTCATCGGCGCTGGTAGCGGTTGCTTTTCTCGAACGATTTTTTTGCTCTTCCATGCAAGCATTAAATCCATCCATGTCCACTTCCATCTTATTCTCACGCGCCATGAGTTCAGTAAGGTCGATGGGGAAGCCGTAAGTATCGTACAATTCGAAAGCAAAATCACCCGCAATTTTTTTTGTGTTAAGTGCTTCAAACTTTTTAATACCCGTATCGAGGGTTCTCAAAAAAGAAATTTCTTCCTCTTGAATTACTCTTGCTACAAAATCTTCTTGTGCATGCAATTCAGGAAATACATTTTCAAACTGCTTCGAAATTACTTTTAGCAATTTGTACATGAACGGATCTTTAATATTTAAAAACGTAAAATTATAACGCAATGCCCGACGTAAAATTCGGCGTATTACATAACCGGCTTTATTATTAGAGGGAAGTTGTCCATCTGCAATCGCAAAACTAATGGCACGAATATGATCAGCAATAACGCGCATCGCTATATCCGTTTTCTCCGCAGCACCGTATTTTATTCCGCTCGTTTCCTCTATAAATTGAATGCTCGGTGTAAACACATCGGTATCATAATTCGATACTTTGCCTTGCATGGCCATGCACAAACGTTCGAAGCCCATGCCTGTATCCACGTGCTTAGCAGGAAGTGGCTCGAGGGATCCATCGGACTTACGATTAAACTCCATGAATACGTTATTCCAAATCTCGATCACTTGCGGATGACTTTCATTCACCAGTGTTTTTCCATCTACCTTTTTTCTTTCCTCTTCACTACGCAAATCCACATGAATTTCGGAGCAAGGTCCACAAGGGCCCGTCTCGCCCATCTCCCAGAAATTATCCTTTTTATTTCCTCTTAAGATGCGATCTTCGGGAATCCACTTCTTCCAAAAATCAAATGCTTCTTGATCAAATGCCAAATTTTCTTTTGCATCGCCTTCAAAAACGGTTACATAGAGACGATCCTTCGGCAAACCATAGACTTTCGTTAATAACTCCCATGCCCATTCGATGGCATCTTCCTTAAAATAATCGCCGAACGACCAATTGCCCAGCATCTCAAACATGGTATGGTGGTAAGTATCTACGCCCACTTCCTCGAGGTCGTTATGCTTTCCACTCACGCGCAAACACTTTTGAGTGTTGGCAATTCGTTTGGCTTTTGGAGGTTCATTTCCGAGGAAAATATCCTTAAACTGGTTCATCCCTGCATTGGTAAACATGAGGGTTGGATCGTTCTTCACCACGATGGGTGCTGAAGCAACAATGGTATGTCCTTTGGACGCGAAGAAATCGAGAAATGCTTGACGAATTTGTGAAGATGTCATCATACTATGGGCTAACTAAGAGAATTCTATTATTTTTGTAAAGACCCGCAAAGTTAAATAAATCCCATGGCCAAGACGAAGTATTATTTCAACACCGATTCCTTGAAGTTCGAGCGGGTGGTGGTGAGCTTTCGTAAAAAGTTTTTCAGGGTATTTGGCTGGCTTTCAACGGCTGCCGTTTTTGGGTCGATTGTATTATTGCTGGCTTACTCCTTTCTCGACTCACCAAAGGAGAAACAATTGAAGCGGGAATTGAGCGGAATGAGTTTGCAATACGAGTTATTGCAGCAAAGAATGGAGCTGGCATCGGCCGTTTTGGAAGACTTACAGAAGCGTGATGACCAGGTGTATCGCGTCATTTTTGAAGCAGAACCTATTCCCAATGAAGTGAGAGAAGCAGGATCAGGAGGAGTAAATCGTTACAAGGAATTAGAAAATTTCAACAATGCTGAATTGATAGTGAATACATCGCGAACGATGGATAAATTATATCGCCAGCTTTACATTCAGAGTAAATCGTACGACGAAGTTTTTGAATTAGTAAAAAAGAAAAGTGAACTTTTAGCATCCATTCCTGCGATTCAACCGGTAACAAAAAGTGGAATTGCGCGCTTAGCATCTGGGTTTGGTAGTCGTATTCATCCCATCTACAAAACGTATATGATGCATACGGGCATTGATTTCTCGGCACCTATCGGCACTGAAATTTATGCTACGGGAAATGGAACCATCTCAAAAGTGGAATATAACGGTCGGGGCTATGGAAATAATGTAACCATCAACCATGGTATTGGATATTCGACATTGTATGGTCACATGAGTAAGGTGGCAGTACGTCCTGGACAAAAAGTAAAACGCGGCGATATCATTGGATACGTTGGCAACACGGGGTCTTCAACTGGTCCACACGTGCATTACGAAGTAATTAAGAACGGACAAAAAATCAATCCGATCAACTACTTCTTTAACGACCTCACTGCGGAGGAATACGACAAAGTGCGAGAGTTGGCTTCACAATCCAATCAGTCTTTCGATTAATTTTAAAAACATCTAATAAAAAAACTGCCATGTCACCCATCATCGATTTCGACAAAGAGCCTGAAAAACTTTATTATCCTATTGGAGAAGTGGCGCAGATGTTTTCGGTAAACACATCGCTTATTCGCTTTTGGGAGAAGGAATTTGAGGTATTAAAACCTAAGAAAAACAAAAAAGGAAATCGACTTTTCACGCCTGCTGATGTGGAGAATATTCGGTTAATATTTAGTTTAGTGAAGGAACGCGGATTCACGTTAGATGGAGCGAAGAAAATTATTGAAAGCAAACAAGGGAAGTTGGAGAGAGAGTTAGAAATAAAAACAACACTTACTCATTTAAGAGGTTTTTTAGTGGAACTAAAATCACAACTTTAATACTTATTGGTTAGTTTGAGATTTTCTAATTTCAACACTAGAGGACACTAGAGCGCACTAAAGGTCACTAGAGAAATTTGAATTTTCTATTGCCCCTCGCCTCTGGAGAGGGGTTGGGGAGAGGCTTGAACTATAATTTAACTATAATTTGTTTTCTTTCGATAATTAACTTTTAACTGAAGGAAATTTTCTCGCAGAGGCCCAATCCCGATAACTATCGGGACGCAAAGTTTTACAATCGCTAAATTACAAATAGTCCATCATTAAGGAAACTTATTGGTTAGTTTGAAATTTACTAATTTCAACACTAGAGGGCACAAAAGGTCACTAGAGAACACTTGAGAACACTTGAGTAAGACTCTTGTGCACTTTAGTGAACTTCTTTTTCTCTAGTGCCTGCCTGCTGCAGGCAGGTTGAAAATGGCTGAGAAAGGAAATTTCCTCGCAGCTGTTCTTCGCTAATTTTCTCGCAAAGGCGCTAAGGCGCTAAGCCATTCGGTCGCTTTCTCTTGGCTAATGTTTCTAGTAAATGTACGAAGTTAATTTTGAGGTTTGGCATTTGTCTTAAAAGAAAAAGACTTATGAATGACGAAGCTCAAAGCGCCGATTGAAATGGCGGAAACGGCACGAGCAATGGTCGGAAACCAATCCAACTGACGAATCAAGAAACGCATCATGATATAATTTAGCGCCAAGACGAAAATAGCGACTAACACATATCGAAATAATTGTTTGTAGGTAGCTAGTTCTGATTCTTTGAACACCAACATTTTTGTGATGGTGAAATTGGTAAGGAGTCCTACGGTATAACTCAACATCAAAGAAGCAGAAGGAGCCGATACGACATACAGTCCGAACAAATCAAAATCTAATTTTTTATAAATATAATTATAGGCTAGAAAATAAACACAGATATCTACCCATGTTGCGAGTCCGGCAGAAACAAAATATCTAAAAATTTTAGACTGAAATAACTTCTTTAATGCTACCTTCATTCAATCAAAAATAAAGATGGTTTGTAAGATAAATTTTCACATAATCGGCAATTCCATCTTCCAAAGAAGTGAAAGGTTTACTATATCCAGCATTAATTAACTTCTGCATATTCGCCTCTGTGAAATACTGATACTTATCTCGAATATCGGCAGGAATATCGATGAATTCAATTTTTGCTTCTTTGTTTAATGCTTTGAAGGTGGAGTCTGCCAAATCATAAAATGATCGAGCTGTTCCGGTACCTAAATTAAAGATAGAGGATTCCACTTTTTCATTCATCAAAAACAAACACACTTCCACTACATCTTTTACGTACACAAAATCGCGCAGTTGCCAGCCATCTTTATACTCGGGGCGATGCGATCGAAACAACTTCACTTCACCTGATTTATTTATTTGATTGAATGCATGAAAAATAACGGATGCCATTCTTGCTTTATGAAATTCGTTGGGGCCATACACATTAAAAAATTTCAATCCTGCCCAGAAGGGAGGATGTTTCTCTTGCTTCAACACCCATAAATCGAATTGCTGCTTCGACCATCCATATGGATTTAGGGGTTGCAATTTTGGGAAGATGGAATGATCATCATCGTAACCAAATTCACCTTCACCATACGTAGCAGCAGAGCTAGCATACACGAATGGGATAGATGCATCTGCACAAATATTCCAAAGTGTCTGTGAATAATGGACATTCAAGCGATCAAAAATTTCCACATCAAACTCGGTGGTATCCGTTCGGGCTCCGATATGAAAAACAAATTTCACATCCTTACTATTTTTGATCAGCCATTCAGGAAATACATCACGATGAATTTCATGTTTGAACTTCTTTCCAACCAAATTCTTTTGTTTTTCCGGATGACTGAAATCATCCACGAT
>JBJXGU010000018.1:0-2945 GCA_046160245.1 Bacteroidia bacterium
GATTCATAGCCACAGCTTTGACAGAAGAATAGAGTTTTGGATTTGGCCAAAGGAATTGCTTTTTATTGTGAGAAAATATGCGATAAAGTTGCATTATTTTATCTAGTATTAATCTTCAAATTTCAAATAAATGAAGTCACTTGCCTGTTTACTCTTTCCTTTATTTATTAACCTATTGGCAGGTGCACAAAACCCAGCAGATTTTGGTGATGTATCAATGGAAGACATGACCATGGAAAAATATTCCCAAGATTCTTCCACATCAGCTTTAATTCTATTCGATGTGGGAAAAAGTGTTTTTGATGTATCCATGAACACCCCACTTACATTTAAGCGACATGTGAGAATTAAAATATTGAAAAAAGAGGCATTTGATAATTGGGCCAATAAAAATCTATTGGTTGAGCGAGGCAGTTTTTCAAAGCTCAAAGGAATTACCTACAATTTAGAAGGCGATAGTATTGTAAAATCCGAACTGGATGAGAATTCAATATTCAAAAAAAGGTTTAACAAATACATAGATGAGGTGCACTTCGCTTTGCCTGATGTTAAGGAAGGTTCTGTTATTGAATATAGCTATGTAATTAAAGGGGATGGGTTGTTGGGATGGCAATTTCAATATAGTATCCCAAATTTGTGGAGTGAATACACAGTAGAGGTGTCTGGCTTTTTAAATTATCGTCAATTCCTCAGTGGACTACTCCCCCTTTCAACGCAAGAGCAAAAAGGCAATCAGGAAAAGTGGATTATTAAAAATATTCCTGCTTTTAAGCCTGAGCCGTATATGCCAAATGAATCAGATTATATTGCAAGAATAGATTTTTCATTTTCTAAGAGCTCATGGACGAGCATCAACACACGATTGATGGAAGATGATAATTTCGGACGCACCGTGAAAGAATTTCCTTTTTTAAAAAAGCAAGTGGAAGAAATAATTAGCGGAATGGACGATCCCCAGCAAAAGATTATGGCTATTTGTAAATACATAAAAGAAAATATCGAGTGGGATGGTACAGAGGATATATATGCAGAGGATTTAAAAAAGATATTTAAACAAAAGACAGGAACTGCAGGTGATATTAACCTGGCGCTGGCTTCCATGTTAGACAAGGCTGGTATTCGCGTTGATATGGTATTGTTAAGTACAAGAGGAAATGGATTTGTGCGAATGGATTTACCATCAGTTAGACAATTTAATTATGTTGTTTGTGTTGCTTATGTAGACTCAGTTGGAATTTTTCTGGATGCGACTGAGAAGTACCTGCCTTGGAATGTTTTGCCACAACGTTGTTTAAATGGTGGAGGGTTTGTAGTTTCTGATCAAAGTTATGGATGGATAGCTGTTCAGTCGAAAATAAAAGCGAGGACTGCCGTGAGTGCCGATTTGATTTTGGATGATAACGGTCAACTAAGTGGCAAGTTAACCTACGATAGGAATGGATATGCTGCCCTTGAAATGAGAAAGAATTATCATAAAAGTGACTGGTCGAAATACCAAGAGGATTTTCTGAAAGAAAATCATTGGACGGTTTCAAAAAGTGAGTTTCAAAATATGAGTGAGCCAGAAAAAGCAACGAAAGAAATTTATGAAATCAGTGTTGATGATAATGTAGTCTCAACAGGAAACTATCTTTATGTCAATCCTTTTGTGACGCTTAGACATGAAGAGGACCTATTTAGACCCAGCAGCAGAAACTATCCGATAGCCTACGGAACGTTGAAAGAAGAAGTTTATCTGTGCTCGATAACAATACCAGATGGCTATGTAGTGGATGAAATCCCTCAAACAAGAATGATTTCATTACCAGATAATACAGCCAAATTTTCGTATAACATTTCACAGATTGGTAACCGTTTGCAATTGTCAAGTATGGTTCAAATCAACCAGATCGTCTTCATGCAAGACGAGTACCCAAATTTACGAGAGCTGTATAGCAGAATAACTGCTAAGCAAGCTGAACAAATTGTACTGAAGAAAAAATGATATGAAAAGATTCCTCACCCCTATTTTTATCATTATTTCTAATTGTGCTTTCTCAGCAGAGGTTAAATATCCTGTGAGCGAAATTCCGGAAGAACTAAAGAAAGATGTCAACGCTGTAATACGCGAAGACAAAATGGTCTATAAAATATTCTCGCAAAGTAAGGCAAGTATCTATGCCTATTATTCTGTCACTATTTTTAATGAAAGAGCGAAAGACTATGCTATTAAGCAGGTAGCATATGACAAGCTTTCAAAAGTGACTGACTTTAATGGCAGCGTTTATGATGCCATGGGCAAACTAATTAAGAAATTAAAGAGCAGCGAAATAATAGATCATAGCGCTTATGATGGAGGCCTGTATAATGACAATAGAATAAAGTCGGCCGACCTGACCCAGGGAACCTACCCCTATACAATTGTTTATGAGTATGAGAAGGAGTATAGGTTTTTATATATGATAGATGGAACAGTAATTCTACCGGATGAAAAAGTATCAGTACAACATTCTTCCTATCAGCTTATTTATCCTCCGGCAATCGCCCCTCGCTACAATGCTATTAATATTGATATGGAACCTAGGCTGGAACGTACCAGTGATGGAATGGAGTCGTTGACCTGGGAGTTTAAAAACGTTATGCCTATTAAGTTTGAGCCATTTAGTTCGATAATTGATGTAGTGCCGCAAATAATGGCTGCCCCGTCCAAATTTGAGTTTGATGGTTACATTGGTACCATGACAACCTGGGACGAATTTGGCCAATGGATTAACACACTTAATAAAGGAAGAAACATATTGCCCGAAGAGACCAAGCAGAAAATAAGACAGCTTACTGCCAACCTGAAAACAAATGAAGAAAAGACAAAAGCCATTTATGAATACATGCAGAACAAAACACGTTATGTAAGTATTCAATTAGGCATTGGAGGCTTTCAGCCCTTTGAGGCCAACGTAGTTGATCAG
>JBJXGU010000019.1:0-4416 GCA_046160245.1 Bacteroidia bacterium
TGCACCACACCACCCAACACTATCATTAATGAAGCCAATACCTTGTTGATAGGTATTGAATGTAGTGCTATATATTTTCTCTTGCCATGTTAAACCTCCATCAATGGTTTTTAATACAGGTATTGTATCATTCGTTCCGTTGCTTTCAACAGAAACATAACCTACCAATCTGTTAGTAAAATCTACTTTCCAACAATTTTTGGAAGTATTTAATCCAGAAGCAACAACTTGCCAATTTAAACCACCATCTGTTGTATATAGAATTCTATATTTAGAAGTTGTATAACTAGGGCCAGGAAATCCTCCTACCACTAATCCTGTATCTTTTGAAAAAAATTTGCAGTCAACTAATTGAAAAGCCAATAAATTTAAGTCTATCGATTGCCAAGTACTTCCCGCATCAATAGTTTTAAGCAGGTATGCCGGGCCTCCAACTCTCCCAACTGCATATACCGTTGAGTCATTTACTATATTAATTCCGCAGATACCTTTAGGTAATGTCCCTGATATGTTTGATACTGGTTGCCACGTCAAACCACCATCATTGGTTTCATATAATGGTAAAGTATCTATTGTCGGTGACCATCTTCCTGTTCCTAAATTGCCTGCCCATCCTTTTAATGGGGTAGCAAATCCAATACATCTAAATGAAGTATTTGGTTGATTCAATTGTGTAACCCAATTATTTCCACCATCTATTGTCTTGTAAATTTTACCATCTACATTGCATACCCATCCCGTGTCATTATTTATAAAAAAAATATCATCATGTCTAAATGAAGCTGACGATGGAGAATTAGGAAGCATACTCCATGATTGAGAATTACTTTTTATTACACTAAGTAATAGTAGAAGTATTAGTATTTGTTTCATGAATATTTAGATTTAATATTGAATTTATTTTTAACCACTAGAAGTAAGAAATTAAGATATTAGATTTTATTATTTGATGAATATGAAAGAAAAAAATGTCGAATCTTATTCAATAGTTTTTTCAAATTTATTATTTAGATCTAATATTACCTAATTCAGATTCAATAAAAAGTGAATGAGCCCTAAGTTATTAAATTATTGACTTGTTTGAGATTTTTTTAAGTTTGTCCCTAACGTTTTAGCTGCGCTGAATCAAGCCCAAAATCTACAAACTTTCCAAATACCGCACACTCGCCTCCGCACATCTCTCACCATCCATGGCAGCCGAGATAATTCCGCCTGCGTAACCAGCGCCTTCTGCACAAGGAAAAAGACCTTTAATTTGTGGGTGCATGCAGGATTCTTTGTCTCTAGGAATTCTAACGGGAGATGAGGTTCTCGATTCCGTTGCTACTAACATGGCTTCATTCGAATAGTATCCTTTCATCTTTTTTCCGAATCCCATCAGTCCTTTTTGTAATGGTTTTAGAATGGATGCTGGAAGTACATCTTTTAAATCGCTCGATTTTACACCAGGCAGGTACGAAGTGGAATTTATGGTTCGCGAAAATTTTCCTTCGCAAAAGTCAACCATGCGTTGTGCAGGCGCTACTAATCTTCCTCCTCCCGCATCAAAGCAAGCCCTCTCCACCGCCGACTGAAATTCCATTGCTGCTAATGGGCCGTGTGATGCGAATGCTTTCATGTCTTCTTGTTCTACACTCACTACCATTCCCGAATTGGCAAATGGATTATTTCTTTTAGATGGCGACCATCCATTCACTACCACTTCGCCAGGAGCCGTGGAAGCAGGAGCAATAATGCCTCCCGGACACATACAAAAACTATACACGCCCTTGCCTTCAAATTGTCCACTGAAACTGTAGGAAGCAGGAGGGAGGTGCTCTGAACGTGAATCGCAATGGTACTGTACTTGATCAATGAGTTCTTGTGGATGTTCGATGCGAACGCCAAGCGCAAAATCCTTTGCTTCAATTAAAATTTGTTGTCGATGCAACAGTTGAAATACATCGCGTGCCGAGTGACCTGTTGCTAAAATAATTGATTTTCCATCGATCGAATATTCCATTCCACCTTCCGACGGTGTCACTGTAATCCCTTGAACTTGTTGCTCGGTAATTTTTATTGAGGTCAACAAAGTATTAAAGTGTACTTCTCCTCCGCATGCTTCAATGGCTTCACGCATCGCTGTAACAATGCCGGGGAGCTTATTGGTGCCTATGTGTGGGTGTGCATCGATGGTGATGTCATTCGTTGCCCCAAACTGAACAAAAGTGGCCAAAGCGCGTTTTACATTTCCTCTTTTATCAGAACGTGTATATAATTTTCCATCGGAGTAAGTTCCAGCTCCTCCTTCGCCAAAACAATAATTTGAATTTGGATTTACTTCTCCTTGCTTACTAATCAGCGCTAAATCTCTTCTGCGTTGTCGCACATCTTTACCGCGTTCAATGAGGATGGGCTTGTAACCAAGTTCTATGAGTTGAATGGCAGCAAAAAGTCCTGCAGGACCTGCTCCGATAATTAGCACCCGTGTTTTTGTGCGTACATCTTGTAAAGCGCGAACTTCTTTTTCTAATGGAAGTAAATCTTCTTGAATCGCTACATCAAAAAACAACCTGAACTTTACTTGCTTCGACCGAGCATCAATGGATCGTTTTGCTAATCGAAAATCACGAATATCCTTTTCGGAAATGCGAAGTTGTTTTGCTATTTTATTTTTGAACTCTTGCTCGTGGGACGCCTCTTCGGGCAGCAACACCAGCTCTATTCTTTGTAGCATGTGAATCTTTTTCTAGTAATTCAATGATGCTTTATTCGAAAGTTAAGGAGAATGTAAATACTCTCGACTTCAAGGATGATATCGTAGTGGTGTACACCGATGGATCGGTCGTTAAAACATTTGGGATTCCTTGAAACATTTTTATCTCAGGAGCAAATTTGAAAAGAGGTAAGTAAAGATCCATTCCTAAACCAATGGTATAACCGTAATCTTTTCGCTCTAACTTTACCAATTCATTTTCATTTTCAACTTTGGCTTGAGAAACTAAGTCAATCATGTACCTGAATCCACCCGTTACATAGAACCGATAATTGTTGACACGATTTGATTTGAATTTTAGCTCCAAGGGAAATTCAATGAAAGTAGATTCTACTTTTTTAACAACCATATCACTCGCACCAATGGGAGTGGTCATTTTGTAATTCAAATTTCTTTGTGAAAACGCTAAGTCTGGAACAAATCGCAAATCGAAATTATTTCCCAAATGCAAATTGCAAATGATTCCTAAATTGAATCCAGATTTACCATCCGCTTCCACAACTAATACGCTATCCGATTTGTAAAAATTATCTGCCTTGGTTAAACGGAAATCAGTAGTGTTCGTACCTAATAAAAATCCAAAGTGAATTTTTTGTTTGTCGTACTTTTCTAAATTCTTAACCTTGATGCGTTGTGCATAGAGCGGACTTCCTATCAAAACGATAAGACAAATGGTAAGTAAAGAAATATTTTTACTTAATTTCATTTTAATCCTGTGTATATACTAGCAATACCAAACGTCAAGGATTGCACTTTGGTATCTCGATATCCTGTTTTTGTAAGAAGTGTAGTAAATTTTTTACCGTAGGGGAATGCAGCCACGGAAGCAGGTAAATATTCGTATGCTGATCTCTCCTTCGATAATAATTGTCCTACACGAGGCATCACATAGTTCGAATAGAAATTATAGAATTGCTTCACTGGAAATTGAGTAGGTTGTGAAAATTCTAATATCACCACTTTACCTCCTGGCTTTAATACACGGTACATCTCCGCTAATCCTTTTTCTAAATGCTCGAAATTACGTACACCAAAAGCAACTGTGATCGCATCAAATCGATTATCAGGATACGGAATGTTTTCTGAATCGGCTTGCTCTAAACGAATAATGCCTTGGTATCCTTTTTCCATGATTTTATGCCGACCAATGTCAAGCATTTTATTGGAAATGTCGATTCCAATAATTTCTCGTGGCTTTAATTTCATCGACTCAATCGCTAAGTCGGCTGTTCCTGTCGCAATATCTAATATCGATTGAGGTTGAACTTCGATGAGTTTATTGATTGTCTTTCTTCTCCAGCTTTTATCGATTCCTCCCGATAAAACTTTGTTCAATAAATCATAGCGAGAAGCAATGCTATCAAACATTTCTTCTACACGCTCACGCTTCGAACTACCTTTGTAATGTTGTGGAATAACGCTCATGATAACAAATGGATGGCCTCATCCTGCAGTTGTAATTTATCAATGGGAACAACCCCAACTTTTTCACAAACCAATCCACCTGCTAAATTTGCTAATGCAGCAATGATGGATGGTTTTAAATGTAATGCTAAACAAAGTGATGCAACACTAATTACAGTATCTCCTGCGCCTGAAACATCACTTATATTTCGAATATGAGCCGGAATAATGGCTGAATCATTTCCTTTATTATAAAA
>JBJXGU010000020.1:0-37169 GCA_046160245.1 Bacteroidia bacterium
TTTCCATCTTTTGTTACGCTGGCTCTTTCAATAAGTCCATCATCCTGCCCTACTAAAAAGGGAACGACTCTTTCCAACAAATGCTTTCCAAATCCATCAGAAGCATCTCTAGGTAACTCACACGGCAAATTATCTATTGACATTACTGTTATGGTACTTGGAGCAAAAGCTTCGTCAATTTGTTCGGTATTGGGATTGTATCCATAAAACTTATCCTCAATCGTAGTTGCTTTTGTGGTAGATGGAATACTTCCATTTATATCGCAGGTCACGTCAGCGATCACACTTATATGAAACTTCGGGTTGCGCATTTGTTCTACTGTAAATAATACGGGTGCTTTAGGATCCCAAAATGTGCAATGGATTAATAGATCACAAAAGCTAGCAAAAGAATTTCCTGTAGCAAAATGACAATCAAATTTTTCAGGATGATGGTAAAATGCAGATTTACTAAAATCGGATCCATCTTTTGCTCTATAATAATCTTCCGAATGCAACTGCACATATACCGGCTCACGGAAAGAATAATTTAAAAATTCAAATGCAGTCACTTTCCGTATTCCCAATACGCCTAAAGTTTCCATGGCGCCATTCGCAACCCTTCCTCCACCAGTAACTACTATTTTAATATTGGGTAAATTGATTCTTTCTAGTTCCTTAAACACTTCTTTTTTATCATGACAAAGATGGGCGGGCTTGAGGTTAAAGAGTCCGTACTTTAAACCATAGGCCATAATGCCATTGTAAGCTCCAACCATTCCTGCAAAACGTCCAAAGCCAATTACACGGTTCTCTTGTTTATCTACCAAACACTCATAGTCGATGAGTTGAATTTTCTTTGCTAGAATATTCCTTAACAAATCTCGATTGTGTTTTTGCTTTTTGATGGTATGCGAGAAGAATAAGTACTTTTTCCCTTCCATTAAAAATTTTGTTGGTACTTCTTTTACACCAATAAGTATATCACAATCCGACAAATCTTCCTGCAACGGAATGGCATGCATTTTATATTCTTCATTAGTAAAGCAACGATAATCGCAAGGCTGAACCACTAAAGTAACCTGTGGAAACTCTTTTAGCAAAGCCCTACACTGCAAGGGAGTGAAAGCTACACGTTTATCGCGAGGTATTTTCTCTTCTCGAATCAATCCAATTTTCATAGGGCAAAAATAGGGTAAATTGAGAGAAAATGATTCATAAATTAATGAAATAGTAACAATCACCAATGAAAATTCAACATTCAAATGAATTTAAGCATTGATTTCCATAAATAAATTTCATTTCTTTATTTCATCAGTTTTTATTTGCTCCCTCTCCTTTGGAGATGTCGCGAAGCCTCGCGAGGGGAGAGGCTTTAACACTAATTTGAAAATATTCTGTTTTCAAATCGAGCTACAATTGGTGAATGATTTATTTTCATTATTAAAGTCATAATCCCCAACGAAAAGAAAATAAATGTTTCCTGCAATAAGCTAAAATAACTCTGTATACTAAACCTATAAAGCTCGATAAACATAATACATATCAATTTCCCCTTTATTCTTCGCTTCTACTTTACCTCTATATTCACTTTGAAACTGATCTTTCACCAAAGCGAAAGTGCTTCCACTAATATTTACTTTTCCAGCTTCGCCACTCGATTCCATTCTAGATGCAATATTCACAGCATCACCCCAGATATCATAAGCAAACTTTTTTGAACCTACTATACCAGCCACTACTGGACCCGTATGTATACCAATTCGAATTTCGAATGGAGCTCTTCCTTCTTTCTCGCTTTTTTGTTGATGTGCTGACATGTACTGCTGAATTTCCAGTCCTGCTGAAACAACATCCACGGCATGCGTAGAATTTGAAATGGGAAGTCCACCGGCACACATATAACTATCCCCCATGGTTTTTATTTTTTCAATCTTATGTCTCGATATAATTTCATCAAAGGCTTTAAAACAAGTATCAATTTCATCTACTAATTCGGAAGGTGAGAGACGCTCACTTATTTGAGTAAAATTTTTGAAATCAGTAAACATGACGGTTACACTTTCAAATTGCTTGGCTTGAGCGTTGCCTTTTTGTTTCAATTCTTCTGCTACTTCTAAAGGCAAAATGTTTAACAATAGGTCGTCGCTCCTTTTTTTTCCATTTCTAATTTTGTTTCGTTGATTGAAAAACACAATGGCAAAGAAGGCAACTACGGTCAATACCACAATAGACCCATCTCGAAATAATTTTTGCTTTTGCAATTCCTTTTTAGCTAAAGCATCCTTTTTATCCTGATCAGCCTTGGCTAAACTTTCCTTTTTATCAAAATCATATTGCATTTGTGCTTGCACTGATTTTCGAGTGTTTTCTTCATTATATAGACTATCACGTGTAGAAATATATAATTTGTAATGTCGAAAAGCATTTTTAAAATCACCTTTCGCGCTATCGAGTTTGATCAGTGCTTCATAATTGAACTTCAAATTATCTAAACTGCCAATCTCCTTCGATAGATTCAAAGATTGATCTAAGTACTTTTCTGCTTCTATTAAATTTTTCTTTTTGAAATAGGCCGTTCCAATATTTAAAAGGGTACCCGACATCCCTTCCTTATCTTCTATTTTCGTTTGGTATTTAACGGCTTCAAAAAGATTCTTTAATGCTTCATCCAGATTTTCAAGATTGATATAAATTTCGCCAATATTATTATAAGAAATGGAAATACCATCGTCATTCTTCATTTCCTTTTGGAGCGTTAACGCATCTAGATAATACTGCAATGCCTTCTCGTGTTTACCTTCATCCGCATACACATTCCCCAAATTATTATAAGAAGTAGCTATCCCTTGTTTCGATCGTATCTCTTTAAACGTTTTAAGCGCAGATAGATAATTTTTCTCGGCAGCAAGAACATTCCCTTGCTCTACATTAATAATTCCAATATTCCCATATAAAACCGCAATGCCAAACTTATTTCCAACTTCTTCCATTAACTTCAAAGAAGAAAAATAGCTTTCCAGTGCTTTTGTGTAATTACCCTGATTCCAATAAATAATTCCGATACTATTATAACAGGCTGCAAGTCCTTCTTTATTTGCAATCTCTTGGTTCTGCTTTACTGATAAATTTAAGTTGGTTAATGCCACCAGGTAATCCCCTTTATCCATAGCGATATTACCGAGGCAATAATTGGCATTAGCAATTCCTTTCGCATAGCCTATTATATTGGATAAATGTAGAAGTTGATCGGCGTAAGCTGTTGCCTTTGAAGGATCGTTTCCAAAATAAGCTTTTGAAATTCCAAATAAAATATTTGCTTCTGTACTGTCATACAATGGAGAGGCATCTTTCCCTATCTTCAATTTATTCTGCTTATGAATAGCTAATTGAATTTGAAAAGAGTCGATCAGGCTTTCCTCTTGACCGAGGGCCCATGAGGAAATGAATAACATCGATATTAAAAATACAATGGATTTCATATCGAATAAAGTTAGGGAATATTTTGATTAAGACTTAATATTTCTTCTGTCCAATTCCTTTTGAAAACGTCGGGCATTGATAAGGTGTTGAATATAATTCTTTGCAAAGGAATGGTATCCCGAAAAATCTTCCCTGGCACAAAAGAACATGAAATCATGTCTGGTATAGTTAAGAACGGCATCCACCGATGATATCGCGGGCATGCAAATAGGTCCGGGAGGTAATCCGGTGTATAAATAAGTGTTATAAGGACTATCAATCTCTTTATGTTCATTGAGTACTCTTCGAATGGTAAAATCGCCTGAAGCATACACTAAAGTAGGATCGGCTTCTAATTTCCAGCCTTTCAAATAACGGTTCATGTAGACTCCGGCTACAGTGGGCTTCTCATCATTTTTTCGAGTTTCTTTATCTACGATAGAAGCTAAAATACACACTTGCGTTTGAGTTAAACCTATGTTTTTAGCCTTTGCTTTGCGTTTCTCATTCCAAAACTTTTTATATTCAACACTCATTCGCTCAAAAAATTCTTCAGCGGAAGTATTCCATTTAAATTCATAGGTATTGGGAATCATCAAGCATAAACTATTTTCTTCTGTCAATCCGTATTTTTTCAAATAGGATTTATCTTTAAATAGATAAGCGATGGAAGCAGAATCTGCCTCAATTTTACCTCCAACGGCTCCTGCTAAATCATAGCTCGTTCTGAGATTGCTAAAGGTTAATCTTATGGGAATTTGCTTTCCGGATCGCAATAAAGTTATTATTTCTTTATTACTCATTCGATTTTTCAATTGATACTTCCCTGGTTTCACATTGGATGAATAATTCATTTTCTGTGCCACCCAACTGAAAGCTTCTGTATCATCCACTAGCCCTTCTTCCTTCAAGTAAAGTACAACATCATCAATGGTTGAACCAGTGGGAATGTAAATAATTTGATCTCTTTTATTGTCGAAATCATTGGGTGCAAATATTTTTTGATACAATCCCCAGCATAAAATTAGTACAGAAAGAAAAAGCACAGCTCCGAAAGCTTGCATGAAGCGCTTCCCGCCTCTACTCATTTTACTTTTCTTTTTTGCCACTTATACTTTTATTTTAATTGTTGTAAAGCCGTCTTTGCTTGTTGATTGGCTGGATTTATCTTCAATACATGCTGAATAGTTTTAATAGCCATTACTTTATTGTTTTCCAACAAATAGGCATTGGCTTTATTTAACCATGCCAATTCATAATCGGGATCCAATCTCAACGCTTTATCGAACAACGAATGCGCTAATTTAATATTTCCTTCTACCGCTAAAATAAAATAACCCAAGTTGCAATAGCCCGGTGAAAAGTAAGGATGCTCTTTTATGAGCAAATTAAAGAGTTCCTTTGCTTTTGATTTATCTCCCGAAATTGCCAACTCATTGGCATATTTATTTGTAAATTCTGCAGATAAGGGAGCCAGTTGATAAGCATTTTTGAACCAAAGCAAAGCACTTTTTGAAACTCCCATCCGTTGATAGCTCTCACCGATTCGATAGGATGTCCAGGCATCTCTATTTTCTAATGATGGCTTATTTAATTTCTTCAGCAAATTTGGAATACGCTCAACGTACTTTGCAACGAGAGGTGAATTTCCTTTTAAATAGGCAATCTGTACCAGTTGATGAATGTTTTTTTCCAATGAAACATCCGAATCGTCACTTACATACTTCAGTGCCGAATCAAGTAATCCTTTATCCATTCCGAATTTTTCTACGTAATTCAGATAGGCTTGTGCTTTTACTTGATCTGTTGTTTCATCGTTATTGATGCAAGCAATACCTATAAAATCTCTTATTTTATTCGGTTCTTCTATAACTTCATGATGAATTCCAATGCGATGATCGTGCACACTTACGTGGGGAATGTCGGAAGCACCATGTTGAGGCATATGACAACTAATGCAATTGTCATTATTCTTTTTTCTGAGCTCTAGTTTTTCAGTGCATAAAGGATCTTTACCCGTTTGATGACAGTTTCCACATGCAGCATTGAAAATAGACTTATCCGTTTTTTTTACCGAAACATGTGGATTATGACAGGTGATGCAGGTTAAACCGTTTTTGAATGGATGCAGATCTTTCTCTGATTTTTTATTTTTTTCTCTTTCCGATACTACTAAAAAGCACTTACTCATTTTCAACCGTTCCGCATGGGAAGCCATGATGTGTTGCTCTTCGTTGTCTTTATAAATCGGCATAAAAACATTCATCACTTCCGACAATTTCATACCCGGCTTGAAATCAAAAAAAGATTTTCCTTCATTTAAAACGACGTTTCCTTGAATGTGGCAACGTTGGCATAAATCAAATTGAAGATCAATAGGAAGCTTAGAAGGATTGACGATGGAATAATCTATAAATTTGGAAGTATCAATTAATATTCCCGATGACTTTTCTTTAACATGTATGCTTCCTGGTCCGTGACATCGCTCGCAATCGATTCCATTTTTTACCAAGCTAAATTTGTTTTCTGATCCGGGTACAAATTCAGGATAGGCATTATGACAACTCATACATTCTAATCCAATTTTTCTTCCAAAGCGTGTATTATTTCCATCTTCAAATCCTGGTGGTAAATCCCATTTTCCTTTCTGCGTATAAAAAGTCATGGGTGCCTGAAATAAATATCCATTGCTTTCCCAGATATGTGAGTTGGTATGTTGACCAGAACCTACGATATAACGTATGTTTTCTTCCCGACTAAAAACAGTATCCTTCCCCTCCATTCTGTATTCTTTAAAGTACAGTGAATCTCCTTTCCAGTACGGATGATAAAATAAATTTTTATCTGCATCATAAATTTGTGGATGCCCCGAAAAATTTCCTGCGGATTTTTTCTTGCTAGCGACGTCAAAGGACAAGCCCATTCCAGTATGACTAAAAGATTCATGTACTCCTGAATGACAACCTTTACAGGATTCCATTCCTACATACCGTGCAGAATCACTTAATCCTGCATAGGTAGTACGTTCCTCGTCCTTCTCTTTTTTAGATGAATTACAAAACCAATTCAAAAAGCACAGTGCAAAAACTGTCAGTACCAACCCTGCAGAAATAAGTTTTTGTTTCAAGATTATACAATTACCGTTGGTCGGATAAGTTGAAGGACGGTTACATTATGCCACTTCCCATCATATGCAAGCCAGTCACGCATCACCCCACAGGTTCTAAATCCAATTTTAGAAAACAAACGCAAGCTCCCTTCATTACGATTGTCGATATGACAAAAGAGCTGATGTAAGTTCAAGGTATTAAAACTGTGTTTTACCAATAAAGAAAGTGCTTCGGTGGCATAACCTTTACGTCGTTGACCTTTATCTCCAATCAAAATACCAACACCAGCGCGTCGATGCAATTGATCGAAGTCAAACAAATCTATATAACCAATGGTCATTTCCATTCCTGGAACTTCCGTGATGATTTCGATGGCAAGTCGAAGTTGCTTAGCTACAAAAATATCTTGCGTAGCATTTGCATAATATTGTTCAAGCGTATATTTAGAATAAGGTGTGATGGTCCCACTTACCGGCCAAACTTCCGGATCGTTTTCGTAGATCATCATTAAGTCAACATCTTTAGGCTCTAGCGCTCTTAGTAATATGGAATTTCCTCTAATCATAATTTTATTGATCCCTCGTACACAAATATAGCAGGTCCGATCAATCGAATTTCGTCAAATACATTTTCGTTTCGGTTGAATGTTACTTTTAATGCGCCGCCTAATGTTTTGATATTTATATTTTCTGTTTTTTTCTTTTCTCTATTGAACAAATCCGCTGCCACTAATGCTGCAGCTGTCACACCGGTTCCGCAGCTCAACGTTTCATCTTCAACACCTCTTTCATAAGTGCGAACCATGATACCATCTTCCAACTCTTGAACAAAATTTACATTGGTACCTTCCCTTTTGAACTCTTCATTATAGCGAATTTTTCGCCCGTTTTCCACTACATTCAAATCCATGATGGCATCTACTTTCGAAACAAAATGAGGAGAACCTGTATTTAAATAATAATCATTTTCTCTTTTCGCAATGTTAGAAACTGAATTCATCTTGAGAGAAATAATAGAATTGGATAAAACATCTGCTTCGTGTACACCATCAATGGCTAAAAATTGAGTGGAAGTTCCGATGTATTTCTTTTCAAAAGCAAAATGCACTAAACAGCGTCCACCATTTCCACACATAGAACTAGGCAAGCCATCCGAATTAAAATAAATCATTTCAAAATCTAAGGATGGATGCTTCTTAATAATCATCAAACCATCTGCTCCAATTCCAAATCTTCGATCACAACAGTGCTTTACTTGCTCGGCAGAAATCGAAATTTCCGAATTCCAGCCGTCCAAAATAATAAAGTCGTTCCCCGTTCCTTGGTATTTACTGAAAGACAATTGCATCGTTGTAAAGTTAGTGATTTTTCTGAATCAAATAGAGCTTCAAATTCAGAGCGTTAAAGCGTTAAATCAAAGTTAAATTCATTTTAGATTCATTTTCTTGAAAATATTTTTGCCTCGTTAAACGTATTTAGACTTCAAATTAATATCTAAAAATTATGAATTCGAAAACCAAAAGTATTCTATTTGTAGCCCTTGCACTCTCAGCAGGAATGGTTGGTGCCGGTATTGTAAATCATTTTGACGATGATTCTCGCAATGGACCTATCGGATTAATGAAAACAGCGAATGGCTATCAACAAGTAAATTATTCAGTTCCGAATGCTGCTTCCATTGACTTTATTTTACCAGCAGAAGCTTCGGTACCGACCGTCGTTCACGTCACTACAACGTATCCACGACAGAGCGGGAATCATATGGTGGATCCATTTAGTTTTTTCTGGGGCAATCCTAATCCTAGTTCAATTCCACAGCAGCAAAGTACGGGGTCGGGAGTAATTATTTCGGAAGATGGGTACATCGTCACTAATAATCATGTAGTAGAAAATGGAGAAGAAGTGAATGTAACGCTGGATAATAAAGAATCTTATAAAGCAAAAGTAATTGGACTGGATCCTTCTACCGACCTTGCTCTTTTAAAAGTGGAAGCAAATAATTTACCATTTGCGGCATGGGGAAACTCCGACCAAGTGAAAGTAGGAGAATGGGTATTGGCGGTGGGAAATCCATTTAATTTAACATCCACGGTAACGGCTGGTATTATTTCAGCAAAAGCCAGAAATATTCACATTCTTCCTAATCAAAAATTCCCCATCGAATCCTTTATTCAAACGGATGCGGCGGTAAATCCAGGAAATTCAGGTGGGGCATTGGTGAATACCCGAGGTGAATTAATTGGAATTAATGCAGCCATCGCTTCGAATACCGGATCTTATTCGGGTTACTCCTTTGCGATCCCTGTAAATATTGTAAAAAAGGTAGTAAACGACTTAATGGAATATGGAACTGTACAAAGAGGATTCATTGGAGTTAGTATTCGTGATTTGGATTCAGAGTTTGCCAAGGAAAAAGAAATCAAGTCGCTTCATGGTGTTTATGTAAATGGACTTACAGACGACGGAGCAGCGGAATCCGCAGGAATCAAAGAAGGCGATGTAATTACTTCTATAAATGGAAGTCCGATCAAGTCATCTCCAGAATTACAAGAGCAAGTGGGTCGATATCGTCCCGGCGATAAAATTGATGTAACCGTAATGCGAAATGGAAATGAAAAAATTTATGCTGTTACCCTTCGTAACAAAGACGGAAATACTAAGGTAATAAAGAACGAATCGATTTCAATGTTGGGCGCTACCTTGGTTTCTATTTCTGACGCTGAATTAGATAAACTAAATATCTCTAAAGGGATAAAGGTGAAAGATTTGTCGACAGGAAAACTTAAGAGTGCGGGAATTAAAGAAGGTTTTATCATTGTTTCCATCGACAATAAGCCGGTAGGAAGTGTTGAAGAATTGACGGATTACTTAAACAATAAAAAAGGCGGAGTTCTTATTGAAGGGGTTTACCCCAATGGAATGAGGGCTTACTACGGATTCGGCATGTAATTTGATGACATCAAAAAATTGTAGGACGCTCATCAGCGTCCTTTTTTTTTAATTGCAATTTGGTAGTTTGTTCTTTTTTTCACTTATATTTGTTTAACACAAAAGCCACGACAATTTTTAGATTTTTAAAATCAACTAAAATGCGTCAACTTAAAATTAGTAAATCGATTACCAACCGGGAGAGTGCTTCATTAGAGAAGTATCTTTCTGATATTGGCAAAGAGCCAATGATCCCGGCGGAGGAAGAAGTGCGACTCGCAAGACTTATTCGAGAAGGTGATGAAGTTGCTTTTGATAAACTAACTCGAGCCAATTTGAGGTTTGTGGTTTCTGTTGCTAAACAATATCAAAACCAAGGGTTGAGTTTACCGGATCTTATTAATGAAGGAAATCTCGGATTAATAAAATCGGCAAAACGTTTTGATGAAACCCGAGGATTTAAATTTATTTCCTACGCTGTTTGGTGGATTCGCCAAAGTATTTTACAAGCTATTGCAGAGCAAAGTCGTATTGTGCGACTTCCTTTGAATCAAATTGGTTCATTGAGTCGAATCAGTAAAGCATTTAGTAAGCTGGAACAAGAATACGAAAGAGAACCTTCGTATGAAGAAATTGCCAAGCTCACCGATTTACCCTTGGATAAAATCACGGATGCACTTCGAATTTCGGGTAGGCATGTTTCGATGGATGCCCCCTTCGTTCAAGGTGAAGATAATACTTTGTTGGATGTAATTGAAAATAATGAATCGCCACGTGCCGATGTACAACTTATTAATGACTCGCTAAGAAAGGAAATTGAAAGATCCCTCAGTGTTTTGAGTGAAAGAGAATGCGAAGTCGTGAAACTGTTTTTTGGAATTGGAATTGGACACGGATTAACATTAGAAGAAATTGGCGATAAATATGGAATTACGAGAGAAAGAGTTCGTCAAATAAAAGAAAAAGCACTGCGTCGCCTACGACATAAAAGCAAGAATAATATTTTAAAATCATATTTGGGAGATTGAAAAAATATCACCTCCCTTCTATCTAAAACAAAAAAAAGGCTGCCGAAAATCGACAGCCTTTATTATTTTTTCGATTGATTTAGTAGTAAGTAAAACGAATTACGTCGGCTAAATACTTTGCAAAGCGTACCACCTGACGACTGTATCCATATTCATTATCATACCAAATATAAAGCACCATACTTTTTTTATCTTTCGATACGATGGTAGCCGGTGAATCGACAATAGAAGCACAAGGATTACCAATCAAATCAGACGACACCAATTCATTGGAATTCGAATATTGAATTTGCTCGATTAAATTTCCACGCAATGCACCATCTTTTAAAATGTCGTTCACTTCATCCTTACTTACACCTTTCTTCATGGTTAGATTTAAGATGGCGAGGGATACATCGGGAGTTGGTACACGCACCGCATTACCGGTCAACTTTCCTTCCAGTACCGGTAAAACTTTTGCAACCGCTTTGTCTGCGCCGGTCTCTGTAATTACCATATTCATGGCAGCAGAACGACCACGACGATACTTAGGATGATAATTATCTAATAAATTTTGGTCATTCGTATAAGAGTGAATCGTTTCAATATGTCCTCTTTCAATTCCCAAGGCAGTTTCAATGACAGATAAAATTGGAACAATAGCATTTGTAGTACAGGATGCAGCAGAAAATATTTTTTCGTCAACAGCATGATTCTTTTCATTCACACCATACACCACATTTGGAATATCACCTTTGCCGGGAGCTGTTAATAATACTTTATCAACTCCTTTCGCTTTAAGATGCTTGCTGAGTCCTTCACGATCGCGTGAAACTCCAGTATTGTCAATTAATAACGCATTATTAATTCCCAAAGCTGAGTAATCTACATCTTCCGGATTTTTTGCATCAATAACATAAATGGTATGTCCATTAACAATTAACGCATTTTTTTCGTTATCTTCAATTACAGTTCCAGGGAAAGGTCCATGAACAGAGTCGTTTCTCAATAATTCAGCACGTTTACTTAAATCATCATCTGAACGCTTTCTCACTACGATAGCACGAAGACGTAATTGCTCTCCTTTTCCTGCTTGTCCTACTAATTCGCGAGCTAAAATACGGCCAATACGTCCAAATCCATAAAGAATCACATCTCTAGGAATCATTTTACGACGATCTTTTCCAACAAAGTCACCAATCTTACTCGTTAAAAAAGCCTTGGTGTCATTATTAAATCCAGCCTTTTCTGCTAACCATTCAGCAGCTAATTTTCCGATATCAATACGAGATGGAGCCAAATCCATTTCATTAAGAACACGAGCTAATGCTAATGTATCAATTACTGAAATCGGCTTCTTAACGATATCAATAGCGTATTGGTGTAAATTTAAAATTTGGCTGGCACTGCGATCCACCAATTGATTTCTAAAAATAATTAACTCTACTGAGTTGTTAAACCATAAAGCACCCGTAATATGGATTAATTCGATTGCTGCTTTTTCAAGTTCTATCCAATCGCATAATTGCTTTTCGTAATTTTCTTGACCAATAGGTTGTGCCGTTGTCGTTGCCATTATTTGTTTTTTTATATAACTGCAAAGATAATTCTATGCAATGGAATAAGAAATCTATTTTGCTAAATGTAATTGTATTTTCTGAACAAAAGTATCCGATTCTTTAAAAAGTTAATTTCCGCGCTCGATAATTAAATATAGGATTCAAAAACAATAAGATATAAAAAAACCGGAGCCAATAAATTGACTCCGGAATCGGGTAAATGGAGGGGATCGAACCCTCGACCTCTAGATCCACAAACTAGCGCTCTAACCGACTGAGCTACATCTACCGTTTTGAAGGCTGCAAATGTAGTCAACAAGTACATTCATGCCAAAATGAATTGTAAATTTCTTCGTTCTTCAATTATGCTCGCTAACTTTACACCATGTCTGAAAAAATACATCTCTCTGTTTCTGGAATGACTTGTGCCAGTTGTGCACAAAACATTAGTAGAAAGTTGGAGTCGAAAGGATTGCACGATATTTTTGTGAATTACAACAGTGGAGAAGTTGAGTTTGAGATGATTGAAGGAATTCAGGTAGGACAAGTACTATCAGATATTAATGGTTTAGGTTATAAAGCTTCCATTTACAAAGAGGTGGAAGGTGCAAGTACCAAGAAATGGAATTTGGATTCAACAGAAATCCGTTTTCTTATTTCTGCCATTTTCACATTTCCTTTATTGGCTCATATGTTTTTATCTTTTCATTTATTACACCAACCTGCGTTTCAGTTTGTTCTTGCCTTGCCTGTGCTATTTATCGGATTAAATCACTTTGGGAAGAGTGCTTGGGGATCCATAAAATCAAGACACATGAACATGGACGTATTAATTACGGTGGGTTCTTTTTCTGCTTTCATCTATTCAATAATTGCATGGTACTTATATTATGGAACTACTGAAATTTCGAACTATTTGTTTTTCGAAACTTCGGCCACTATCATAACGCTCGTATTGTTGGGTAATATTATTGAAAAGAGGAGTTTAAAAAAGACGCAATCTGCTTTAACACATCTTACCAAAATTCAGCCCGTTAAAGCGATGAAAATTGAAAATGCTTTAACAGAAAAAGAATCTATTGTAGAATTGCTGGCCCATCAGCTTAGAGTGAATGATTTAATTTTAGTTAATACAGGTGATAAAATACCAGCCGATGGGCTTATTTACGAGGGAAAAGTGGAGATTGATGAATCCATGATGACAGGAGAAAGTTTACCAGTTCAAAAAACAATCAATGATCAGGTTTTGAGTGGTACCATCGTCTTGAATGGCTTTATTAAAGTGATTGTACAGGAATCGGGAAGCAACACAGTGTTGAGTAAAATGATTGAAGTTGTAAAAACTTCCGCGCTTCGAAAGCCAGAAATACAACGACTTGGGGATCTAGTTAGTTCTTGGTTTGTTCCAATTGTTATTTTGATTTCCATTTTCACTTTTTTCTTATCGCATTTTTATTCGAATTTACCAGTGTCCGAATCATTGTTAAGAGGGATTGCAGTTTTGGTTATTTCTTGTCCTTGTGCAATGGGTTTAGCTACTCCTACTGCTGTGGCAGTTGGCATTGGTCGTTCGGCTCGTCGAGGTGTTTTAGTAAAAGGCGGAGATACTTTAGAAAAATTGAGTGGAATAAAATACATTGTTTTTGATAAGACAGGAACATTAACACAGGGAAAAGTCACCGTAAAGGAAATTAATTACCTCGATACAAACGTTGAAAAAGTAAATTTTATAATCAGCATTTTAGAAAAATATTCTAATCATCCCTATGCAAAAGTACTGGCTGAAAAGTTTTCAGATGCAAAATATTTACCCATCCATTTTACAGAAATAAATGAAATTGCCGGACATGGAGTTAGTGCTACAGACAAAGAGGGAAATCACTACAAAATCGGATCTCAAAAATTTGTAGATGTAGGTTCAACTACACAAGGTCACCAGGTGTACGTTGCTTTCAATGATCAAATAGTAGCGACCATTGATTTTGAAGATCCGGTTCGAACGGATGCCTTGTCGATGGTTTCCTTTTTTAAAGAGCGAGGTGTAAAAACGATTTTATTAAGTGGCGATCGTACTGAAGTTTGCAATTCAATTGGCAATTATTTAGGTATTGATGAAATTTATTCCGCTCAATTACCGAATATGAAAGTGGATGTAATTGAGAAATTCCAGAAATCAGGTAAGACGGCTATGGTGGGTGATGGAATAAATGATGCTCCGGCTTTAGCTGTTGCCGCAGTAGGAATTGCGGTAAATTCAGGGACGCAAATTGCTATTCAAACTGCTGACATCATCTTATTAAGCAAGAATGAATTGGATGGACTGGCGGTCGCTTATTCTATCTCCAAGGAAACGTTAAAAACGATTAAACAAAATCTATTTTGGGCATTGGCTTATAACGTAGTGGCTATACCCTTGGCCGCATTTGGATTTCTAAATCCAATGTTAGCTTCACTTTCTATGGCCTTTTCAGATGTTATTGTCATAGGAAATTCGCTTCGCATTCATTTTAAAAAACTACCTGAGCTAAAGTAGATTTCCGGATGAATAAAATAGCTAAACTTTCCATCACACGTGGATTTCAAATTTTCCAGATAATTCGTTTCACCACTTTGCTCTTAACGGGAATTTTGCTTTCTAAAAGCAGAATTTCGATTCAAGAAATAGGTATTTATGAAGGATTAATATTTATAAGTGGTGCAGTAAGTTTTTTCTGGGTAAACGGAATTTTAAATGGAGTGTTAAGTCAGTACAAGAAAGAGGAAGAAAACAAAAATGTTTACTTCTTTAATACTGTATTGTTATTAGTGATCATGAGTGTTGTATTGATTTTTTTCATGTTGATATTTAGTCAAACAGTTGAACTATTTCTTCCTTCCACATCATCCAGAATATATGGTTTAATGTTGATTTACATCTTTCTAAATAATCCCACTTTTCTTATTGAGCATATTTTCCTACTCAAAGAAAGAGTTGCGGGTTTATTAGTTTACGGTACCATTCATTTGTTTGCTTATTTGGCGGCCGTTATAGTACCCATTTGGATGGGTTGGGAAATTGAGTTTGTTTTTTATGGACTAATTCTATTGTCCATCTTTAAAAACATCTATCTAGGTTATTTGATTTTTCAAGAAAACGAATTCAAAATCAAGAAAAAAGTAATCGTAGATTTATTGAGTTATTCAGCTCCTCTAATTGTTGGATTTGCATTAGCAGGATCAGCCGAATATATTGATGGGTTATTGGTAAGTTCACATTTTGGGAGCGATCAATTTGCTATTTTCAGATATGGAGCCCGTGAATTGCCTTTGGCTGTGTTATTATCAAGTTCATTAAGTTCATCTTTCATACCACGGTTAAGTCAAAATAATTTAATTCCTGAATTATCAAATTTAAAAGAGGAATCTTTGAAATTGATGAATCTGCTTTTCCCTGTGACGATCCTGCTTGTTTTTTTAAGTTCATGGATTTACCCCATCCTTTTCCGAGCTGAATTTATTGCAAGTGCACCCATTTTCAACACCTATTTGCTTTTGTTAGTAAGCAGAGTTTTATTTCCGCAAACTTTAGTTTTAGCGGCTGGGAAAACAAAAGTGATCATGCAAATTGCAGTTATTGAATTAATAATTAACTTTACTTGCAGTTATTTATTAATGATTAAATACGGCTTAATTGGAATAGCCATAGGAACCCTAATCGCATTTTACATGGAGAAATTTTTACTTATTTTGTTCTTAAAAAGTTGTCTAAAAATTCATGCATTTGAATATATTCCTATAAGACGATGGTTAATTTATTCGTTCATCTTGTTTCTTGTTTATTTTTTAACAAATAGCGAATTGACAACAATGATAAAATTCTAATTATCAATATGTTTCATTACAAAGTACTTTACTTTTACTTTTAAAGATGAAGAAAATTCACTACCCAAATTTTTTTAACACAAAATCTATTACTTTTGTGTGTTCAATGTAAAGTTAAGGGCTTTTATGATCTTTAAGATACAAAGTACTTAACTTTACGAAACACAAAAATTAACTGTTAAACCTATAAACTAAATTAAATGATGAAAAAACTACTAATCTGTGGTCTTGCACTTACTTTCGGTATGACTGCAATGGCTCAAGCCCCTAATAAGGGTAAAACTGTCAAAGGACTTACTCTTCAACAAAAGGGTCATGTTGTAAATGGCGAAACAAAAACTACACCTTCTACGGCACCTGCTGTTGCTGGTTTACGCAAAGGAAATAATCCTCCTAGTGCACAAGCGGTTAACGTAATTCCAGTCGGTCAATCGGCAAATGCATTTGGAACTGCTTTCGGTGCTAAAACAGCATTATTTGCTCATCCTGTAATCAATTCTGTTTCGTTGGTTTACCGTTCTGCTCCTGCAGTTACTGGTGATATCTCTTCAGGATGTTTACGTTTTGCTTCTTCTACAGACGGAGGTGCAACTTGGGGATCTAACTTAGGACCTCTTTATACTTCAAATGGCACAAATGCTGCTCCATTAGCAAATGCTCGTTACCCACAAGCAATAATTTATAATCCAGCAGGAAACACAGTAGCTGCTAATGCTTCTGTTTCTTACTTCGCACCTACTTTAGCAGGTTTTGGTCCTGGTGCTAATTCAGCTTGGGGTGGACATGCTCATGGAACTGCTATCATTGGTGGTGGAACAGGAACTATGACTGAAGATTTAGATGCTAACAACGGGTTCTTAATTCCTGATGGTGGTGCATTGAATACGGATGATAACACTTTCTGGATTTGTAACGGATATTTTGATGTTGTAACCGGTGACTACGCAGATACTTTATTATTAGCAAAAGGTGTTTGGTCTGCTGGTGATTATTCATTCACTTATCAAAAAATTGCTGCTCCTATAGCTCCAGATGTTGATGGAACAAGAACTTTAATCGCTACTTCTATTGCCTGGGGTTCAGGTGGAATTGGTTATGTTTCAATGTTAGCACACGATGATTACACTACTGTTTTGGATTCAAATGCTGCTCCTATCGTTTATAAGACAGCTGATAATGGCGCAACATGGATAAAGGTTGCTTCTTTAGATATGAGTAGTTTTGATGCATTGTTCCAATTTGGTGTACCTTACACTACTGCATTTGAATTAGACATGTCAGTTGATAACAGCAATAATGCTCATCTTGTTTTTGGAGTTGGTGCATTAGGTGCAAGTGCATATTCAATGAATACAGGTGCTGGTAGCTGGGGTCTTTTTGACGTTTCTACGTCTGATGGTGGAGAAACATGGGGTGCTCAATTGTTAGCTACTCCACAAACTTTCCGTGGTGAATTTGCGGATGCAACGAATACTTTACAAGAAGATAGTCGTCCACAAATTTCTCGTACTCTTGATGGAACTAAATTGTTCTTCTCTTGGTTTGATACTGACACTACATTATTCTTTACTACTGACAATTTATTCCCAGACGTTCACACTGTAGGTTTAAACAATTCTACTGGATTATGGACTGCAGAAACTAACTTAACAGCAGGTTCTTCTGCTGATGGTATCTGTATCTTCGGTAACGTTTC
Organism: Bacteroidia bacterium; assembly: GCA_046160245.1. GTDB lineage: Bacteria > Bacteroidota > Bacteroidia > AKYH767-A > OLB10 > JAJTFW01. Next base: position 17,602 of record JBJXGU010000020.1, read on the forward strand.
TCCATTCACTTTAGATGGAGCAGCTGGTTGCTATGAAGTTCCAGTTTCTATTCTTGCTTTAACAGGTGGTGGACCATCTTCACAAACTGATCATAGTTACCTTGATGGTTTGGAAATATGTGATGCAGCATTTACAGTTGCTGGTACACCAACTCCAATAGCTAACTTTGTACAAGGAATTGGGGTGGTAGAAAATAATAGTTCAGTTAGCTTTGACTTAGGTCAAAACTTCCCAAATCCTTTCAATGGTTCTACTCAGTTTAGCTTGAATCTTGTTAAATCTTCAGACGTAACTGTTGAAGTTTACAATGTACTTGGTAAATTAGTAAAAACAAATTCTTATGAAAACCTTCAAGCAGGAGTAAACACTATTGCTATCAGTGCAAGTGATCTTTCTGCTGGAATGTATTCTTACAGAGTAATTGTTGGTAGCGAAATGGCTACTCGTACAATGATCGTTAAGTAATTACATAATTGTAAAATCTAAAAGCCTAGGGTTTCAACCCTAGGCTTTTTTATTGTCCCTACTTTTTCAGTTGATACAATTATAAAATTCTATTTCAGATTAAATAATGAATCAACTCCAGCAGTTCTTTCCACCGTAAATCCTTCTGCATATAAAAAGCCCGATTGTCGGCCCATTTCAAGAGCTCTTCCATATAAAAATTCTAAAAAATCCTTTGAAGAAATTGCCGTAGAAGGCTCTGCAGATGTAGGATCAAAAAACTGACTTTTGAATGCCATCACAGCATTCATTTTGATTTCCATAAAGTCACTGATATCAATTACAAAATCGGGATTGATATGTCTATCCTGAATATAATGATACACCGCTTTGGGTTTCCATGCATGCTGCTGTAGACCATTAAACATCGATTCCACTTTCGTTAATCCGCTCAGGAAGCATGCGTCTGAAACCAATCTACTCCCTTTTCCATGATCAGGATGTCTGTCTTTTACCGCATTACAAATAATAATCTCAGGTTGGAATCTACGGATCTGCTGAACAAGTGCTAATTGATGGATTTCATCATTCACAAAGAAACCGTCTTTAAAACCCATATTCAATCTGAATTCTATACCCATCAAGGAAGCACTCTGAGCAGCTTCCTGATCTCGGAGCTCAGCTGAACCTCTGGTGCCCAACTCTCCTCGGGTTAAATCGATCAACCCTACTTTCCTTCCAGTAGCGATTTCTTTGCATACAGTCCCTCCTGCTCCCAGTTCAACATCATCGGGATGTGCACCTATGGCCAATATGTCTACTTTCATAAAATCTTATTAAATCAATAACCAAAAATAGCATATCGCAATGATAACGATAAAAAATTGTCGAATTTTGCAGCAATGAATTCAGCGCTCCATCAATATTTCCGACTTGTTCGTCATGAAGTTCGTTTAGAATTTAAAAATTATCATGCGCTTACTAGTCTTTTGGTGTATTCTTTGGCTACCATTTTTATTGCATACATCAGCTATCGTCAATCCTTAGACCCCATTACTTGGAATGCTTTATTCTGGATTATTATGCTTTTCGCAGCAACGAATGCTATCGCACGAAGTTTTATCCAAGAAAGTAGAGGACTTCAACTTTTCCATTACACTTTTCTGAATCCTGCTGTTGTCATCTTAGCAAAAACGACCTATAATATTATATTGCTTTCTGTACTTGGATTCATCAACCTGAGTGCATTTTCACTCTTTTTTAGTCTTTCAATCCATGATTGGGGACAATTCACCCTTGGACTTCTATTAGGAAGTTTTGGATTATCAGCTGTATTGACATTAGTATCTGGAATTGTGTCTAAGGCACATAATCAAGCTGCCTTGGTAGCTATATTAGGATTTCCTTTATTATTTCCTTTATTAATAACAATCATAAAATTTTCGGGGAATGCAATTCAAGGCGTTGAGTGGGCTATAAATCAACCCAATTTTTATTTATTAATTGCGCTGAATAGTATCATCGTAGTCCTTTCCTTCCTCTTGTTTCCTTACCTTTGGCGTGATTAAAATTGAATAGTGTGAAATCAAATATAGCAAGAGCTTGGTGGTGGAAAATTGCGGCACTCGTACTACTTTTTTTTACTTATTACCAAGGATTTTTAGGGGAGATTCCACGAATGCCTATTCTCAATGAGACCATTCGTAATCTTTACTTTCATGTAACCATGTGGATGGCAATGCTTGTGTTGATGATTTGCAATGCATTTTATGGTATTCTCTATCTAAATAAATCAGATTTGCACTTTGACTTAGTCGCTGATGAAAGCGCTCGTATGGCAATGGTTTTTGGAATTGCTGGACTCTTAACAGGAATGGTTTGGGCAAACTACACATGGGGTGCTCCCTGGGTAAATGATCCACAACTCAATGGTACAGCCGCTTCCTTATTAATTTATGCTGCTTACTTCATTTTAAGAAATGCTATTCCGGACGACACTAAACGTGCACGATTAGCATCTGTATATGGTATTTTTGCATTTGTGATGATGATTGTTTTTATCATGGTCTTGCCAAAAATGACGGATTCACTTCATCCTGGTAAAGGAGGAAATCCCGGTTTTAACAAATACGACCTCGATGCAAATATGCGAATGGTATTTTATCCCGCAGTAATTGCATGGACATTATTAGGGGTTTGGATGATGAGTTTACGAGTGCGTATTCGAAAAATAGAATGGAAAAATGAAGATCAATAAAAGCATGAAGAAAAACTTAACTCTACTGTCAATCGTTATGATTTCACATTCTACTGCCTTTGCACAAGAAGTAGAGATGGCCGATACCATGCGATCGGAAGGGAAAATATATGTGGTGGTTGCTGTTGCTTTTATTTCATTAGCGATTCTTAGTTTTTATATGATTCGCATCGAAAGAAAAGTGACGAAGCTGGAAAAAGAATTGAAAAAGTAAAATTACAAGTCATGAAGAAAATTCACATCATTGGAATCATCATTATTGCTGTTGCACTTGCTGTAGTGGTAAGTACAATTAGTAATTCCAGTACCTATGCTCCTTTTAAAACCGCCATCGAAAATGAAGGAAGCACATTTCATGTTGTAGGGAAATTAAATAAAGAGAAAGAATTTATCTACAATCCAGAAGTGAATGCTAATCTTTTCGGATTTTATTTAGTAGATAATGAAGGTCTAGAGAAAAAAGTTTTATACAATGGAAGCAAGCCGCAAGATTTTGAACGATCCGAGCAAATTGTGGTGGTAGGTAAAATGGATGGAGATGAATTTCATGCGAGTCAAATATTAATGAAATGCCCTTCTAAATACAACGGGAATCAGCAAGACCAATTGAAGGCAGTTTCTGGAGATACGGAAGCCGCTAGCTAAAATAAATAAAGAAAAATAATGGAAATTCAATACCAAGGAGAACATCTTGGATTCGGTATACTTGGAAATATTTTAATCATTTTATCATTTGCAACTGCACTTCTATCTGCTATTTCCTATTATTTTTCTTTTAAACAAAAATCAGAAATTTCAAATTCATGGAATCCACTTGCACGCCTCAGCTTTGGTGTGCATGCTGTTTCTGTATTCGGAATTATTTTCTTGATTTACTATTTAATACACGGACATTTTTTTGAGTATTACTACATCTGGCAACATTCAAATTCTGTATTGCCCATGAAATACATGTGGGCTTGTTTATGGGAAGGTCAGGAAGGCAGTTTTTTAATTTGGACTTTTTGGCATGTCGTATTATCTTTTATCATCATTAAGAAAGCGGGAACATGGGAAGCTCCGGTCATGTTTACGATGATGATTATTCAAACATTTTTAGCTTCTATGTTACTCGGATTAGAATTTGGTGGAATCAAAATCGGTTCCAATCCATTTATACTTTTGCGTAACCACGCTGATTTTGCTAATCTACCATTTATTCAAATGGCCGATTATTTAAGTAAAATAAAAGACGGACGAGGTTTAAATCCGTTGCTACAAAATTATTGGATGGTGATTCACCCTCCGACCTTGTTTTTGGGCTTTGCTGCTACTGCAATTCCTTTTGCTTACGCTGTTGGAGGTATGTTAACAGGTCGTGTTAAAGAATGGGTTAAACCCGCGCTTCCATGGTCTTTATTTGGCATTCTGATTTTAGGTACAGGTGTATTGATGGGTGGTGCTTGGGCTTACGAATCATTAAGCTTTGGTGGTTTCTGGGCTTGGGATCCTGTAGAAAATGCGAGTTTAGTTCCGTGGTTAGTATTGGTAGGTGCCACACATGTCATGATAATTTTTAACAAGAATGGAACATCATTGCATAGCTCCTATATTCTTTGTACACTTTCTTTTATCCTCGTATTATACTCTACTTTTTTAACGCGAAGTGGAATTTTAGGTGATACTTCCGTGCATGCCTTTACGGATTTAGGGATGAAGGGGCAATTGTTGATTTATATGGTATTCTTTTTCGTATTGGCAGTTTTCTTAAGTATCAAAAACCGAAAACTCCTCTATACTCAATCTGAAGAAGACCCTATAAGTAGTCGAGAATTTTGGATGTTTATGGGAATGTTAATTTTAGTGATTTCTGCCATTCAAATTAGTATTACCACTTCAATTCCGGTTATCAATAAATTGTTCAATTTGAAAATGGCTCCTCCAGCCGATGCAATTGATTTTTACAATTCTTGGCAAATTCCATTGGCTGCAGTGATTGCTTTACTCATGTCGATGGGACTCTACTTTAAATGGAAGCAAACCGATATGAAGACTATGGCAAAAAAGCTTTTGCTTTCCTTCGTAGTTTCATTACTCATTACCATTGGCGTTCATTATTATTTTCAATTTGATCGCATACAGTTAGTCTTATTGTTATTTACTTCTACATGGGCATTTATCTCAAACCTCGATTATTTTATTCGTGTTCTCAAGGGAAATATTGCCAAATCAGGAGCGAGTATTGCTCATATGGGAATCGCATTTATTTTATTGGGATCCTTAATTGCAAACAGTGAAAAAACAGTGATTAGTCAAAATCGTTTGAATGTTGATTTAGGAAAAGATTTCCCGAACAATGAGAATATACTTTTGTACAAAGGAGACACTTTACCCATGGGTGAATTTTATGTTACCTACAAAGAAAAAGTAAAAGAAGGTATTCATATTCGATATGAAGTTGAATATTTAAAAGCGGATCATACCAACGGACAATTTCAAAAGCAGTTTAGCTTGTTCCCTTTTGTTCAGTTAAACGATCGAATGGGGAATGTGAGTGAACCCAGCACTCAACATTTCATCAATAGAGATATTTATACCCATGTTACTTATGCGGAGTTAGATGATAAGGAAGACGAAAAAAAGGAGAACGAAGGATATAAACCCGGAAAAAAATATCAATTAAGCATTGGCGATACTATCACCACAAGTAATAGTTTGGTTGTATTGCAAAGCTTAAATAAAGATGTTGATAAGGATCTGCTGATGCTCCAGGAGTCGGATTTAGCGGTTGCAGCGAATATTTTGGTGATGGATGTAAATAAGAAAATGCACCAGGCAAATCCAGTATTTATTTTACGAGGTAGTGAAGCCTTTAATCGCCCGGTAGAAATTTCAGAGTTAGGTCTACGTTTTGCTTTTATAAAAATTATTCCTGAAGAAAATAAATTTGAAATTGAAGTTGCTGAAAAAGAAGGAAACTCCCGTGAATTCATCATTATGAAAGCTATTATTTTCCCTTATATCAATATACTTTGGATAGGTTGTTTTTTAATGATTATTGGAACGTGGATAGCCATTGTCAAGAGAATTAAAAAGCTTCGTATCACCTAGTATTCCAATCATGAATTTGAAATATAGTATTGTTGGATCCGGAAACCTTGCCACCCATTTGGCAAAGAGAATGTCGGAATGCGGTTATTCCATCGATTTTATACATAGTCGCACAAAAAAAGCGGGACTTGTAATTTCAAAAGCATCTAAAAGCAGATTTGTCGATGAAATTCCTGTTGCGAATGCGGATGCTTTTTTATTATTTATCTGCACCAGCGATGCTTCTATTCAAGGATTGTTTAAAGAATATGAAAGCAAAGGATATTACTTGATTCATTGTAGTGGAATGCTTCCTTTATTAAAGAGCAGAAAAACATTGACGGGTGTATTTTATCCCGTGCAAACCTTTTCGAGCAAACTGAATGCTGATTGGGAAAAGGTTACGATTTGTGTGGAATCCCAAAATTCTAAATTAGAAAAACTCTTACTCCAACTCGCAAAAAAACTCTCTGGCAAAACGATGCTTTTGTCTAGTAAAAAGAGAGCTCATCTGCATTTAGCAGCTGTCTTCGCGAATAATTTTGTGAATGCAAATTATATCCTTGCCATGGATTTATTGAAATCACAAAATATTCCTTATTCTTTATTGGAAGGATTGATTTTACAAACTTCAAAAAATGCTACGCAACTTAAGCCGGTCGAAGTACAAACGGGTCCAGCCAAGAGAAAAGATCTACAAACCATCAAAGCACACCAACTACTTTTGAAAGGAAAGTTAAAGGAGCGAAAAGTGTATGATTTGATGACGGCGTATTTATTGAGTTCTAAATTTTAATGGAGTTATTCATTCAAGTTTAATTACTGCTTCGTATTCAGATTTTTAGCTTCAAGCTTCAAGAATAAGATTCGAAGCAGAAACAATTTATTTTCTTATATAATCACACTTGTAGCTTGCTGCTTGTAGCCAAGAATAATCAATCGAAGGGGAAACTCTAATTCACAAGAATACTTAGTCCAACAAAAAAAACTACTTCCCCCCACCCATTGGAAAAACATTCTTGAGATGATCGAGACGGCTGGAAGTTGATCGTGGGAACACTCCATGGCTTACGGTGCGGATATCTTCAATAGAATAAAAAGCATTGGGGTTATGTTGTTCTATTAATTTTCTAACTTCTAAAATATCTTTTCTCTTTACAACAGTAAGAATTACTTTCACCGGACCTTTCGCTCCAGTAGCATTCATGGTAGTAATACCAAAATTTTGTTTCGCTAAGGCAACGATTAATTCATCGGAATTGCGTTGTGTTATAATGCGCATTACTTGTAATCCGAGGGCGAGTCTCTCTTCGATTTTGATTCCCACAAATATTCCCATCGAATAACCGGTGGCATATGCTAAAAAGCAAACTGGATTTTGCAAATTTTTCATGATTTGAGAGATGGCTAAAAGCCAAATCAACACTTCAATAAATCCAAGAAAAGGTACAATGTATTTGATGGATTTACTCAAGAAAATATTTCTTAACGTTGCCAAGGTAACATCACTCATCCTTGCCAAAAAAATCAAGAAGGGTAAAACTCCCCATTGCCATAAATCGGTTGACATAAATTCACTACTAAGCATACGATTTCAATAATTTATTTACAAGTTGAGGAACACCGAGAGTTGCATTTTTAGCAATCACAGTAAAATGATTTGGTAATTCGTGAGCATTCGCATTAGGGTCCACCAAAACGGTAAGGGTATCCTCAGAAGTGAATTGAAGCAGGCTGGCTGCTGGATATACCGCTAATGATGTACCAATGACAAGAAAAATATCAGCTTTCTCAGTGATCATTATAGCTTCGTCCATTTTAGGTACACTTTCTCCAAACCAAACAATATGCGGACGAAGTTGACTTCCCTTTTCACATGTATCGCCCAGGTGAATACTATCCGTTTTCATGGGATATACCAAACTAGGATTTAACGAGCTTCTCGACTTCATGATCTCGCCATGCAAATGCACCACGCGTGAGGATCCAGCGCGTTCATGTAAATCATCAATATTTTGTGTGATGACAATTACCTCAAAACCTTTTTCCAATTCAACCAAGGCAAGATGAGCAGCATTGGGTTGCGCTGCAATGACCTGTTTTCTCCGCTGATTATAGAAATCCAAAACCAATTCCGGATTCTTATACCATGCCTGAGGAGTTGCGACGTCTTCTACGGCATAATTTTCCCATAGTCCACCACTATCCCTAAAGGTTTTAATTCCGCTTTCTGCGGAGATCCCTGCACCTGTAAATACTACTAATCGTTTCACCTTGCAAAATTCGTCATTATACGAGCGAGATTTGGGTGAATGTTAAATAAATATTAACGAGTCATCGTTAACATCAAAGTATAACAGCATCCGGTGGAAACGAAAATCCACTTAATAGCTCTTGCGTTTTCATTCTTTTTTTACCTGGGACCTGAATTTCTAAAACATTGATAAATCCATCTGCTGCACTAATCTTTAGCATTTTCTTGCCATCGGTGATGAGTTCATGTGTCAAAACGGTACCTCCTATTTCAGGAAGAGATTTCAATATTTTTATGGTGATCACCTGTTCATCGGGCATTTTCAATTCAAAATAAGCTCCGGGAAATGGACTCAATCCTCGAATTTGATTGTGCAATTCTTGAGTAGATTTACTAAAGTCTAGTTTTCCATCTTCCTTAAAAATTTTAGGTGCTTCAATAATTTTTTCGCCTGCATCCAAAAAGCTTTGTTGACTTTGCTCAACCACACTTCCACTTTCGATGGCCTTAACAGTTAGTAGTACTAAATCCGCACCAATAGTTTTCATTCGATCGTGTAATTCACCGGCGTTCTCGTTTTCTCCGATCGGCACTTCTTTACGAAAGATGATATTACCCGTATCGATTTCATGTTTTAGAAAAAAAGTAGTGAGTCCGGTTACGTTTTCCCCATTCATAATGGCTCTATTGATAGGTGCAGCACCCCGGTATTGAGGAAGCAAGGATCCATGCAAATTAAAAGTTCCTAATGGCGGCATGCTCCATAACGCTTCGGGCATCATTCTAAATGCTACTACTATTTGTAAATCGGCATTTAGCTTTTTTACTTCTTCCAAAAATTGAGGATCGTTCATTTTGACCGGTTGTAAAATATGTAGTCCTTTTTCCAACGCATACGTTTTCACAGCGGAAACGGTCATTTTTTGACCTCTGCCTGCAGGCTTATCGCAAGCTGTAATTACGCCTACTACATCATAGCCATTCTCTACTAAAATTCGCAAAGAATCTACAGCAAAATCAGGAGTGCCTAAAAAAATTATTCTCATCTTCCTTGCACTTTTATGTCCAGCAAATCAATCTTTCGTCCTTTCATGCAAATGCTCATTTGATTTTTTGATACTTGATACTTCACAAATACTTTTAAGTTATTTTGATAGAAAACCGGATCCAATTGGATAGGCTCAAAGAAAATGGAATCAGCATTCATCAATAAAAATCCACAAGCATCCAGCTCATGATAATCTTTTATGATCATCGCTTCGTAACCTTCAGGAACTTCAATGACGGGTTCTATGTCCTCCTGAACAATAACTTCTTTCTTCGTTTTGCAAGCGGCTACCCATAGCAGCACCAAGCAAAAAAAGATTAATGGTATACTTTCGTTTTTTTTATCCATTTTCCAGAACGAAGATAAGCGTATCCAATCAATCCAAGTGAAGTCCAATAAAAAACCTCTGCAAACCAAACGACTTCAAGTGAAGAAGGATAAAGATGAGTGAATGTAAATACATACGTCAAATAGATCAGCAGACTCACAATTTCAATTCTCATGGCTGCAGCAGTGGCTCCGCTACCCGAAATTCCGGCTATGGCAATCATAGTCAGAGAAAAAGCCATGGTAGCAAAACAGATCACATAAAAACTTCCCTTTGCTTCATGGTTCAACATCTTATCTGAAGAAACTAATTCAAAGATTAAATTTTGAAATAGGATACAAAGCAATACAATGACACCAGTAAAGGTAAAAGATAATTTCATAATTTTTTTAGCCAGGGGAAGTACGTCGGCAATTTTTTTCTGTCCCAGTAAATTTGAAACCATACTATTACAGCATTCTGAAAATCCCCAAACAGGAGTCATTAAAAACATATATAAACCGCGAAGGATATTAGAAATAGCTAATTCTCTAGAGCCTAACTTTTCGATCATTAAAAAGAAAATAAACCAAGATCCCATCGAAAAAAAATGTTGCACTATGATAGGAGAAGATAATTTCATGATTTGACCAAATGCTTTTTGATTGATGTTTTTAAATTTAAACAATTGAAACTCTTTAAACATCGATCTTGACATGGCATAAACTACCGCATATACCGCTGCGGCCGATTCGGATAAAGCAGAAGCAATACCTGCTCCGTAAATCCCCAATGCAGGGCAGCCAAATTCTCCAAAAACAAACATATAGTTAAGCAATACATTCAACGACATCATTAAAACCGTTGTATAAGTAATGATTCGAGTTAAAGTGATTCCAGTATAAAATGCCCTCATCGCTACAAAGACCGTCATAAAAGGTAAACCCCAGGTTCTACCATTCAAATAGTCAATAGCGAAACCCACTACTTCCTTATCTTTTACTAAGAAAGACATAAATGAGGGAATGAATTCATAGACGAAGGTGACCATCAAAAAAGAAAACCCGAGAAGGATGATTAAACAATGGTCGAAAATATTTCCAATGTATGCATGTTGACCCTCGCCAGCTTTTCGAGCTATTAAAATTTGTGAACCCATTCCTATGGCCACGGCTATCATAATTAACAAAAAGTAAAAAACACCGCCTAATGCAGAAGCAGCCAATTCCTTTTCACCCAGACGGGAGACGAACGCTATGTCGGTAAAATTAATTACTGTGCTCGCGAGACTACTTAAAATTATCGGCCACGATATTCTCCAAATTTCTGAATAAGAGGATTGAACTTTCATACTTGATTGCACAAAAGTCCGAAAAATGAAGCTGTGATCTTAGAAATTAATAAAATCTTATCATTAATTATACAATCAAGATCGCGAATTACTGCCCTTTATAAACCATTTTATAGTGTGGGATATTGGCTTCATAAAACAAATCCCCTTCTTCTACAAATCCAGCTCTTTTATAGAGGTTCATTGCAGGAACTTGTGCATTCAAATAAATCATTTTTTGATGAGGGAGCACATCTGCTAAAACGGCTTTTACCAATGCAGAACCGGCGCCTTTGTTTCGGAAATCAGGAAGGATGGCAAATCGTTCGAGCTTTATACCGTCTTTGGTAAAGCGCCAGCGGGCTGTTCCCGCCGGCTGCTTTTCCACCAACAGCATATAATGCATACTTTGATCCTCATACTCATCATATTCTTCTTCGCGACTTACTTTTTGTTCATCTACAAAAACACGTTGTCGAATATCAAAAACGATGGAGGCTTTATCTTTTTCTTCTATTTTAAATTTAACAATTTCTAACATACTTTCGGTTTGAATCCCGAATGTATGAAAAAAAATTCTAATGTGTTATCACAATTCGCTCATGCCATTTATTTCCAGTAGCATTCATCAATTCGAACAAGTAAACTCCAGGTGATAGAGAAGCGTCAATAACAAATTGAGCAGATGAAGAACTGGAGAATTGCATATTCGTTGTAACCACTATTTTTCCATTTAAATCCATGAGTCGGGCTTCCAAATTTTCATCTTCAAAATTATCCATTGAAACAGAAATTACTCGATCAGTTACCGGATTCGGATAAACATTCATAGCTGATTTCTTGAAATTAACCACGCGCACCGACGAATATTCAAATGTACCATTACGATCCATTTGTTTCAGACGATAATAATTATTTCCTTGCACGGGTTTAGCATCTTCAAAAAGATAAGTTTGTAGCGTAGTTGCGAACCCTGCGGCATTTACTTTTCCAATAGGACTAAAGGTTGAGCCGTTTGTACTTTTCTCCACAATGAAAAAATCTGAATTCACCTCTGAAGCAGTGCTCCAACTTACATTTACATGATTACTTTTGGCAATTGCGTTAAAAGAAATGTATTCAACTGGTAATGGGTTGACGCCACCTGATGCGTTTCCTAATGTAAAATAAGTATTGAATCCTGTAAAGTTGTTAGATGTGATACTGCCAGTTCCCGCTGCTGTTCCAAACCCTCCTAAATCGAGCCATGAAGAAGAACCATTATCTCTTGCTACTCTCAAGAAATTAGGATCCGTTACAATATCATCAGCACCATAAGTTAATGTAATGCGAGCATTGCTTAAATTAGAAATGGCAGATCTTGTTAAATTAAAGTAACGGACATCCGATACATGTGTTAAAGTTGGAGGCAGAGCAAAACTCATCGCGCGTGCTGAAGAATTCCACACTTCAGAAATATAACTTACCGATGTGGAATTCGTATGTTGCACAGCCAAAATGATAGGGCGGAAAGATCCATTTTTCCCAATCGGCAGATTGAGTGTTTGTGCTGAAGAGGAAGCTACGATTTGTTCAAAAGGTCCATCCACATAAGAAATAGAAGAGCCAAGGTTAGAAGTAGCTCCTGCTAATGCGACTACTCGAGCTCCCGGTGTAGAATATAACACACCATTCAGTAGTAACAATTGATTGCTGATATTAATATCTCTTGCCAATGCTACACCAAAACCATTGTCAATAGTTAGATTATAAAATGCTGTTGTTGTGGATCCGCTAATCCAAAGTCCTTCTGCACCTCGAAAGGTAACGGTGCCATTTCGTGGAACTAAATTTCCATCATTATACAATGTATTTAACCCGTCGTAATTACTTTCAAGGGTCATGTTTTTAGTATTGCCTGCAGCACCTGCTATCGATTGAATGTCGAATGTTTTATTTACATCAATATATAAACTGTGCAATGTAAAATCTGATGTCGAACCGCTACTCGTTTTTAAAGTAACTAATGCGGCAGGAGAACCGGTAACTTTGAAGTTTGGTTGTACGATACCAGAATAGGGAGTAAAATTAAAGGTGGAACCTGTTAAAGTGAAATTGTTTCCAAATTCCACTGTGCCATCTGTAAAACTAATAGTACCTAATGATCCGCATAAATCAAAATCACTTCGAACACCTACAGTACTATTTGGTTTTTGCATGGTAATGGTTCCACCACTCATCGTAAATCGAGAGGAAACTGAATTATTAATTTTAAATAATTCTAAGTTGGATCCCGGCCAACCAGTATTTAGCAGTAAACTTCCTCCCGATTGATTATAGCGCAGTGGATCGGCAGCATAACCCGAGCGATAGGTTATACCACCGTACACTTGCAATGTTCCTCCTGAAATATCAATTACAGGAACTTTTGTTGGATTGGACCTATAGCGAATACCTTGAAATCCTTGAGCACGACCGATTCTTAAGGTTCCGCTAAGAATTCTTAACTCCCCTTCTAAATATACATAATCGGAATTGGGAGCTAAATGCATAATACCATTTTGTACTCTGATGATTGCATTGAGTGGAACTGTAAAATTTACTATGGCTGGATTTACCATATAGGTTCCGCTATTATTATGAATATAGGTTCCATAAGTAACTACTAATTCTCTAATGGCTGCTTCAAATGCATAGACCGTAACATCTAAATAATAACTTGTCAGGGTAGATTTTACTAAACTAACTCTATTTAAATCCCATGTCCCAGTACCTGAGATAGTCGTGTTGATGGCTGAATTAAAAGTGACATTTACAAAATCATTGGCATCAAAATAAACATCGAAAGTTCCATTATTAATGATACTCCCACTAACAAATAGACTATGCATTCGCGAAGAATTGGATGCATATCCAAAAGTAGCTCCTGTATTAACTGTTAAATTTCCTGCAATCACCATTAAAAATGTAAGATAGTTGGAGTATAGAAGTGATCCTGATGTTCCTTGCCCAACATTTACACTGGCTGTAACAGAATTCACATTCATCGTGACGTTATGTCCATCACCGATAAAAACAACATCTCCATTTCGAGGATACGTTCCCGTATTAACAAAACTTCCATGACCAAGAGTCGACCAAGTAGAATTTACACTCCACAAACCACTTTGACGTGAATAGTAGTTGATGGCATCACTTTCATGAAAGAGTGCCATTAAGATTAGTAAGATCCATCCAGGTTTTCGGATCGTTGTAAATAAATGATGCATTGTTAGATTATTAAAACTGTAGTTGGTGAAACAAATATGCTACCAACTACAATTTAAAAAATGCGAAAAAATCAAAAACCTTACATCGGAAATCACATCTATAATGTCGACAATCGATCCAATGTAGTTTGGATCAAGCGATGCATAGCGCTTTCGGCATCTTTGGAGTATTGTTGTGAAATGCGGTTGGCTACAATCACATTAACTGCACAGCATTGGTGACCTAAAAGTGACGCTAAACCGAACATTGCTCCAGTTTCCATTTCAAAATTAGTGATACGATGTTCTCCAAAACGGAAGGAACTCAGTCGCTCAATCATATCCATACGGGAAGGTTCCAAACGAAGTTGACGCATTTGAGGTCCATAAAACCCTGAGCAGGATGCTGTAATACCTGTATACATATCGGGCGATAGAAGACTGAAAAGGGAATCGGCCGATTTTGAGATATAAGATTGAGGAAGTATGCTGTGGTTAGGATAATGCTTTCTAAAGGCATGTATAATATCCTCTTCCTCCAGGCTGTTAACAAGTTTATAAAAATTTAATAACCCATCTAATCCTAATCCAAAACGGGAACAAACAAAATGATCTACTTCAATTTCTTCTTGCAAAGCACCTGAAGTGCCAATTCGAACCAGGTTCAATGAAGTTAGATTTTCCTTGATGGTTCGTGTTTTAAGATCGATATTCACCAAAGCATCCAACTCATTATATACAATGTCGATATTATCGGTACCTATCCCAGTGGAAATCACTGACATAGCTTTTCCTTTATATAAACCCGTATGTGTTACGAATTCTCTTTTTTGTTTTTTAAACTCAACTTTTTCAAAATAATTACTAACCATCGATACCCTATCTGGATCGCCTACATTGATGATAATAGGCGCTATTTCATGGGGATGCAAGTTCAAATGATAGACACTTCCATCATGATTTAAAATCAATTCAGATTCAGGGATTTGTGACATATACTTTAATCAAATAATTTTGTCTCCAACAAATATAAAAGAATCCAATAGAGATGAGTAGTGAAAAGAGAAATATTATTGTCCCAGTAGACTTTAGTGATCAGTCTAAAATTGCGTTAAGCCAAACGTATAATCTTGCAAAAATGGCACATGCCGACATTACATTATTACATGTTATTGACGAGGCTTTGTTTAAATCCTTCTTACATTTATTTAAAAATAATGAGGAGCAAGAGGCTATGATTCTAGAGGAAGCAAGAACGAAGTTAGAAGAGTTTGCCAACGAAGCACGAAAAAAATCGGGATTGGTCTTTAATTGCCAAGTAGAAAGAGGAAAAATTTACGAAACCGTAACACAGGTTGCCGAAGAATTGGATGCCATGTTTATTGTGATGGGGACAGCGGGTGAAAGTTCTTTAAAAAAGAAATTTATAGGCTCTAACGCGGTGAGAGTGATTGGTGATGCGCATTGTCCGGTAATTACAATAAAAGGTCAGCAGCATCGTTCAGGATGTGATGTAATTTTACTACCTTTAGACCTTTCAAAGGAAACGAAAGAGAAAGTTGTTAAATGTATTGAAATAGCTAAATTCTTTAAATCAATAGTAAAAGTGGTAACTGTGGTCACTACTTCTGATGAATTTCTAATTAATAAAATGGAACGGCAGATGGATCAAGTACTCAATTTTATAAAAGACCATGAAATCACATGTACTGGGGAATTCTTAAAGGGAAATGATATTTCAGATGAAGTATTGGCTCACGCAAATGAGATAAATGCTGACTTGATAATGATCATGACACAACAAGAATTAGAATGGACCGAATATTTCATTGGAACGGAATCGCAACAAATCATTAATAATTCTGAAATTCCCGTTTGCTCAATTCGACCTATCAAACGAAAAGACATGACTGAATTTGTAATTTCTTAGAACGGAAAAAAATAATAATTCTATGCAAAAAGATCTCAATATCAAAAAAATTCTAATTCCATTTGATTTTTCGGAAACTGCTGAGTTAAGTTTAGAACATGGTATTTTCATGGCCAAATTAATGAAGGCTGAAATTTACTTATTACACATTGTAGAAACGACTACTTTTCCCAGTTCAATTGCTCACGCATTCTCTGGATTTGAGAAAAAAGTTGAAGAAGCTTCGAACGATAATTTAAAAGCATTGGCTGATAAATTACATGCTGAGCATGGAATTCCAGTTCAAATTATTACCGAAGTAGGTAAAATTTACAAGCGCATTGTTCATGTTGCTAAGCAAGCTCATATCGACATCATCATCATGGGAACTCATGGAGCTGGCGGACACAGTTACATCATTGGTAGCAATACCACTCGTGTAGTACAAGAAGCTGCTTGCCCTGTTATCTCTGTTCAAACTCATGCTAAAAAAGTTGGCTTTACCAAGATTGCTGTCCCAATTGATGATTCTCCTGAATCACGCCAAAAGGTAAATTTTGCATTGGAAATAGCCAGAAGGTATAATTCAGATGTAATTGTTATTGGCTTGATGAAAAATGGAAACGAAGATTATCAACGTAAGTTTAAGATCAAGATTGAACAAGTAGAGAAGTTCTTAGTAGACCATGGTATTCATACTGAAATCATATACAAAGAAGGAGACGATCTTTCAAAGGGAACGTTATCTTCTGCAGAAGAAATTGATGCTGACTTAGTCGTGATTATGACTGAACAAGAACCCAGCATCACGGGCTTGTTGATGGGCTCCTACGCTACGCGAGTGATCAACGGATCTAAAATTCCAGTGATGACAGTACGCCCTGCAGAGATCGATCCCGATCGATTAACGGTTACTTTCTAATATCTTGTTAATATAATATTGCTAAAACATCGATCTCTTCCGATCGATGTTTTATTTTTATGGCATGAGCCTCATTCACCAAATTTTAGCACAGTACTGGGGTTACACTCAATTTCGACCCTTACAAGAGGATATTATTCGCTCTGTGATGTCGGGAAACGACACCTTAGCTTTACTTCCTACCGGTGGTGGAAAATCACTGTGTTTTCAGGTGCCAGCTATGAGTCAACCTGGATTATGTTTGGTTATTTCCCCGCTCATCGCATTGATGAAGGATCAAGAAGAACATTTATTGCAAAAAGGAATTCGTGCCCACGCTATCGTAAGTGGGATGAAGAAAAGTGAAGTGGAGCGTGCCCTCAACAATTGCATTTATGGGGACTATAAATTTTTATATGTTTCACCGGAGCGACTCCTCTCCCCTATTTTCAGAGAGTATCTTTTACAAATGAAATTGAATTTGATTGCAGTAGACGAAGCCCATTGTATCTCACAGTGGGGTTATGATTTTCGTCCGCCCTATTTGCAAATTGCTGAGATTCGAGAGAATTTTCCCAAAGTTCCCATTATGGCTCTCACGGCATCCGCAACTCCTGAAGTAAAGGAAGATATCATTGAGAAGTTAGAGTTGTCTAACGTTGCCGTCTATGCGAAAAGTTTTGCCCGTCCTAATATTTCCTATTTAGTGCGAGAGACGGAAGATAAGATGACACATCTCTTCAAAGTTCTTGATAACATGCCCGGTTCTTCTATTATATATGTTCGAAATCGACGTAAGACTCAAGAAATGGCCGATGCAATACGTAAGCATGGGATCTCAGCCAACTTTTATCATGCCGGACTCAATCATCAAACCAGAGCCGAACGGCAAATGCAATGGAAAAATGATCAGACACGTGTAATTGTTGCAACAAATGCATTCGGTATGGGCATCGATAAACCCAACGTGCGCACCGTAATTCATATGGATTTGCCCGATGATTTGGAAAGCTATTACCAAGAAGCTGGAAGAGCAGGTCGCGATGAAAAACCTTCCTATGCAGTAGTACTTTATGATAAAAGTGATTTCATCAGCAAAGACAAGCGACTCCTTCTTGACTTTCCACCTCGAGAAGAAATTCGAAGAGTATACAAAGCATTGGGCAACTACTTGCAAATACCAATACATAGTGGATTGGAGGTAATTCATTCCTTCGACCTCGTTGAATTTTGCGCCTTTTACTCTTTCGATAATTTCCTAACTTATAATTGTCTAAAAATTTTAGAGTTGGCAGATTACATCAGCTTAAGTGATTCCATCTTCCTGCCTGCTCGATTGCGAATTTTGGTAAACTCCAATGATTTGTACGTATTCCAAGTACAAAATCAAAAATTTGATCACCTCATTAAAGTCATTCTCCGCTCTTATACTGGACTATTTGATGATTATGTACGATTTAGCGAAACGGAATTGGCACAACGCGCCGGAATCACCTTATCCGAATTAATTCAGCAGTTAAATTATTTACAAAAAGTGGATTTACTCGAATTTTTTCCTGCTATCGACAAACCTACATTAACACTTACTCAAGATCGTGTTGATGAAAAGGAAATTATTATTTCCAAAGCCCTATTAGAAGAACGGAAAGAACGGTTTGTAATCCGAGCACAAGCATTTAAAAACTTCTTAGTCAATCAACACGAATGTAGAAGCATGATGTTGTTGAATTATTTTGGCGAGTCACAATTGGTTCGATGCGGAACTTGTGATTATTGCCGCGACCGCAATAAAATTGAGTTGAATGATATTGAGATGGAAGAGCTTTGTCATCAAATTCGTCATACACTCTTACAATCACCCATGGACCCTGATCAACTGAGTGAGCACTTTAAACATATTCCGCTCGACCACTTCAAGACGGTATTGAAATGGTTATTGGATACCGAGGAGTTAGGGATTGATATTGTGGGGAAGGTGTATTGTAAATTGGATTAAATTCTGCTATTTTTTCTGGCAAAGACGCGAAGGCGCAAAGACTGCACAAAACTAAGATCGCAGAAGCTATACTTCGCTATATTTTCTCGATAAAGCTTAGTTTCTTTGTAAATATATAAAGGTTTAGCTAAGTAAATTTTAACTAATTTTGACAGGCACTATGGAATTATTTCACATCGACTTTCTGAGCATTCGGCTGCTAGATATCTTGGATATCTTGTTAGTTGGATTTTTGCTATATAAAATTTATCAGCTGTTAAAGGGCGGTGCGGCCATGAGTATTTTTATTGGCATTGTGGCTATTTATGTATTGTGGTGGTTGTTTGTAAAGATTCTCGACATGCAATTATTGGGAGCCTTGCTCGGACAATTTATGAGCGTTGGTGTGTTGGCGCTTATCATCGTATTTCAGCAAGAGGTGCGACGCTTTTTATTGATTGTGGGAAGTAATCGTTTCACAGGAAAAGGTGGACTTTCGAAAAGGATTTTACCTTGGAATTGGAAAGCGCCTAAATCGACCCCAATCAACATTGCTCCTATCGTAAAGGCTTGTGTTTCCATGAGCAAAACGAAGACCGGAGCACTTATCATCATTGCTCGTTCGTCCGATTTAAAATTTTATGAGAGCACAGGTGATTTGATGGATGCCGATGTGTCGAAGCGTTTGTTAGAATCCATCTTTTTCAAAAACTCGCCCATGCATGATGGTGCAGTAATCATCGAAAACAATAAAGTGAAAGCAGCTCGATGTGTTTTACCTGTTACCGAAAACACCGATTTACCTGCGCATTACGGTATGAGGCATCGTGCAGCATTGGGAATTAC
>JBJXGU010000021.1:0-3881 GCA_046160245.1 Bacteroidia bacterium
GAACATTTTGCGAACGACACTGCTCCCGATACGAATCCATTAATTCTTCAAGAAGCATTGGCGTCGCTAAATTTTTATGAAGGTGCATTGATGGCAGCCGGTTCGTTATCATCTACCACTAAGAAAATTAATTTTAGGATCATCGATACGGGTGACGACTCATTAGCAACAGTGACAAAATTAAATACCACCAATATGGATGGCGCAGATGCGGTGGTTTCTTATTTACCTTCTAATTATACTTCCGTGCTGACTCGAATTTCCAATCGTTGGGCAAAACCGTTGTATTTATTTGGGGCGAGTAATACTTCAGTTTTAGAAAAGAACAGATGGATTCGTTTAGTCAATCCGAGTAATTATACTCAAATTACACAGGCCGCAACTTACATTGCATCCAAGCACAGTAACGATAAAGTATTTGCACTCTATAGAGATCAGAAAGGTGAAAATTTAATTTCCGTTTTGTTTGCTGATGTCATCGATAGTTTGCTGGCAGTGAAAGGATCTTGCTCCAGAATTAATTATAAGGGCGATGTTTTTGCTTCCCTAAAAGCTAAATTTTCAAAAACTAAAATGAATGTGCTCATCATTCCTACTTCTGATGAATCGTTTTTATCGTCTATCTTAAATAAATTGAACGATGAGAAGGAAGATTATCAGTTCACCTTGATGGGCATGCCGGCTTGGGAAAACTTTAATTCCATCGATCCGGATTTAATGAAGAAATTAGGAGCTGTTTTTTTTAATGGAACGTACATTGATACGAACAGTCCAGCTTTAACGCAGTTTCGCAAACAATTTATTTCGGAGTATCACGCCAATCCAACTCTTGCTGCTTACATGGGCTATGATGTCGTAAACTGCATCCATGAGGAGATTGAAAACACAAAAGCGAATCGTGAAATTCGTTTCCGCTCTTTATTAAATTCAGGACGAGAAATAATTTTATCTCCCGTTTGTGAGTCGTGCGGCTTCGAATCCAAATCCATCAACCTATTGAAGTACGGTGAGTATGAGTTGGTGCTGGTGAAATAAATAGAGGATTTTCAACTTAGCGCCTCAGTCGCTAGCGAGAGATTTTCATCGGCAAAACTTTATGGCTTTGCGTTCTTTAGATAGAAAAATTCCATCTTGAAAACTTTGCGCCTTAGCGCCTTAGCGAGAAAATTTGGCGAAGAGAAATCTGTCGAAGAAAAAAGCATTATTCGAATGCGATTAAATTATTGTAAGCCTATTGTTCAAGCCTCTCCCTAGCCCTCTCCAAGGGAGAGGGAATTAAGTAATTAATTTTATTTGATAAAATTTGGAATGAAACATAGAAATCTCTGCGCCTTTGATAGTAATTTTTAATGTATTATTAATCGTTAAGCTTTTAATTTACGACGAGAATGTATAATAATCTCTTTACCATCCAAAAAGAAAATTGTTAGTAGAAGAATGTTATTTCGTT
This sequence comes from Bacteroidia bacterium, assembly GCA_046160245.1. Lineage (GTDB taxonomy): Bacteria > Bacteroidota > Bacteroidia > AKYH767-A > OLB10 > JAJTFW01. The sequence continues at coordinate 1,451 of JBJXGU010000021.1, forward strand.
GATTTGAACTTACTTTTTAAACACTAGAGAAAAAAAAAGGTCACTAGAGATTCACTTGAGATAAAGAATAATTCATTAAAACTCCCTCTCCTTTGGAGAGGGCAGGGGAGAGGCTAGAACTTTAATTTGATAATAATATGACTTTATTTCGTACAAATTATTTTGAATGATTTTATTCAAGAACACTAATATTAGAATGCACTAAAGACTGACTATAGTTTACTTCGTGTACTCAAGTGTCTCTAGTGATGAAATTTGACAATCATTATTTCAACTTAGATTTTAATCCAAGATTATTTTACTACGACTCTAAATAAATTTCTACCAATCCTTCCGGAAGGTCTACATGAAATTCTTTAGCTTCACGATCAATCTTAATTAGTAAATCTTGATGCAACGGAAACAAAACTTTCTTTTCTTGATAATCAAATTCAATAACAGGTTGAATTGTTCTGTCGAAAATGGAACAAATAGGACCCAAAGCTCCTCGTGTTTTATCCACCACCGTAAAACCCATCACTTCGTGAAAATAAAATTTCTTTCCCTTTAATTTTGGTAACGATGAAAGAGGTAAGTACAATTGAAATTTCAAATAATTCTCTGCCGTCGTCATATCTTCAATGCCTTGAAGATGGACATACGCCGATCTCTCTTTTTCCTTGATGGAAATTTTTGTCACGTTATATTCTTTCAATACCTCGTCGATTTCAAGGTAAACTACTTTCAGCGCTTTATAACGGTCGGGGCTATCCGATTCTAACGCGACAATAAAATCACCCTTCACACCATGTGTGCGAACGATGTAACCAAAATGGAAATAATCAGGATAAGTATTAATATTCATAACGTGATTGTCTAAAATATAAAAAGGCTGCCACAAAGAAGCGACAGCCTTTTTTTATGCGAAGTAAATTTATGCTTCTGCTGGAGCTTCTCCCTCTTCTGCTGGAGCTGCTTCTTCATCGTTGGTAGCCGCTGGAGAAGATGCTGCTGCTGTAGCTGCTGCCATTGCTTCTGCTTCTTTTTGTCTTTTAGCTTCAACGCGTGCTGCGTTTACTTTCACTTCATTCTCTAAACGAGAACCTAATGTTTTTGCTTTAGTGCTAGCAAGACCTGCTTTTTTAGCATCAATCTTGTTCGACTTCTCTTGCATCCAGAGGTCAAATTTAGCATCGGCTTGCTCTTGAGTAAGCTTGCCTTTCGCAACTCCTTTGTTCAAGTGTACTCGGTATAAAACACCTTTGTAACTTAGGATAGCGCGGGTCGTGTCAGTCGGCTGAGCACCTTTCATCATCCAATCCGTTGCACGCTCGGAATCAATCTCGATTGTTGCAGGATTTGAAATTGGATTGTAAGATCCAATTCTCTCGATGAAACGTCCATCTCTCGGAGCACGACCATCCGCCACCACAATATGGAAATAAGGTTTGCCCTTCTTTCCATGACGTTGTAATCTAATTTTTGTTGGCATATTATTATTTGGTTTTTGTAATCCCCCAACACTCTCCGCGTGAAGGGGGCGCAAAGATGCGAAAAAAAACGACTAAACCAAGCGGTTGTACTATTATTTTATTGATTGTCAGCGATTTGAAATTTTTCGAAAAGGTTCAAGGAGTATATTTTGAGGTATTTTTTGGTTTAATCGATAAATCGGGTATCGTAAATGACTGGGCTCATACCAATTAGAGCGCTCGAAAATCCAACTGTACATCGCCCATGAATTGGATGAAAATGTGGCATCACTCGATTTTTTTGCTTCAAAATCTGCCTTCATTTTCGGATTGTCTTTTAAAATTTGAAGTGCAACTTCATCCCACAAATAATCCGAGAACCATTCTTTCTGCTGAAGTATTTCATCAAAGAAATTCCAAGAGAAGAAAGCATCTACACCCTGTGGTTCTAGTGTTTCGATGATATAACGATTACATTCTTGATTGCAATAAATTAAATAGTCGCCCGAATAGAATTGTATAAATTGTGAATCGCTTTCTACACTTACATTGTTATGCAAATAATGTCCTTCATAAGCAGATTTTCCGGTATTATAACTTTTGATCGTATAGGCCTCTACTTTTAGCACAGTGTCTCTTCTGAAACTGTACATTTTAACATTATTTATTCGAAGTCGCTCGATTACTTCATGCCATGCTTGTGGAATTATGTAAGCAGCTGGCTTTTGAATATATGTTTGACCTTTGTAGGTATTATAATAAGGCACTTTTTTAGAATAAGGTTGTTGTTGATCAAAGTAAAGAACGTCTAATTGGGTCACTTCACTTTTCTTCTTGAGGGCCTTATATCCACTGAAAATGATACTATCGACAAAACTCGAATCTAGTTTCCATTGTAATGGAAATAACAATTGCTCGTTGGCCACTTGTTGCTTAGCTGTTTTTCGTGCCGATTGAATTTCATTTCCATATTGAGCGCA
>JBJXGU010000022.1:0-2997 GCA_046160245.1 Bacteroidia bacterium
TCTACAAGCAAATGGGTTTAGCTGATAATACCTTAAAGCAGTTTCAACAAACTGGCAAAGTCATTTGGGATTCAGGACTACCCGTTTTAGACGACTTGCATAACGTTAGCTATGACTGGGAATATCCGGCTGCTGCAAGAGCTACAGACCTGAGGCTTCAAAACTATGCCACACAACAATACATCGAAACCATAAAAGCATTGAAGCCAGGTCTTACTATGGTAATCATGCACTGCTCCAAACCAACAGAAGTATTTCCCTATATCACAGGCTCTGGTCACATCCGCAAAGGAGATTTATTGGCCATGATCGATCCAGAGTTTAAAAGATTTATACAGCAAGAAGGAATTATACTTACTACCTGGCGCGAGGTAAAAGAGAGGAGAGATAAGGCGAAATAATGTTTAGTTGAAAGATTAAATCTTCTTTTGATAGCGTTTACTGAACTTGCTAGCTTACGATGAGTATCATATGCGTTTTTCACTTATACACCCGAAAAAGGAGAGATTTGCTAAGGTTGTGTCGGTAACATACAAGTTATAGGCTATGTTGAACGACACATTCATAAAAATATGACAGCAATTAGACCGACATTAAAGACTTGTAAAAATGAACATCAATTCTATAAGAGTCCTGAATGTCCGACTTGCCCAATTTGTGAAGAAAGAAAATCCAAGGATAATTTCCTTTCACTAATCGGAGCACCTGCCAGAAGAGCATTAGAGCGAGAAGGAATTACTACTCTGGAGAAACTATCTACCCTCAGTGAAAAGGAAATATTGGCTTTACACGGAATGGGAAAAAGTACACTACCGAAATTAATTCATGTACTAGCAAAAGCAGGACTTTCATTCAAATAATGACAATGAACGAAGTAGAAAAATACATACAACAATGTAAACCTGAAGTTCGGAAAAATTAAATGCTCTGCACAAGTGTTTTTTGAAATATTGCCCGAAACTGAAGAAAGTATTCGTTACAAAATGCCAATGTTTAAAGTGGGAAAGCACCATCTCTACTTTGCGGCTTATAAAAAACACATTGGTTTTTATCCCATATATGATCTAACAGAGATTGAAGAAGTTTTAGAATATAGATCAAAAAAACTAAAGACAGTTTGCACTTTATGCTTGACAGACTTTTACCAATTGAATTAAAAAAAAATCGTAATTCTTAAATCAAAAATTAGTTAAACCTATGACAAAAAAAAGGAGATTACGTCTGAACATAATGAGCGAATGGCAAAAATGAATTTGCTTTGTCTATCCACACTACGTTGAAATTTGAGAAAAAGGGACAGACAAAAGAAGAGTTGCATCAAGTCATTGAGTGGCTGACTGGTTTTGACAACAAATCAATACAAAAAATAGTTGAATTAAATGGAACGGATTAAGCACGTAATAAAACAGATGATTAACGCTTCGGAAGCCGAATTAAACGACTTCCTAAGCCAAGCCATTACCAAAACATTTAAACGACAAGAAATAGTAAGCCGAATAAATGCCATTTCCAACGAAATATTTTTTGTCAACAAAGGGCTTATCCGAGTACTAATAACCGACAACGAAGGAACGGAACACACCATACATTTTGCCCTTGAGAATCAGTTTATAGCTGACTACTCAAACTTTATTCAAAAACAACCTTCGCTATACACTTTACAGACAGTAGAAGAAACGCAAGTAGTTGTACTTCCCCGCTCAGCCATTGAGTGGGGTTACAAAAACTTAACCGAAGGGCAAAAAATGGGGCGATTGATAGCAGAGTTCTATTTTATTTATCAAGACGACCGCATCAAAAATATGTATGCAAGAACGCCAAAGCAACGTTACGACAGCATCACAGACGTATTTCCAAATATTCATAATCGTGTGCCACAACATATGCTAGCTTCCTATTTAGGTATTACGCCCGTACATCTGAGCCGACTTAAAAAAGCTGAAATCTAAAAAACATAAACATTTGTTATCGTTTCTTGGCATCATTAAGCTGCATTTTTGCACAGTAAAATCTAAACGATTTCAAATATGCAACTTTCATTGAATGAAAAAACTAGGCTCAAAACCAAATATGGAGAATGGGCAATTGTCACCGGTGCTTCTTCCGGCATCGGACTTGAATTGGCAACTCTTTTAGCCGGGGCAGGGTTCAACCTTATAATTAGTTCTCGGTATGTGGACAAATTACGCGAAATTGAAAAGCGACTGAAATTGATATCAAATATTGAAATTAAAATAGCAGCTTCAGACATTTCGGAAAATGAAGGAGTGGATAAAATAATTCAAACGGCACAGGGTTTAAACGTTGGTCTGTTGGTCCTTTCAGCTGGGTATGGAACTTCAGGTAATTTCATTGAGAATTCCTTACATTCTGAAATTAATATGCTAAAAGTAAATTGCGAAGCCTTGCTTTCTTTGACACATTATTACAGCCAACAATTTGTTCAGCAAAAACGTGGGGGAATTATTTTAATGAGTTCAATGGTTGCCTTTCAAGGAACGCCATTTTCTGCCAATTACGCAGCAACCAAAGCGTATGTGCAAACATTGGCAGAAGCGATAGCAGTAGAACTAAAACCTAATGGTGTTGATGTTTTAGCAGCAGCACCCGGACCAGTTGAAAGTGGATTTAGCCAAAGAGCCAATATGAAAATGTCAGCGTCAATGACCCCTCAACAAATTGGAGTTCCAATTTTAAAAGCATTAGGGCGTAAGACTACCGTTTTGCCTGGTTTTTTGACAAAGCTTTTGGTCTATTCATTAAGGACAGTACCTAGATGGGGCAAAGTGAAAATTATGGCTAAAGTTATGGGTGGAATGACCGCACACCAACGCAAATAATGAGCTGGGAAACCTCGACAGCAAATAAATAGTTTGCAGCATGGTGGGATGTAGTGTAAAGTATAATTTTTATCTTCGTTCAGTGTTTGGTTTCATCAGAAGGGATCCTGATTGTGGAGCGCACAACTGCAGAAATACAACTGTTACCTGTATTGAT
>JBJXGU010000023.1:0-5767 GCA_046160245.1 Bacteroidia bacterium
TGCATGATGGTGCAGTAATCATCGAAAACAATAAAGTGAAAGCAGCTCGATGTGTTTTACCTGTTACCGAAAACACCGATTTACCTGCGCATTACGGTATGAGGCATCGTGCAGCATTGGGAATTACCGAACAAAGTGATGCTATCTCGATTATTGTTTCTGAAGAAACTGGCTTTATTTCGATGGCAATTGATGGAAAGATGCATTATAATATTTCGAGCGAGGAACTCGAGAAGTTGCTGGGGAAGATGATTTAGTTACGGACTGGAATTTTTGTTGCAATGTGTTTTTAGATCGCTTTTTTATAGATGTTAGACTTTGGTTGTTGGATTTTACTAATTGGCGACAAAACTTTGTGATCTCTGTGAGACCTCTGTGCTCTCCGTGGTAAAAGAAGATTTTATTAATAAAAGTATTTCTTTTTCAATTGATGATTCTCCTTTAACACAGAGGACACTGAGTTTTTTCACGGAGAACACGGGTTGATTTTGGGTTGCGAATAATATTTTTATGATTTGGTGTTTTTAGTTTCCTCTTGTACCGATGTTAGCTTCTGGCTTCAAGTTTTGTTGGAATTTTAAACGCAACGAAGCAGCGGTTTTTGCGGATCATAATTGCAGCGGGCGCTACGATTCGCGCAATTTTTGCAAATTACAATTATGAAAACTGAGAATGTTGAACTGTAAATAAAAGAAGAATAATAATAAATTACACCAATTCTGAATTCTTAATTCTGAATTCTTAATTCTTAATTATTTCTTCGCGAGCTCAAAGTACTTGGCGGCCATCGCTTCATTGCCTTTGTTGCGCCACGTTACTCCTAGAAAATAATAGGCTTGGGTTAGATTCGGATTGATTTGTACCGCACGCTCTAGGTTGGTAATGGCTAAATCATACTGCCCTCCTACTCCGTAACACGATCCAATATTCATAAACGCATCGGCATAATCGGGTTTGTATTTTACCGCTTGCTGATATCGTTTTAATGCCTCATTGTAGTTTTGCATATCAAAATATACCGATCCCGAATTGTTAAGGACCACCGGATCGTATGGATTTAATTTGACGGCTTCCTCGTAGTACTTCAAAGCTTCCGGATAATTTTTTACGCGATAACTGGCTATGCCAAGTTGCGTCCATGCATCGGTGAAAAAGGGATATAATTCTATTGATTTTTTTAGATGGACAACACCGTCGTTGAAAGCAGCATCCCGCTCTTTTTCAGGAAGCGTTTGGAGATAATCGGTTTTTACTTTGTAGAGCCCAACGTAGTAATGTACACGTGCGGAATTAGGCGCTGAGACGAGCCCACTGTTGTACAAAGTCTCATTGCTCTTCCAAACTGGATTGCGTGCTATGGTGAGCCCGGAAAAGACAAGTACGATGGCTCCTGAAACAAATAATGCCGGTGATGCAAATGTTTTTGGGGTAGACTCATTCTTATCAAGAAATTTTAAAATCAACAGAGAAAGCAATATTACAATTCCAAACGAAGGAACATACATCAATCGCTCGCCATAATGTGTACCAATACGCATGAAAATGTTGGAGGAAACGGCTACCGTGATGAAGAAGAAGAACAAGGCTAAACTAATCAGATTTCCTTTTTTAAATTCCTTGATTGCCCATCCTAAGAGAAAAAGTAAAACTATTGCCGATAAAATAAATTTCCAATCGCTGATGCCAGCAGGTTTTACTTCGGGAAAAGATAAATCGAAACTCAAATTAATAGGCACAATCAATTTATACAAATAGAATCCCAACATCGCGACCGCTCCAGTTAGTTGTGTGAGCGAATCCTTGGCATACATCAATGCATTATCCGCTACCGAAGGAGGTGCAGAAGAAAACATATCGGAACTATTTAAAATTGAATGACGGATAAGTAGGAAAATGATAGTGGGTATGAGCATCCATTGCATTCCAAAGAGGCAGGATTTCAATCCAGCCTCTTTGGTTTGGATATGGTTGGCATTTTCTTTTGGGCCAGATTGAAATCCTGCCCCATAGATAGAATTCAATCGAAAATAAACAAACAGAGGAAAAACAGGAAGGAATGTGATAGTGCTTTCTTTGGAAAGATAAGCAGCGAAGAATAGGATCATGGCTAAAAGGATAGAAGAAATTTTACCTTTTTCTTTGTAGGTCAAATATTGATCTAGACTCAAAAGACAAAGTAGAAAGGACAATATTTCATCCAGGCTTTTGATGTTTGCAACTACTTCGGTGTGGATGGGATGAACAGCAAACAGTATGGATGTGAGTAAGGCTAACTTTTGTTGTTGAGGAAACCATTTACAAATCAATCGAAAAATAAAATAACAGGTGAAGGAAAAAAGGAGAACGTTGAGAAAGTGTCCTGGTGTTGCATTGTTGGGAAACAGATCCCAAAAGATGGCGAAGATCGCTTTCGGGAACGGACGATATAACTCATCGGCTAATAGAATATAGCCATATCGATAACTCGTACTAAAAATTTCACTTAAAGCGGCCATCCCTTTTTGAGTGCTTGTGTTTTCGATGATGGCGGCGTAATCATCTAAAACAAATCCAAAATTCAAGGTGTTGGCATACACCACAAATCCGAGAAGTGCAGGAAGCCACGCCCACCATTTAGGGAAATCATTTTTTAAAGGAAGTGCAGAGATATTACTTTCCTTTGCTTTTGCCGTTGCAGCAAATTTTTCCTTTTTATTTAATTTCTTTTCCGACATGCACGCAATGTTTTACAGAGGGAGAGAATCGCTTACTGTCATTCCATTTTGTTTTTCAAACATCTCGATCAATGCTTCTGGACTCAAACTCAATTGTTGCAATAACATGCGACAGTCGTTTGCCAATACATGATCGGGATATTTCTCCAAGAACTTTTGATAAAATCCTTTGGCTTGCTCTACATCTTGCTTGTGATTTTCGGCTACGAATCCTTGCATGAATAAAGATGTTCCTGCCTTGTTGGAGTTGGGATAACGTTGAACACGACCAAACAATTCAATCGATTGATCAAATTTACCCATGGCGATACTCATTTCTCCCGCTTTAAATAAATACGAAGGCGACAACGTATCGTCCTTGTAATTATCCGCGTAGTCGAGATACATTTTAATGAGATCGGATGCTTTTTCTTTGTTAGGCACCGGCATCGAATCTAAGTCGAGCGCAGTTTCTGCTTTCGAAATTTTCTCTTGCAATCCTACTTGTGGACGCGTGCAGGCTACCAACGCACAGAAGCCCATCAACAAAAACCAATTTTTCATATTCATTTTATTTATTATTCTTATAATTATTTTTCTTATTTGAAAGGTGATCCCGGTTCTTTAGCCATGTGTTTATACACTTGCTTATCCATGAAGGCAGGAAAGAATTTATTTAACCATACTGTCAATCGACCATTAAACGTCAACACCAAATCGCGTTTACGATACTTTACGGCTTCTGCAATTTCGTTGGCTACGGTTAGCGCCGACATCATTTTATTTTCTTCACGTGGACTTTCTCCCTGCGCACTACCATCTGCAGAAAGAGAAGAAATTCGAATTTCCGATGCTGTAAATCCGGGACAAGCAACCAATACATGTAAATCCTTTTTTAAATTTTCGATGCGGAGTGTTTCGAGAAATCCTTCTAATGCAAACTTCGATGCAGAATATCCGGTGCGACCGGGCAATCCTTTTTTTCCGGCGATTGACGAAATGCCAACAACGCTTCCTTTCGATTCCAATAAATGAGGCAATGCATATTTTGTACAATACACGGCACCCCAAAAGTTGGTATCCATTACCCTTTTCAAAACGCTTAAATCCATCTCCACGAAAAGTGCACGCATCGAGATTCCTGCATTATTAATGAGCACATCGATTCGCCCAAACTTTGCGAGGGTTTCATCAACAATTCGTTTTGCATCCTCCTCAACACTCACATCTGCCTGCACAGCCAACAATTGCTCGGACGAGCTCTTAAACTCACTTACAACCTCTATCAACTTATCCATACGTCGACCGCTGATTACCACACGATAACCGCGAGCTAAGAAGGTCGAGGCGCATGCTTTTCCGATGCCTGATCCACCGCCTGTGATAATGACTACTTTCGATTGCATATTGCAAAACTAAAAAAAGGATTAATGATTGGGCCATTTTGTTCTTAACATCCATCTTAGAAGGGATTAAAAATTGTAAAAAAGGAAAATCGGTATCCAGTAGGAAAAATCTTAAAAAAGATTATCCTACTGGATTACCTAAATTAGTCTAAAGACTAATTTAGGTAGCTTTGCAAAAAAACAATAAGTATGCGCTTACAGATAGTCGAGGGAAAAGAACTTATTCATCAATTTCATCTTTTACCCTACTCTATTTACAAAAATGATCCGCATTGGGTGCCTCATTTAATTCAGGATATTGAAAAGGTTTTTGATCCACTGAAAAACAAACTTTACAAAGAAGGTGCAACGGCCATTCGCTGGATTTTGCTCGACGATAAAGGTGAAATAATTGGACGCATCGCTGCATTCATCAACCCGAAAGATGTGGACACCACTAAATTCAAGACGGGCGGAATGGGATTTTTTGAATGTATAAATGATCAAGCTGCAGCCAACTTTCTTTTTGATGCAGGAAAGGCGTGGTTGGAAAAGCAGGGCATGGAAGCCATGGACGGACCCATCAACTTTGGAGACCGCAGTCAGTTTTGGGGCTGTCAGGTAACCAATTGGGACGAGCCGGGCATCTATCCCATGAACTATAATCCACCATACTATCAAAATTTATTCTTGAACTATGGCTTTGACGTTTATTTCAACCAGCATATTTACTGGAGGAATATAATGGTAAAGCCACAAGCTATTTTCCTCCGCAAATACAACAATTTAAAAAGCGATCCCAAGTTCACAGTATGCAACATTAGAGGGATGAACATTGATGAAGTTGCCGAAAACTTCAAAACCGTTTACAACGCTGCTTGGGGCGGACATTCCCATTTCAAACCCATGACCACTTCGGGCTCACAGAAAATTTTTAAGGCCATGAAACCCGTAATGGATCCTAATGCTATCATCTTTGCTTATTACGATGGAGCACCAATAGGATTATTTTTATGCATTCCGGAGTTGAACCAAATTTTTAAGCATGTTAACGGAAATCTGAATGCGATAGGAAAGATCAAATTCCTTTATCACAAGTTGCGCAGGACTACGACACGATTAGTGGGTGTTGTGTTTGGAGTAGTTCGTGCGTGGCATGGAAAAGGTGTGGAAGCGGCATTGGTGGTAGAAGGTGAGATCTCCATTAACCAGCGAGGCAACTATAAAGATTTCGTAATCACCTGGATAGGAGATTTTAATCCCAAAATGTTAAAAGTTGCCGAAAACCTTGATACTCAACTTTGGAGAACACTACAAACCTACCGCTACCAATTTGACCGTAGTTTGCCGTTTGAACGTTGTCCGGTTGTTGAATAAGTACCTTAATGTCTATTTATTAATAAGTTAACATGTGTTTAAAAAAAAACTACTGTTTCCTTGTCTGTATGAAACGAGAAAGACTATTTTTGCACCCCGATTGACCGTAAAAGGTTTTCGGAACGATTCCGTAGCTCAGTTGGTAGAGCAATACACTTTTAATGTATGGGCCCTGGGTTCGAGTCCCAGCGGGATCACTATTTAAAGCCTCAAATGAGGCTTTTTTTATGCCATTTTCAGAATGAAAATACTGATTACAAATCAATTATATTTTTCATTATTTTAATAATCAGCAAAAAACCAACAAAAATT
>JBJXGU010000024.1:0-6525 GCA_046160245.1 Bacteroidia bacterium
AAGTATGAGCTAAAAGAAGGCTTCGGAAAAAGCGATTGATGGATTGAAACCATTGCTGGTTTTTGAAGGAAGCGATCAAGAAAAAATCGATTTACTTAAGAATTTATTGAAGTCATCTGAAATAGGAATGCAAGGAATAGCGGAGTTGGAATCTTTGTTTGGTTACGCAGCTCCATTTAAATTTAAGAATGTCGAGCATAAAATTGATATTACTTTAGCCCGCGGATTGAATTATTACACCGGTGCAATTTTCGAAGTGAAAACGAATGAACCTAAAGCAACTTTTAATTCTAGTATTTGCGGTGGCGGACGTTATGATGATCTCACCGGAATTTTGGTTTGCCCGGAATGTCAGGCGTTGGAATTTCTTTTGGCGCCGATCGTATTTGTGATGTGCTCGAGGAATTAAATTTGTTTCCGGCCAATGTGGAATCTTCGCTCGATTTGCTATTCATCAATTTTGGTGAAGATGATATTCCTTATTCATTGCAATTGGTGGATAAAGTGAGAGCAGCTGGAATTAACGCGGAGATGTATCCCGATGCAGCAAAAATGAAGAAGCAATTTTCATATGCGGATGCACGTAAAATTCCATTTGTAGTCATGGCGGGATCAGAAGAACGCGCCGCATCTACGTTAATGTTGAAAAACATGAAGACGGGTGATCAACAAAAAATGGATTTGAATAGTTTGATTGAATTTATTAGAAATAGAAATTAAAATGAAACATATAATTTCATCTCACCATATTACTTTTGATACCATTGCAAGTATATTAAAGCCTGGTGTGCAAATTGAATTGGGAGAGGAAGCAAAGGCGCGCATCCAAAAGTGTCGTGATTACTTGGACCAGAAAGTGGATGGGAGTAATCAAGCACATTATGGTATCAACACCGGATTTGGTTCGCTCTATAATAAATCGATTTCGCAAAATGACCTCGGACAGCTTCAAGTAAATTTGATGATGTCACATGCTTGTGGAATGGGTGATGAAGTTCCAGAAGAAATTGTTCGATTGATGATGTTCCTGAAAGTGCAAGGACTAAGTTACGGCAATAGTGGAGTGCAAGTGGAAACGGTTCAACTGTTGATCGACTTTTTAAATTATGGAATTTATCCTGTGGTTTATGATCAAGGATCATTAGGTGCGTCTGGTGATTTGTCGCCGTTAGCTCATCTTTCTTTGCCATTAATTGGTATGGGTGAAGTGCGAGTGAAAGGTGAAAAACTACCCGGATCACGTGCACTAGAAAATTTCGGTCTAAAGCCCGTAACGTTAAAATCTAAAGAAGGATTAGCATTATTGAACGGTACTCAATTTATGAATGCGTATGGATGCTGGTGTATTTTAAAAGCGCAACTGTTAGAGAAAGCGGCTGATTTAATTGGCGCACTTTCTTTGGATGCATTTGATGGTCGCATTGAGCCTTTCCATCATTTGATACATCAAATACGTCCTCACGCCGGACAAATCCATACAGCAACACGATTTAGAATTTTATTGAAAGGAAGTGAATTAATCGATCGGCCTAAAACACATGTTCAAGATCCTTATGCATTTCGTTGTATATCGCAAGTACACGGCGCGTCTAAGGATGCGATCACTTATTGTTCGCAAATATTTTTTACCGAGATTAATTCTGTCACCGATAACCCAACCGTTTTTCCTGATGAAGAATTAATTATTTCAGCAGGAAATTTTCATGGACAACCCTTGGCACTTCCGCTCGACTTCATGGCGATTGCAATCGCCGAATTGGGTAGTATTTCAGAGCGAAGAACGTATCAGTTGATAAGCGGTTTACGTGGATTACCAAGTTTTCTAGTGGCAAATCCCGGACTCGATTCCGGATTTATGATTCCACAATACACTGCTGCATCTATTGTAAGTCAAAGCAAACAACTTTGTACACCTGCTTCTGTGGATTCTATTGTTTCATCAAACGGACAAGAAGATCATGTAAGTATGGGCGCTAATGCAGCCACCAAGTTGTATAAGGTAATGTTAAACACCGAGCGCATCTTGGCTATTGAATTGATGAATGCCGTTCAAGCGATGGAGTTTCGTCGTCCGGCAAAAACTTCTAAAATTCTCGAGACGTTGGTTGAAGCGTACAGAGGTGAAATAAAATTTTTGGAGAAAGATCGAGTCTTGTATTCGGACATGCAAAGAAGTGTTGAGTTTATTAGGAAGTACCCAATTGAAAATATAATTCATTAATATGAAAACATTCAAATTAGTAGCAGTGTTCATCCTATTGCTCAGCAATATGATTAGCTTCGGACAAAATTCTCGTCACGATCAATTGCAGATGCGTGAGAAAAAGGCCGGATTTTATGATAAAGATATCATGACCGGTGTACAGCAGTACGAAGAGAAGAAAGTAGAGAAGCCCTCTAAGCCCATCTATAAATTCGATATCACTAAGTTGGGTTGGTACCCAAAATCGGTGGATGAGTTTTCTACATGGTGGAAAAATGATCCTATCTCTCAGGGAAATTCTAATACATGTTGGTCATTCAGTACCACATCGTTTTTTGAAACGGAAGTATATCGTCAATCGAAGCAAGTGGTAAAAATTTCGGAGATGTTTACTGCGTATTGGGAAACGGTTGAAAAGGCTCGTGAATTTGTGAGAACGAGAGGAGAGTCGAATTTCGATGAAGGTTCAGAAGGTAATGCTGTGGTAAGGATGTATCAAATGTTTGGTACCGTCCCCTTGCAGGATTATACCGGCTTAATGCCCGGACAAATTTATCATAGCCATGATAAGATGTTTAAAGAGATGAAAGCTTACCTGCAAACTGTGAAAGCAACCAATGCTTGGAACGAAGAAGAAGTTGTGTCTACCATTAAGTCCATTCAGAATCATTATATGGGAGCTCCACCTGCAAAAGTGGTGGTAAATGGTAAGTCGATTACACCTCAGCAATATGTAACCGATGTGTTGAAATTGAATATGTCGAATTATATTGATCTTACTTCACTCATGAATAAACCTTACTGGAAAAAAGTAGAATACGAAGTTCCCGACAATTGGTGGCATGATAGTACATACTACAATGTTCCGTTAGACGATTACATGGCTGCGATCAAATTTGCGGTGCGCAACGGGTATACCATGATGATTGGTGGTGATGTTTCTGAATCTGGATTTGACCCTTGGAACCAAGTGGCTGTTGTTCCATCTTATGATATTCCTTCAGAATACATCGATGAAAGTGCACGCTTGATTCGCTTTCTAAACGGAAGTACAACGGATGATCACGGAATGCATCTTGTCGGATTTTTAGAGAAGGATGGAAAAGATTGGTATTTAGTGAAAGATTCAGGTTCTGGCTCTCGAAATTGCGGACCGGATAGCAAGAATTTTGGATTTTACTTTATGCATGAAGATTATGTAAAATTAAAGATGATGGGTATTCTTGTTCATCGAGATGTAATCAAGGAGTTACTGAAGAAATTTAATTAGAAAATAGTGGAAAGGATGTCATAACGGCATCCTTTCTCAATTAAACTTTTTGTCATTGGTTTTGTTTAACTATTTTTATCGTTGATTCACAGGTGTAAATTAATAGGATGAAGTGGCCGAAATTTATTAGAGATTTATATTACCCAATTCTAAAGAAGATGACAAAGCAAGATGTGATTTCTAATGAAGAAAATGTTCAGCCTTTAGCTTCTATTTATACAATCCCTGTAAAGGAAATAAATGGAACTATTTCTACGCTTGAAAAATTCAAAGGAAAGAAAATATTAATTGTAAATACTGCTTCTGAATGCGGTTACACCAATCAGTATGAGCAAATGGAAGAAGTATACCAACATAAAAAAGAGGAGTTGGTGATTATTGCATTTCCTTCTAATGATTTTGGTGCACAAGAGCCAGACAGTGATGAGATGATTGGACAGTTTTGCGAAAAAAATTATCATATAACATTTCCATTATTTGCTAAGATTGAAATAAAGGGGGAGAACAAACATCCTTTGTATAAATGGTTGTCTGATTCCTCTTTAAATGGTTGGAATGATCAGCGACCTTCATGGAATTTTTCCAAATACTTAGTAGACGAAAAGGGAGTACTTCAACATTATTTTAATGCAGGAGTTGAGCCTAATCATCCATTGATTTTAGGAAAAAATGAATAAGATTATTGATGTCATAGGACTCACCAAATCATTTGGCGCTAATAAAGCAATTGATGAATTAAACTTAAGCGTTTATGAAGGCGATGTTTTTGGTTTTTTAGGTCCGAATGGCGCTGGGAAAAGTACAACCATCCGAATGATTCTTTCTTTGATTCGTCCAGACAGTGGTCAAATAAAAATTTTCGGAAAGAATTTATTAGACGATCGAATTTCAATTTTGAATCGAATCGGTTGCATTATCGAGAAACCCGATTTTTATAAATACCTAACCGCCAGAAAGAACTTAAAACTGTTGGCGCATTACAATGGCGTAGATGCTTCCAATAAAAAGATTGATGAAGTGATTGAGTTAGTCGGTTTACAAGGACGCAGCGATGAATCGGTGAAAGGATACAGTCATGGCATGAAGCAGCGTCTCGGCATTGCGCAAGCCCTCATTCATGATCCAGATTTAATTATTTTGGATGAACCTACCACAGGATTGGATCCTCAAGGAATTATCGATATTCGTAATTTAATTTTGTATCTAAGTAAAGAGAAAGGTAAAACGATTTTTTTATCCTCTCATATTTTATATGAAATTGAATTGGTCGCCAATCGAATGGCTATCTTGAATAAGGGAAAGTTAGTGGTGCAAGGCGAAGTAAATACATTGCTAAATAGCGAAGATAGTATTGTGGAGATTCAATTGGACAGATTGCAAGATGCTAAGGATAAATTGAAAGAAAAACTAAATATTGATTCTTTAATTCTTGATGGGACATCCTCTTTGCAATGTAAAATGGATGCAAATGAAATTCCTAAAATGGTTTCTTTTTTAGTTGAAAATGGTTTTCAAATTTATCAAGTAACTACTCGTCGACATTTAGAAGATTTGTTTTTGAAATTGACAACAAGGGAAGTGGAGAAAAGTATTTAATTTATAATTTTCATTGTTTTAATATATCACCATGTCCGCTTTTGTAGAAATTATTTGGCGAATGATAAAAGCGATAGAACATTCTATATTTTGAATTTAAGGCCAGGGTAGAATCCTGAAAGTCGAAATACAAGGCATTATTCCCAGGAATTAATGCTTTTGCGCCATAAAATCTTACAACTTGAGCGGAATCAACAATTACAAATTTCATAACGGTTGCTTGCGTGCTGTTCAATACTAAGCTGAGCAATTGATTTGTGGGATTGGGATAAGCAGGAAAAACTGTAATGGAGCTTGTGTCTGCACTGTTATAATTGATGGTATCATTAAATGAAAATAATGCACTAATGGAAGAGGAAAAAAGATCCATGGTTTTCCAATCGGAGTGGTCAATTGTACTAATATAATTTCCGTTTACGTCAGTAAAGGTTATTCCATTAATTTCTCCATTGCCTATGTAATTATAGTTAGAAGAAGTTGATTCTTCACTACTTTTTTCACAACTACTAAAGAACAATACTAAAATTAGAAGTTGTAGCGAATAAATGAAACTCTTCATACTGTTTAGCAATGTTTATATAAATATAATAATTTATTCTTTATCTAAAAAAGGATAACGATAATCCGTAGCTGGGACAAACGTTTCTTTAATGGTTCTTGCAGAAACCCATCTTAATAAATTAAATAAAGATCCGGCTTTATCATTGGTTCCTGAGGCTCTAGATCCACCAAAAGGTTGTTGGCCAACCACAGCACCAGTACACTTGTCGTTGATGTAGAAATTACCTGCTGCATGCACTAATTTTTTTGTTGCAAGTTGTATGGCGTAGCGATCTTTTGAAATGATGGATCCCGTCAATGCATATATTCCAGTCTTGTCAACTAACTCACATGTCTCCTCAAATTTCGCATCTTCATAAACATAAATCGTTAAAATAGGGCCAAAAATCTCTTCGCACATCGTGATGTAGTCTGGCTTTTTAGCGAGTAAAACGGTAGGGGCAATGAAAAAGCCTGTACTCTTATCATAAGTTCCTCCCGCAATAATTTCTACGTCCTTGCTTTCTTTAGCACGATCAATATATCCTGAAATTTTATCGAATGCTTTTTCGTCAATCACGGCATTAATGAAGTTTCCAAAGTCTTCCGTAGGACCCATCTTCATGCTTTTCAAGTCACGAACCAATCCATCTTTAACAGCAGGCCACATGGAAGCAGGAATGTAAGCACGAGAGGCAGCCGAACATTTTTGCCCTTGATATTCGAAAGCTCCTCGGCTCAATGCAGTAATTACTTCATCAGCATTTGCTGTAGGATGAACAAGAATAAAATCTTTACCACCTGTCTCGCCTACAATACGTGGATACGATTTGTATTTGTGAATATTGTTGCCAATCGATTTCCATACATCTTGAAACACGCCCGTTGATCCTGTGAAATGGATACCAGCAAAATC
>JBJXGU010000025.1:0-6481 GCA_046160245.1 Bacteroidia bacterium
TCCAAAACAAACGCATGAATGGATTTCCTCCAATTTCACTGTCAAAATACCAGGTAACATTGGTTTCATCACCGTCCTTAGCAAAACGAAATCCGCTGATTGCATCCTTTTCTCCTTCAAAAGTTAACATAGTAACTATGGATTCGTTCTCCTTAACATCCGACAAAGTCATTTTTCCAACCCCTGACTTTTCACCTTCCCACGTATAACTCGCACCATTACCAGATGGAATTTCATTGTAAGTAACTTTCATTGTTGGATCCATTGCTTTCCATGGGCTCCAATTTTCCCAATTCTTCATTACGTTTACTTGATTAAAAATAGAACTTGCAGAAGCTTTCATATTCATACTTCTTTCAATATGCATGGAAGAGGGCATCATCCATCCTATAATAGCAAGTACTACAATTAAGATAGTAAGTACCAGCAAAATTTTCTTTATAATTTTCATGAGATTATTTTTTTTGATGAGGGGTAAAATTAATAAAATTGAACAAAGGAAGAACAGTTCGCATGAATATAACTTCATTTATATCGATGCGATCCCTTCTCCTTTTGAAACAATATAAATGGACCACTCCGAATTAAACTTATTGAAAATCAATCCACAACGCTAAGTGAAACTGGATTTCATTACATTCGCAACATGCAAAAAATTACCGTACTAGGCGGAGGCAGCTGGGCAACCGCTTTAGTAAAAATTTTAAGTAATGGAGCTGATGAAATTCATTGGTGGGTACGCAATCCAGACACCGTTACGTTCATTCAACAGTATCAACACAATCCAAATTATTTAAGTGATGTTACTTTAGATTTAAATAAAGTAAAACCGACGAGTAATATTAAAGAAGCGATACACGCTTCTTCCATTATTTTACTTGCCGTTCCTTCTGCATTTTTAAAAACAACTTTAGAAAATATAACGGAAGAAGATTTTAGAGACAAGATTATTTTTTCTGCAATTAAAGGAATTGTTCCGGAACATAATTTGATTGTTGGAGATTTCATGCAGCAATATTTTAAAGTTCCTATCCATCGTATGGGCGTTATTACCGGCCCTTGCCATGCAGAAGAAGTTGCACTCGAAAAATTAAGTTATTTAACGATTGCTTGTCCTGATATTTCTACCGTCTCTTCCGTAGCAAATTTACTAACGTGTAGGTATATACGAACAATTGTTTCGGATGATATTTTCGGAACAGAATACGCCGCTGTTTTAAAAAATATTATGGCCATCGCCAGTGGAATTTGTCACGGACTCGGTTACGGCGATAATTACCAAGCCGTATTAATTTCAAATGCTATTCGGGAAATAAAAAGATTTGTAGACGCTGTTCATCCTATTAAAAGAGATATTAATGACAGTGCATATTTGGGTGATTTATTAGTAACTTCTTATTCTCAATTTAGCCGTAACCGCACTTTCGGTTCAATGATTGGAAAAGGATATTCTGTTCAAAGTGCGCAACTCGAAATGAACATGATTGCAGAAGGTTATTATGCCATTGCTTGTATTCATTCCATTAATCAAAAAACAAAAGTTGATTTACCTATTTGCAATGCGGTATATAACATCATCCATGAAAAAAAATCAGCCAAAGAAGAGATGAAATTGCTGAGCGAAAAGCTTACCTAGTCCCATTCTCTCTTCCCAAAAGAACCTAGCCTTCAAGAAAAAGGGGCTTTCCCAAGGTTACTATAGGGTCTAACCATATCAAAAGAATTACTTTTTCATCCCTTTTCTTTCTTGCAAACCAACATTTTTTACTAAGTTTCATCTAGGTAATTCGCATATTAAATAATCCTTTTTTTCAAAGAGTAATAGCGAAGATTATAGGCTTAGCTTTCTTATTATAACATTATTAATCCAACGATCATCTTTGAATTGTTCAATCAAATCTAAATTTAATATATTATTAATCAATCAATTATGATTAATCATCTGCAAATTGTAGTGGAGATGGTCTATCAATTTCATGCAATTCTAATCCTAAAGATTGTTCGAATAGGGAACGAATACAGTTGAAAGATCCTTCAATGAAAAAAGAGTTTTTTCAGCTCTCTTCCCGGGAAATTAAACTGATTTGCCTCTATGTTTGATATTTACACCCATAAATTAATCTGTATTCCGGTAAATGATTAGAGACTTTTGAATATATTTACAGTAACTGAATCAAGTACCGCCAAAACTGTTTCACGAGTATGAGTATAATTAAAAAATTTAGTTATGCTGTCTTGCATTTATCATCACTCAACATGCTAAGAAATCTCTTCTATTTATTTATTCTATTTTTTCTTTCGATGGACGCATCGGCCCAAACTCATTTGATGGGAAATGGAAACATTAGCACCTGTGGCGGAACTTTCTACGATAGTGGTGACAACGGCGGAAACTACGCGAACAATGAAAATTATACTTTGACCATTTGTTCATCTGTACCAGGGAATTGTATTCGATTAAATTTTACTTTTTTCGATTTAGAAAATGTATTTGATGAAATGACCATTTATAATGGTCCTAATACATCATCGCCATTGGTAGGTGTTTTTACTGGAAATGTAAGTCCAGGATTAGTAACTGGAAGTTCAGGATGTTTAACCATTGTATTTACTTCAGATGCCATTGTTCGTTCTGCAGGATGGGTAGCATTAGTTTCTTGTGTAGTATGCAGTACGCCAGGATGTGCTACGACTTGTAACGGTGGTGCAGCTCCGTCAAACGATGCTTGTTCTGGTGCCATTAATATTGGTGCGATTCCTGCCCCTTCGCCTTGTCCTGGTGGTATTGGCGCTCTTTCCAGTTTGAACACTACGAATCTTTGTGCGAATCCTGAATTCCCATATACGTCACTGTTAGGTTGTCAGCCTGCGGGAAACATGTCCTCTCCTGCTGCCGATGTATGGTATCGTTTTACAATTACAGGTCCAAGTTTAAATGTTTCTATGTCTGGCGGACTCATTACTCCTAACGTTGGATTATATGAAGGAAACAGCTGTGCGGGTTTAATTCCGAGAGGATGTGCCATTGGCGCTGCGGGTAATCTTAATGCTACCTTTTCTGGACTTGCAGCTGGATCCTATTATTTGCAAGTGAGTGGAGGAAATGTTGCTGATCAGTGTAACTTCAATCTTACGCTACAAAATAATTATGATTGCGCAGGATGTGTTATTCAAAGTAATTTAACTGCTATTCCACCTCCTGTAAATGGAATGTATCCCGCCGGACAACTTGTCAATTTCTGTTATACCATTTCAGATTACAATCAAACTTCGGCTAATTGGTTACATGGAATTGTTCCTTCTCTTGGACCTGGATGGGACATGAGTACATTCACACCAGTATCAACTACCAATTGTTCAGGTGCTGGAACATGGAATTGGTATAACACCAATGTAACCAGTTCGGCAACGGGGAACGTTACTGGCCCTGGTTTTTATTATGAATCGAACTTAGGAAATCCTTCAGGTCTTGCCGATGGAAATCCAGGAAATAATTTTGGTGATAATAATGGTGCTGGACTTTGTGATTGGACGTTTTGCTTTTCGGTTCGTACCATTCCAATAGGATCATGTGTTCCAGGAACAAGTTTAAATATTAATATCGATACTTATGGTGATGGTGAAAGTGGTTCATGGACATCAGTAGCGTGTACACAAGATCCAATTACTAATTTTTTTGCCACGCTAAATTGTTGTCAGGCTCCCACTATTGTTACGACGAATCCATTGTGTCCAGGACAAAATACAGGAACAGCAGTTGCAACAGGATTGGGAGCAAGTCCATGGGATTATGTTTGGACCAACAGCGCAGGTACTGTTTTATTGACGCAAAATAACATTGCTGGCACAAGCTCTTTGAATAGTTTAGCTCCCGGAAATTACACAGTAAGTGTAACCGATAACAATAGCTGTACATCAAGCGCAGCATTTACAATTACTGCAGCACCTGCATTTTCAGCAGTAATGAATACAACCAACCTCACGTGTAACAACAGCAATAATGGTACTGCCAGTTTAGTAATTAACGGTGGCACTCCAGGTTTTACTTATGCATGGTCTCCTTCGGGAGTCGGTGCCAATCCCGTCGCTCTTGCTGCAAATAATTATACCGTTACCATTACTGATGCGAATGGATGTACAACAACGGCTAATGGTATCATCACTCAGCCTGCGGTAATAGCTGCTTCGGTTGTTACCAAAACCAATGTGGATTGCAACGGTGGTCAAAATGGAAGTATCACAGTTACTACAGCTGGTGGAACTCCTGGATATTCCTACTCTTGGTCGAACGGTGCAGCAGGACCTACTATTGCATCTTTGACTGCAGGAGCGTATACAGTAACGGTGACGGATAGCCGTGGTTGCACTGGTTTTATGACAGTGGGTATTACACAGTCAACTCCTATTGTTTTAGCTATGGCATCTACCGCAGCCAGTTGCGGAAACAATAATGGAACTGCTTCAGTAGCCGCAATAGGTGGCACTCCCGGATATTCCTATTTGTGGTCTCCCTCCGGAGGTGCTACTGCATTTGCTTCCGGTTTAGGGGCAGGAGGATACAACGTAACCGTAACGGATAGTAAAGGATGTACGATGCTCGGAAACGTGGTAGTTTCCAACTCTAGCGGACCTACAACTACAATTGTATCCAGTGTTAATGTAACTTGTTTTGGAGGCAACAATGGTAGTGCCATCGCAAATGTAGCAGGAGGAGCACCTCCTATAGTCTATAACTGGACACCCAGTGGTGGTGCCGGAATTTCTGCTTCAGGATTAGCAGCCGGGAATTATACAATTACTGCTACTGATGCTGCTGGATGTACGTCTGCAGCAAGTGTTGTGATCACATCTCCGCTACAACTTACTGCTGTCATTTCAAATAATACTTCCGTTTCTTGTAGTTATGAAAACGATGGTTCATTAACTGTGCAAGGCAGTGGCGGTACTCCCGTGTACAGCTATAATTGGAGTGGTGGATCCGTAAATGCTACCGATAATAATTTATTACCTGGAACCTATACAGTAACTATTACCGACGGTAACGGCTGTACAGCTTCCACCAATGGTACGGTAAATGCTCCAGCTTTATTGCAAGTAAATATTTTATCGAATACTCCTGTAAGTTGTAATTTAGGTAATGATGGTTCTACTACTGTTGCTGCTGTAGGAGGTACTCCTGCATACTCTTATTTGTGGTCGAACGGAACCGTAGGAGCTACGAATAGCGGTTTAACGGCGGGAACATATACCGTGACAGCTACCGACGGTAACGGTTGCACGGCAACACAAACTGTTGTCATTATTCAATCAACACCACTCAATCTTATTCTTTCATCCACAGGAACTACTTGTGGAAATGCAAACGGTACTACTAATGTAGTTGTAAACGGAGGCACTCCTGGTTATTCCTATAGCTGGAGTCCTAGTGGTGGTACGAACAATTCGGCTAGTGGATTAGCTGCAGGAAACTATTCAGTATTAGTGACGGATGCGAATGGATGTACCGCTATAGGTAACGTAAGTGTGCCCAGTGCAAATGGACCTGTCTTAAATGTCTTAAGTAGTAATAATATTTCGTGTCCCGGAGGAAACGATGGCGACATTAGCATAAACGTAGCAGGTGGTGCCACACCTTATTCCTATGCATGGTCGAATGGGGGTGTAGGTAGTTCAATCAGCTCATTGTCCGCAGGGATCTATACAGTGACGGTAACCGATAACAACAGTTGCAGTTCATCCATCATTGTTAATTTAACAGAGCCCACTGGGTTTTCTTTTGTTCCTGTATCAATCACTGCGCATTGTGGACAAGCAGATGGATCATTATCCATTACTGCAAGTGGTGGAACCTCACCTTATTCTTACTCTTGGTCGAATGGTGCATCAGGAAGTAATCAAATTTCTAATGTGGTGAGCGGAACGTATACGGTTACCGTTAGTGATGCTAATGGATGTACTGCGGTTTCAAGTGGTATGATTTCAGATGAACCTGCTCCCACTATTACTTTGAATAATAGTCTAGACGCCTCTTGCTTTGGCGGTGCCGATGGACGCATTCGTGTGAATGTTGCCGGAGGTGTTCCTCCTTATAATTTACTTTGGTCGAATGGAACTGTAGGATTGTTGAACGGTAATATTGCAGCAGGAACTTATACGGTTACCGTTACAGATGCAGTGGGATGTACTGCTACTTTTCAATCGAGCATCGCAGAACCTACCGCTATAAGTTTAGTGCCAAGTAGTACATTAGCAACATGTGGAAGTGCCAATGGTAGTGCTTCGGTAGTGGCAAATGGAGGAACCCCAGGATATACTTATGCATGGTCGCCTATTGGTGGAAGTGGTGCTACCGCTACTAATTTAGGAGCTGGATCGTATACTGTAGTCGTAACCGATGCAAATGGATGCACCGAACAAATGAATGTGAATGTTGGGAGTTCTAATGGACCTTCTGCCGTTGTTCTTTTGCAAACAGATGTAA
>JBJXGU010000026.1:0-3567 GCA_046160245.1 Bacteroidia bacterium
AGTGAGGATACGACTTTTAAATACATTCAGAGTATTCTTAAAAAGTTAGCTATTGCAGTCGATGGTAGTGAAGTTGAAGAAAACTATTCCTGGTTCAAATTTCAGTTGCTGTATATGGATTACGTTATTACTCAAGATAAGCACTCAGTACCTTTCCTTGAAACAACCTTTAATAAAATTAAAAACAAACTTTCCCTTGAGGTGTTTCAAATGGCTCAGGTCTACAATTCCTTTGGCTCTGCTGACCATATCAGGAAAGCAATCAAGGTGATTGAGGATTTTGGCGAAGATAAAAATGAGATTCTCAGTTTATTCAACAGCTATAATCATCTCCATCTAAAAAAAACTGCGGAGTCTGTAAATAACTTTAAGAACTACCTGAACCTACATTTTACTATTGACGAACGAGTTTTTTATAATCTGATACAGTATTTAAATTTTCTACAGAAACATAGCACTGACGCAGCAGATGATATTAAATCAGTAGTGTCTGCTAAAACATTTGACCCGCCAGCGCTTAAGTACTTATTTGAAATCCTTACCACGTATTGCAATGAGCCCTTAAAAACAGATGAAGCCCTTCTGGAAAGGATAAAAAATGAAATTGATAGCAATAGCGAGACTTTACGGTTCTATGTTGGAATGGCATTTTACGTTAACAAGAAGCCAAATGAAGCAGTTGCGTACCTGCATGATAAGATAGATAAAACGAAAGCCTCGAATGAACTAAAGTTGTACTGTCAATCATTGTTCGAAGGTGACGGTGACAAACTAGAACTGCTATCTATCTTGGAAGGATGGAGAAAAACACAACCCCTCGATTATGGTTTAATAAGAGCGGAGTTACAGATACGTGAGGTTCAACGTAGATGGGATATTTTTGTTGAGATAGCAAAGCAAACGTTAAGCACATTCCCAAATGATGAATTCCTGATTTACGCTTTGTTCTATGGCTTTGATAACTCATTTGATACAGAAGGCATCAAAAATAATTTGACCCTGATTGAGAATAGAGATTTCAAAAATGAATGCTATGGAATAGCAATTGCTGGTATTCTTCTAAAAGCGGGATTAGCTGATGAAGCTATCGAATTACTCTACAGGACAGCCTCTAAGAAAACCAATGTTCAGGCACGATCCTCATACATGGCTTCATTGATCAACTACCCTCAAGGTGTATTTAAAGATTTTCCCTCTGTTGAAGTAGGTACATATGTGGAATATGAGCGTGACAGGAATAGTGACATTCTGTTAATGGATGAAGAAAATACTCAAACTGCACTCGGAAAAGCACTCTTAAATAAAACCGCTGGCGAATTTGCGATTGTTGGTAATACTACAATATCGGGTAAACAAATCACTGTGCGGGTATTGAGAATAATGAATAAATATGCAGCTCTTTTAAGAGAGATTTTTAAAGAAGCAGAAAATCCATTATCAGGGCACCCAGTGGAAGTTATTGAGTTTGAGGGTAGCGATGTTGATAGCATTAATAAGTCAATGATTGAAAACTTTGGAGCGATAGGGTCCTTGCAGAAGGAATTTAAAGAAAAGGAATTTGAAAAGTACTACAATGGAACCAGTTCTTTCACTGAGATAGCAAGTTCAGTATTCAATAAAAATAGATTCGATGCATACTTTCATTTAACTTCTCCAATAGGCAAGCGCTTCATGGCAATATCACCAAGTATAAGTAATAAGCAATTGCTTAATGATGAAAGTAAGTTTGTTTTGGATGTTACTTCGGTTTGCCTGTTTTATCAGCTAAGTAAGGAGCTGGGATTAGCGTTTAAGCATAAATTTATCATTTCTGCCTCTCTTAGAAGGGAGCTTGTAGGTATGATCACTGAAACAAGGATGAATCCAGAAGCGAAGCTATCCATTAATATCACAACAGAAGGGGTAACACCCCATTTTTACCAAGAAGGTTTTAAAGAGGGCAGATTAGAGTTCCTGGAAGAGATACTGCAGTGGTTAGATGACAACTGTGAGATTGCCCAAGTAGATGAAAAACTTAATTTCGTTTTGAACATGAAATCAAAAGGTCAGGCAATTGACAATCTTCTTTATGAATACATAGATAACCGCCTTCTGGTTGACCGCCCAAATCACTTCTTACTAACCAATGATACATTTTACTATAGACATTTGAAGGCTGCCTCCACCAATGTAATAAGCCCTGAGATATATCTGGAAATTTTTCAGAATGAAAAGACACTTGAGTGCAGCGCTTTAATGCTGAAGGATAATTATGTTGGAATTACTATTTACTTTGAAATTCTTCAGGAAGAGTTTATAAATATGCTTAGTGGCAAGGAGAACAAATTTCCTATTTGTCTTGAGAATTTCGGTTATGGATGGAATCCGAATCTCGAACACGCCAAAGTCATCGCTCGATTTATTAAATGGCTGTACCTAACAAACTCATATCTCACCGAGAGAAAGAATCAAACCATCCACACTTTATTTCTATCAGCGTTAAGGAATGCCCCACCAGTTTTCGGCTTGACCTTACGTGATGAAATAAAAAGAGAATTTTCGCTCTTAGCAAATCAGAGCCTTCACGTCCAAATGATTCTACTGGATGCATTAAAGATTATTTACAATTCAAATAAATAGAATTAACACTTTCTCGTTAGTAATCGGAATTTTATTTGCGTTAATAATTTAGAATACAAAAAAGGTAAAACGAAAAAGGATTAACCTTACAAACACATCCTTTCGTTGCTTCCTTTTTGAAAAATGATTTTTGGAAATTCAAATCTTTCCAATGGAAATGGCGCAAGAAATATAAAAGCTGGGTGAAGATTGAACCCATCTCCTCCTACCATTTAATGGAGTTTCATTTTTTGAATATGCAAGGGGAAGAGATTAAGCTTTAAATCGCTTTTTTCTAGGAAGCTTACGCTTTCTACAATACCTATTCTTTAATATTTATTTACTATACGCCGAAGGCAGGGGAAACAACTAAGTATTTGTACTTAGTGAAAACTTTTTGGTGGGGATATATGGGTGTTTGGTTGGTTAAAAAAGTATATTTGAGGAAGAGTAATATGAACGTAACTAACATATTCATGAGGCTAAGCTATGAATATTCATTATAAATGTTCTCTGCAAGCATAATACAAAATCGCCATATAAAAATTGTACTTAAATGAAATTTGAATTAAACCAAATTGGGTTCAAAGAAATAAAAGAAATTTTAGATAAAAAAGAACAAATATTTAATGATTGTATTCTAGATATTAGATTGATAAAACAAAATGAATTCTATGGAGAAATAGATCAAATTTTTATTTCATACTTGCTGTTATTTCTAAAGACTAATTTTGATTTAAAAGTTAAAATAAACTTTTCAGAATCCTTAGATAGTTCATTGTTTTTCAAATTTGCTCAACAAATAAATCAAGCTAAAGCTCTTTATCCAAAAACAATCAATAATAATAATTTTTCTATTTCTGGTAGTTATATCAAAAAAGAAACAGGAGAAATTAATGATATAATCAAGTATAATACTTTAGTTCAGAGTGGTAGTTTTATTCCTCCTTTAATGATTTATAAGTCCAC
>JBJXGU010000027.1:0-3724 GCA_046160245.1 Bacteroidia bacterium
GAGCATACTTGCCTTGGTTAAAGAACAAGTGTACTTTGACTTGCTTATGCCTTTTGTTATAACTCTCGAATTTTTCTGTTACTGATTTAATAAAATCTTCTTCCATCCATACAAAAGATGTACTAAGTAGTGCGAGGCCAACAAAAAGCAATACTCTAGTTTTCATCTCCAAAAGGATGGTCTTTCATTTGTACCAACTCCTACAAATCTACAACTGGTTTTCAGGGTATCAATTGCCTGTACATTGTATGGAATATCGCTCTTCTCAATAAATATAGATTTCTCCTGAACGGAGGAAGCATAAAAGATGCCTTGAACTTCTTCGCCCCCATCTTTTGAAAAAATATTACCTCGCACTTTTCCTGAAGGTGGTTGAAATAAACTTGAGGCCCCATCTTTTTGCGTTTGAAGTACACGCCAAAAATTAAAGGCTGTTCGGGACAGGCTCATTTGCTTAACGGAAACATAAAATCGATCGTAATAGAAAGTTCTGCGCGTTGCGGGAATGAAGGCAATCTGAACGTTATTAAATTTATTCCCAGTAATAAATTGATCGTCTGATACCATAGGTGTACCCTCAAACATTGTTAGCCAGCATGAACAACATGTGCATACTTCATGCTTAACTGAAACACCATTACGTATTTCATAACCACTGCATGGGAGCGGATCCGCGACAGGGCCACCTTCGGCATTTCTTGTTTTTAGCTGTGGAAATGTTTCAATCTCGTATGTTCCCGTCCATTTCCATCGATATAAATTTTCTCCGAAAGGCAAGCTATTGGCATCCATGTAAACATTAAAGCCATTTGCTCCAACGATTGTACCGTCTGGGCGGATTCTTTCCCGAAACTCAAATTCGTAAGAAAGATTACTAATTGATGCTGTTGGATTCAATTTCTCTGGGGAAGACTCATACAATTTCCCCTCCTTCGTAACTATTTTCAAAACATATGTGCGACCCACTGTACCCTGCAATCCGTCAACTCTTGTTTGGTAAATACCTAAACTAGTCTCTTTGAGTAGCTCTGAATTTCCTGCGTCATCAGATATGGTAACCTTTGCTAGCGATATAGGAATTCTCTTATCCAGATCTGCATCAAGGTTTGAAACCTTGAAAATGTTTACTGTGTATGGTCCTTTCTCATCCGTAATTAATGCGTCAACGGCTAGCTGAAAGGACACATCGGGCGATTTAATGCGTATCTCGTCAACACAACTGTCCGTGATAACCAACACTACTAACAAACCAAGTAAATGTAAAAAACGCATATTAGAACTTAAAGCTATAAGATAACGATGGCAAAACAGTTCCGATAACCGATAATTGATACGGGCGCAAGATTCCGTTACCGTTGTCCTCGAAAAAAATAGTGTAGGGGTTCTTGCGAGCATAGACATTGTAGATCGACAAGACCCACGTGCCGTCCCAGAATTTCTTTCTCTTATGATTTCCTTCCATAACCAACGCAACATCCAAGCGGTGATAATCAGGAATTCTAAATTGGTTACGTTCCGAAAAATTTGCGACTGAGACATTATCAATACTAAAACCTGAAAGAGGAGTAGTGATTGGCCTGCCCGTGCGATAGGTAAAATTTCCAGTAAAGAAATATCTTCTGGAGATTCCATATTTCCATGTTAGATTGAAGATATTAGGTTGATCAAAATTTGATGGATACTCTTCCCCGTTATTAACAGATTCCTCATCTGTAGGTCCTTTTATCGTACGAAGTGAACGGGAATAGGTATAATTTATGGAACCTGTTAATCGGCCACTGATTTTAGCGATGGAAGTTTCAATGCCATATGCTCTTCCTGTGCCCTGGAGCAAATCTGTCTCCAATTGAGGATTCAGGATTAATTGCGCCCCATCTTTAAAGTCAAGTATGTTAGTAAGGTTTTTATAAAATACCTCAGCAAATGCCTCATATGTTTTTTCTTTAATATTCTGAAAATAACCTACAGAAAGCTGATCAGCCATTTGTGGCTTGAAATAATATCCACTTGGTTGCCAAATGTCAATGGGCGTAATGGCTGTTGTATTAGTTATTAAATGCAAATACTGATACATTCTGTTATAGCCTATTTTTATGGATGAATTTGGACTTACTGTGTAGCGAAACGAAAGACGGGGTTCCAGGCCAGTATAGCTTTTAATTTTTTCTCTGCCAGAAAAATTTAAGGTATCGATTAGATTAACTGATTCAATTGGTAATCCGGGAGCGTATACATTGACAGTGCCGGGACCGATGGCACTAAATAGTGAAAAACGAACTCCTCCCTCTACATACAGCTTTTCATTGATGGTATATCCATCACCTATATGCACACCCGACTCGATAGATTGTTGTTTCTCCATTTCAATATACTTGATATTCGATTCCGATGATGAGGGTTGTAGAGTGCCTGGATTAAATCCATAATAGATACTTTGAACTCCAAACGTTAATTTGTGACGACCCGATTGGTAATGAAAGTCGGCTTTCAAAGATGGATAGGTGATCTTATAGGCGAGGTTAAAACCTGTCTTAGGGTCATCATCAATTACTTCATAGTCATAACTACCATATCCTACTATAAAGGAAGAGGTAAGTTGTGAGGATATTGAGTGATCGAGTCGAAGAGATCCAAGTAGGTTGCCCCACCGATAAGAGGTGTCTCCTGCCAATCGAAATTGGTCATGGCTTGAATAACCCGAAAAAGTGAGCTTGGTTTTATTGCTAAACTTATGGGAAAGCTTTGCTGTGCCATCATAAAAAAATACAGAACTATTCTTCAGATCGACATAATTTGTACGTACAGCCCTAATCAGCCAATTTGAATAATTTGCTCTTGCCGATAGTGCTAAAGAAGTTTTGTCCTTAACAAGTGGCCCATTAAACATTAAGTTACTCGACAGCATTCCAATCCCTCCACTGCCGTTCCATTTTTCATAGTCTCCCTCCCTGGAGTTAATATCAAGTACTGACGAAACTCGCCCACCAAACTCTGCCGGAATACCTCCCCTATAAAATGTTACATCGCGGATGGCCTCCGCATTAAATGTGGAGAAAAATCCAAACACATGCGAGCTATTGAAGACCGGCATGCCATCATAAAGAACCAAATTCTGGTCAACACTTCCACCCCTAACGTTAAATCCCGAAGCTGCTTCACCGGCAGTCGTTACTCCTGGCAAATTTTGGATTTGCTTTATTAAATCAACCTCTCCCAAAAAAGAAGGTGCTTTTTTAATATCCTTCATGCTTAGCTGGGTAAGACCGATATTGCTTGTTGCTATCTCGCGTGCCTCCTTGTCTTGAATAACTACTTCGTCAAGTAAAGTTGGCATTTCTTCCAGTGTCACATTTATCTCTCCACTTTCAAAAGCACCTACTTCTATTACTTTTTCCTCATAATTAACATAGCTTATGCTCAATATATGTTCTCCAACAGGAACCTCCACCTCATACTTTCCCTCTGGATTTGAAATTGCCACTAAAGCGATATCCCTGACGTGGATAGTACTTCCCACCAAAGGGGCCTGGTTTTTAGAATCAATAATTTGCCCCCTCAATAAAACCCGTTTGTTTGCCTTAGCGGTTGTGGATGTACCCAACAAAACCTGCTCAATTTTTTTTCGTTCTCGTTGCGCAGCACTAATCAAATTCTTTCTTTGAATCGCTTGAGTTGGATCCTTTACAATTACTACATCATGTTCATTCAGTAAAACATAATTAAG
>JBJXGU010000028.1:0-16990 GCA_046160245.1 Bacteroidia bacterium
ATCGATAGCGCTTATGCTTATCATGAAAAAGGATTTGTTCGCCATTTTGGAGCCTTTGCACTTTCCTTGTTTAAATTTAATTTCAGAAAAATTGCAGAACGCATCAGTGTACTCTTTGGCGGGAAAATCGATCCATATGATACTTATGAATGGCAATTGGAAATGAGTAAAAAGTACAATCTAAAAACCATTTACTTTTTTCTTGTGGGAGACTATGGTGAGTTCGATAAGAATATTCCCTTGGAAGGAAGTCGACTTTTTCAAACACTCATCAAGAGTATTGCCGATTATGCTGAGGTAGGCGTGCATCCCTCCTACTACAGCAATTCCAATAGAGATCAACTTCGAAAAGAAATTAAAAGATTAAATAAAGTACTGAAACGTCAAGTCACTAAAAGCCGACAACATTATTTAAAGGTGACTTTTCCTGAAACGTATCGCAATTTATTAGAGAATGATATCACCGAAGATTACTCGATGGGTTATGCTTCTGAAATTGGATTTAGAGCCAGCATTTGCACACCTTTTAACTTTTACGATTTAGATTTAGATGTAAGTACCAAATTGAGTTTAGTTCCGTTTATGCTGATGGACGGAACGATGAAAGATTACATGAAAATGGATCCTAAAGAATCAGTACTGCGAGCGAAAGGATTAATTGATGAAGTAAAGGCCGTGAATGGAACCTTCGTTACCTTGTGGCATAATCAAAGTGTGAACGACAAAGAAGAGTGGGAAGGCTGGAGAGATGTTTACGAGCAGATTGTTGCTTATGCAGTAAAAGATATTCCAATCAAATCGCATGCGCATGAAAAATAAACTAATTCATGTTTTGTTAAAGAATAGTCCGGAGTGGTCTCTGGAAATGGCGAAGCGGATTAAGAAATCTTTCAGAAACCAAAAGCTTGCTCAACAACAAAAGAAAGGTGGTTTTTCAAAAGAAGAATTAATTGCAGACTTAAAAAAGATTGGAATTATTGAGGGAGATGTGCTTTTAGTGCATAGCAGTTTAAGTAAAATTGGGTTTGTGCAAGATGGACCCACCACGGTAATTCAAGCCCTTCTCGAAGCAATTAGTCTCACGGGAACTTTACTTATGCCGACTTTTCCAGCGAAAGGAAGAAATAAAGATTACTTGAATGCAAATCCTGTTTTTGATGTGCTGAACACTCCTTCTGCGACGGGAATCATCACTGAAGAATTTAGAAAGATGTCAGGGGTAAAAAGAAGTTTACATCCTACAGATCCTGTTTGTGCTTATGGTCCATTAGCGGAGTATCTAACGGCAACGCATCTGGGAAGAATAACACCCTACGATCAAGAATCGCCATTCAGGAAGTTGGCAGAAAAAAAAGGAAAGATATTAATGCTAGGCACCACCTTAAACGGAGCTGGCACCAGTTTGCATACTTTAGAAGATGCAGTCGATTTTATATATCCTGTTTACGACGATCAAATTTTTGAAGTTCAGATAAAAGATGAAATAGGACAAATTCATCAAGTCCAAACTAAAGTGCACAACCCCATTTATTCTGCAAAAAGAAATTGTGATGCATTAGTTCCTATTTTTGAAAAAGAAAATGTGCTTACCAAAGGAAAAGTTGCAGAGGCGAATACCTTACTTCTCGATGCAGAAAAAATGTTAGCGGTGATGACAAAATACTATCATGACTTTGGCGTAACCATGTACACTCCTTACGGCGACAAAAACCAATTGACTTGATGCAAATTT
Organism: Bacteroidia bacterium; assembly: GCA_046160245.1. Classification (GTDB taxonomy): domain Bacteria; phylum Bacteroidota; class Bacteroidia; order AKYH767-A; family OLB10; genus JAJTFW01. Next base: position 1,733 of record JBJXGU010000028.1, read on the forward strand.
ACCTCACCTTTGATTATGAAATTTACTTTGGTGATCGACCAGGGACCGTAGAGAAGTGCATTCTCGAACCTACCCGTATGTTAACAGAGATGGCCGACAAGCATGGAGTGAAACTTTGCCAATTCGTTGACATTGGCTTTCTGCTAAAGATGGAATCAGAAATGATAAAACATCCATCACTACAAAAAGATCATGCTGCACTTTGCACCCAACTCGAAAAACTTTGGAAAACAGGTCACGACTTACAATTGCATATTCATCCGCATTGGGAAGACAGTTACTATGACGGCAACCAATGGGTTTGTAAAGTAGATCGGTACAAGCTGGATGATTTTTCTGACGAAGAAATTAAATCCATTTGTCAACGTTACAATTCCCGACTCGAAGCCTTTACAGGTCCCAACGAAATTTATGCTTTTCGTGCTGGTGGCTGGTGCATTCAACCATTTCCTCGAATCAAGAATGCATTGTATGAAAACGGAATTCGTGTCGACAGTAGCGTATTTGCGAATGGACATTATGAATCGGATTTATATAAATATGATTTTAGAGGTGCACCACTAAAAGGACAATGGAAATTTTCGGACAATCCGAATGTGGAAGATCCCGAAGGTAACTTTACAGAAATCCCCATCAGCTCTATTCACAACTCCCCACTTTTTTATTGGAGATTATTTTTATTGGGCAGATTAAATCCACACCAGCACAAACCCTTGGGCGATGGCATTCCGGTGGCTGCTCCTGGACAACGGCTCAAAATATTAAGTCGATGGACACATAATACCGTGTCGGTAGATGGATACAATGCCAGCCTATTGTGGAGAGCCTTCAGACAACATCGCAGCGCAAATAAAGAGGAAATGGTGGTAATTGGACATCCCAAAGCATTGAGTCGTTATGGACTCAATGCGCTCGAGCAATTCATCCTCGATAAAAAATCAGAAAATCAATTCACTATATTTCGTGACCAAAAAAATAAATTCGTATGATTCGATTTTTACAACGAAAGGAAATCGATGTTTATAAATGGGATGAATGCATCGCACAAAGTAAAGATGCACAGGCTTTTTATTTTTCTTGGTATTTAGATACTTGTTGCGAGCAATGGGGCGCTTTAGTAGAGGGAAACTACGAAACCGTTTTACCATTTGCTTATAAAAACAAATTAGGTATTGAGTACATCCATCAAGCTTTTTTTATTCGCCATTACGGAGTGATCTCCAAAAATGAAATTACCGAAAGCAAACGCATTCAATTGCTCGAAGCTATTCCAGAAGAATTCAAATATCTTGATTTTTGTCTACACGAAAACCATCAAGAAGTTCCGGCTATTGCAAAATCAGAATCTAAGATTTACCAGCAACTATCACTTCGTAATTCATATGAAGAAATTCAAAAAGGGTACAATGAAAATTTATTGCGTAATTTAAAAAAGGCTGAAAAGAAACACTTACAAATCTACAAAGACTTTGCGCCGGAGTTACTAGTTGATTCCTTTAAAGAACATCAGAAAATCGCAGCCGAAAAATTTAGTGACTCCGATTACCAAACCTTATTGAAGCTCATGCAAGCATCGGCGCGCAATGCCATTGGAACCTGCTGGGCCGTTCAGGATCCGCAGAAAACAATTCTGGCCGCGGCATTTTTCATCAAAACCGGAAAACGAAATTTATATTTAAAAGGATTTTCGAGTCCAGAAGGAAGAAAATTAGGCGCCATGCATTTTCTTTTTGATCAATTTATTCGTGAAAATTCTTCGCAAGATATTGATTTAGATTTCGGAGGCTCATCTGTTAAAAGTATCGCCCAATTTTTCCAAAGTTTTGGAAGCGTTGATTGTGTATATTTACGACTTCAGATCAATCGGCTGCCCAAGGCGCTACGTTGGTTAAAGCGTTAAATATGTCGAGAATAGCATTAATTTCAGGATCAACAGGAGGACTTGGTTCCGCATTAGCCAGAAAAATGGCGAAGGCCGGCTATCGTCTCGCGTTGCATTACTTTCAACATGTTGAAGAAGCCCATGCATTACTAAAAGAACTTGGTGGAGATGAAAATCATCATCAACTCTTCCAAGCCGATTTAAGAAATGAAGAAGATGTGATCAGCATGATGAATCACATTCGCAGTAACATGGGTTCTGTGGAAGTACTCGTCAACAATGCAGGAATCCCTTACAGCGGATTAAGTTGGAAACAAAGTTTAGAAAGCTGGCAAGAAATATTCAGCGTGAACACCACTGCAGCTTGGATGCTCAGCAAGCATTGCATTCCGCAAATGCGTACTTATGAAAAAGGACGCATCATTTATATTTCGTCTGTTGTAGCACATCGCCCATTGGCCGGAACTTCTGCCTACGCTGCCTCCAAGGCCGCACTCGAAGGACTTACGCGAGCACAAGCCGTAGAATTAGCACACTTCAACATTACGGTAAATTGCATTGCGCCGGGATATTTCGACGCAGGCATGATTCACTCAGTAGACGAACCTCAACAAGAAAAAATTAAAAGTGCAACACCCGCATCTAGACTAGGGCATGCCGATGAATTAGCATCGGCAACTCTTTATCTATGCAGTGAAGAAGCATCATTTACAACAGGACAAATTATACACATTAACGGAGGCTTATACATCTAAAATTATGGTTCATTTATTAAGCGAAGGAAATTCCATCATCAACCAATTTATTGCTGAACTCAGAAATGTTGAAGTGCAAAAAGATCGGATGCGCTTTCGAAGAAATTTAGAGCGCATCGGAGAAATTGCAGCTTTAGAAATTTCTAAAAAACTTCCCTATCACATGGTGGAAGTAGTGACGCCCTTAGGAATTGCCAATGTTTCGTTGATGTCAGAGCAACCCATTGTAGGAACTATTTTAAGAGCAGGATTACCTTTACATCAAGGCATCTTAAATTATTTTGATCATGCCGACAATGCATTTATTTCTGCTTATAGAAAACATCATAAAGATGGCTCGTTCGATATTCATTTAGATTATATCAGTAGTCCTCCCATATTAAATCGCATTCTCATTCTCGCCGATCCTATGCTTGCTACGGGATCATCGATGGTGACGACTTATCGCGCCATTGCCGAAAAAGGAAAGCCCAAGCATACACATATTGTTGCCGCTGTTGCAAGTACACAAGGTGTAGAGTACTTGAAAAAACATATGCCTGCTGAAGTTGATATTTGGGTAGGTGTGGTTGATGATGAGTTAACCGCACAAGCTTATATTGTTCCCGGCTTAGGTGACGCTGGGGATTTGGCTTATGGCGAGAAAGAATAAGAATAAGAAAACACTTTTCAATTGAGTTTACAGAGATAGCCAAGAAGGAATAAAAATAAATGATCGAGATCTGGAAAATCGTTCAAGTCATACTTTTAAGCAGCGTTAAATTCGTAGCGGGTCCTGCCTTTGCGTATTACAATAAGCAACACGAATTCACACTTCCAGAATCGGTAATTTATTGTGTAATTGGTGGGATGTTGGGCGTGATTGTCTTTTCGTATCTCTCCAAACCTTTTTTCCAATTAGAACATTGGCTCTTTAGAAAATTCAGACGATGGCGACAAAAACCTAGAATTTTCTCAAAGCCTAAAGTAGATCTAGATGGAAACTTTATTGTGAATTACGAGTATGTTGACAAAGATGAAAAGCGTAAAGTCTTCACCAAAAAAAATCGACGCATCGTTCAAATTTGGAAAAAATACGGACTCACAGGCATTGCAATCATCACGCCCATCTTCCTCTCCATTCCCATTGGAACTATCATTGCAAACAGTTTAGAAGACAGCAAAAAGAAAATCCTATTGTACATGTTCTTCTCGATACTTTTTTGGTCGGTGTCCATGATTACTGTCTTTGAATTACTCCACGTAGCTAGTATAAAAGATTTACAAGAACAAGTTATTCCATGAGCCAGAAATACAGTCACCTCTACTTCGATTTAGACCATACCTTGTGGGATACCGATCGCAATGCGGAAGAAAGTTTGAGTGAAATATTTGAAGAATTAAATCTCACACAAAAAGGCGTTCCCGATTTCGATACCTTTCATGTGCAATACAAACAGCATAATGAACGATTGTGGGGATTGTATTCGGACAACAAAGTAGGAAAAGATGCAGTTCGACTTCATCGCTTTGTACACACCTTGCAAGATTTCGACATTCACGACGATGCGATTGCCAATTCATTGGCCGATGCCTTTGTGATGCGAACACCGCACAAGCAATATTTAATTCCAGGAACGATTGAATTATTAGATGCGCTTCACACCAAATTTTCATTAAACATTATTACCAATGGCTTCAAAGAAGCACAACATGTGAAGATGAATTCATCGGGGTTAATCAAATATTTCGATACGGTATTTGTCTCGGAAGAAGTGGGCATACACAAACCCGATCCTAAAATTTTCCATCATGCCATGCAACATTCAGGAGCGAAAAAGATGGAAGATTGTATGATGATTGGTGATACTTATCAAACCGATGTTTACGGAGCCTTAAATGCAGGAATGACAGCAGTACATTTTGCACCGCATGGAAAAGAAAAGCATAATGCACCTGTGATTACGATTCGGAGTTTGATGGAGTTGTTGGAACACGTAGGGTAATTAAGAATTAAGAATTAAGAATTAAGAATTCAGAATTAAGAATTAAGAATTCAGAACCTGCTTGCAGCAGGCAAGTTCGAAATTAGCAGAAAGTTGTGATCTTTATGATGATATTTTCTTCTGCGATCTTTGCGACTCTGCGCCTTTGCGAGACAATTTAGCGACTTAAAACTTTGCGCCTGTCTGCCGGCAGGCAGGGCTTTGCGCCCTGCGAGAAAACTTAGCGACAAAAAATGGCGAAGAGAACCTTAGCGTACTTTAGCAAGAAATTTTATCGACAAAAAATTGGCGAAGAAAAAAGCTTTATTCGTGTGCGATTAAATTATTGCCAGCATATTGTTTAAGCCTCTCCCTTCGCGAGGCTTCGCGACCTCTCCAGGGGAGAGGGAATTAAAAAATTACTATAATCAGATAAATTTGTATTTAACCATTGAAATCTTTATTGGAAAATTTAGCAAGAAAAAACGATTGCACTTTTTTACTTAAGATTAATTCTATCAATGTTTAATTAAAAATTAAACATAAAAAAAGCCTCCAAAGTTGGAGGCTTTTCAATTTTATGATAATCGATTAATGCTTGTGGGTAGCATCTGTTTTCTCTTCTGCTTTCGCATCGGTGTGACCACCTTTTTGGCAGCAAGAAGATTTTCCAGCAGCAGACTTTGCTTCTTTATCAGAGCAAGCTTTTGCATCTTTTGATTTTTTAGAGCAGCAAGATGCTGCAGGTTTAGCAGCTGACTTTTCTTTTGCTACTTCACTTTGTGGAGCATCATTTACAATAGTAGCTTTTTCAGTTTGAACTGCAGTTTGAGCAAGGGCAGAGCTAAATGAACATACGGTTACAAAAGCAGCTGCAAGAAGGAATTTTTTCATTTTTATTTTTGGATTATGTTTTTCTATACGCAATGATACGGCTTTTAGATACTATTTATTGCATTTTATAAAAGATTTTATCCAGTTCCGCCATAAAATTCATTAAATAAACAGAACATCTCTACATTTGGAGCATGACAACGAGGGAAAATATTCGTATGGCCATGTCTGCTATTCGAGGTCAAATGCTGAGAACCGTTTTAACGATCCTCATTATTGCATTCGGAATTATGGCATTAGTAGGTATTTTAACCTCTATTGATGCCTTAAAAGGGTCTATTAGCAGTAGTTTTTCAAGTATGGGCTCTAATTCTTTCACCATCCGCAATTCGGGGATGAATATCCACATGGGAGGCAAATCCAAACGAGCCAAAAGACATCCTAAAATTACTTATTATCAAGCACTTGAGTTTTCTGAACGATTCAAATACCCATCCCAAGTTTCGGTTTCCACGATGGCAGATCAGATTGGGGTTATTAAGTTTGAAAGCACGAAATCGAACCCCAACATAACCGTTATGGGTGTGGATGCCAATTACCTCGATGTTTCAGGATATACGTTGGCCTCAGGAAGAAACTTAACCGGACATGATTTAGAGGAAGGATTGCATGTTTGCATATTGGGAAAAGAATTGGTCGATAAGCTCTTTGAAAATACGAATCCCATCGACAAAATTGTGAGCGTTGGTCCGGCCAAATACAGAGTGGTAGGAACGCTCGCCGAAAAAGGATCTAGCATGGGATTTGGAGGGGATAAAGTTTGTTTGATTCCTCTTTCCAATGCCAAGCAAGATTACGGCTCAGTGTATTCCACCTACTCCATCACCGTAAAATTGAAGCAGATTACCGACTTAGAACCTGCAACCGGCGAAGCCACCAGTCTGATGAGAAATGTGCGGAAGGATCCCATCATCCAGGATAATAGTTTTGAAATTACTCAAAGTGATAGTTTGTCTGCTATGATGATTGATTCGTTGAGTGACGTAACTTTATATGCTACCATTATTGGTATCATTACGCTTTTAGGTGCATCTATAGGTTTGATGAATATTATGCTCGTGAGTGTTACAGAGCGAACACGAGAAATTGGAATCAGAAAATCGCTCGGCGCCAATCGAAAAACCATTCGAAAACAATTTTTAACCGAAGCCATCGTCATTTGTCAACTAGGCGGAATAACCGGAATTATTTTAGGGGTGCTTATTGGAAATTTAATTTCGATGGCTGTTGGAGGAGCGTTTATCATCCCATGGGATTGGATTGCATTAGGTTTCAGTGTTTGCTTTGTTGTAGGATTAGCAGCAGGAATTTATCCGGCGATAAAAGCATCGAATCTCGATCCCATAGAGGCGTTGCGTTATGAGTAATTGGTGAATTGGTGAATTGGTGGATTGGCAAATTGGCAAATTGCTGCGCTCTGTGTCTGTTTAGATTTACGAGGAAGAATAGATTTAATTTTAAAATGATTTTTTACTTTAAGATAAACTTCTTGAAGCTTGAAGCTTGCAGCTTATCTAACTCAAAAACAATGAATTATAGGCAAAGTAAAACTTAGTTGCTAAAAACAACCATTAACTCGAGAAAAAGGTTGCTCAAGTAACTGGATTTAGTATCTTTGCAGTCCTTAAAAAAAGGAAAAAAACCAGTTATAATGAAAAAAAATTATGAAACCGTAATCGTCCTTACTCCGGTATTACTGCAGGAGCAAGTTGATGAAGCGGTTGCTAAACATCGTAAATTCCTCACCGACAGCGGTGCCATAATTGTTCATGAGAACAATTGGGGATTACGCAAACTGGCTTACCCGATTCAAAAGAAGAACACAGGGTTCTACTTTTTATTTGAATTTCAAGCTGAACCTACCTTGGTAGCTAAGTTAGAAGTTGAATACAAACGGGATGAGCGTATTATGCGTTTTCTTACCATTGCTCTAGACAAGCATGCTGTTGGTTACAACGAGAGAAAACGTAAAAACGCAACCCAAAAGAAACAAGAAGAAGCAGTATCTTAAAAAAACCTAAACATGTCGACACATTCAAACGCTAGCGGAAACATCCGCTTTCTAAATCCACCGGCAGTGGAGGTAAACAAAAAGAAATACTGCCGCTTCAAGAAAATGGGCATCAAGTACATTGACTACAAGGATGCTACATTTTTAACTAAATTCGTAAATGAGCAAGGGAAATTACTTCCCCGCCGCCTTACCGGTACTTCTTTGAAGTTCCAACGTAAAGTGGGTCAAGCTGTAAAGCGTGCACGTCACCTGAGCTTGATGCCGTATGTAACTGATCTTTTAAAATAAGCTGAACCATGGAAATCATTCTCAAACAGGACGTTAAAAACCTTGGTTACACTGACGATATCGTGAAAGTTCGTAACGGGTACGGTCGTAATTACTTAATTCCAAACGGACTTGCAGTAATTGCCAACGAAACAAATCGCAAAGTACATGCTGAAGTAGTTAAGCAACGTGCTCACAAATTCAACAAGCTCCGCATGGATGCTGATAAATTAGCTGCCGCATTAGCAAGTGTTACACTTTCTATTGGAGCTAAGGTGGGTGAAAACGGAAAACTATTCGGTTCCATTACTTCACAGCAAATTGTAGATAAACTCAAAAACATGGGTTATGAAATCGACAAAAAGAACGTGGTAATGCCAACAGATCATATCAAACAAGTCGGCACTTACACTGCTGAAATCATTATTCTACGCGACATTCGTGCGAAGTTAAACTTCGACGTTGTTGAAGGATAAAATATGATAAAATAAAAATGAGAAGGCAGAGGAATTCTCTGCCTTCTTTGTTAAAAGTAATTTCAATTCAACAAACATAAAATTTACTTCGTATGGCAAATACAGGAGATGTATCAGTAGGTACCGTATTACGTTTTAATGGTGAACTTTGTCAGGTAGTAGAATGGCAACATCGTACACCAGGAAACTTACGCGCATTCTACCAAGGTAAAATGCGTAATCTTAAAACCGGCAAAACGATGGAAAATCGTTTTCGCTCAGGAGAAGAAGTTGAAATTGCAAGAGTAGATTATAAGACCATGGAATATCTATACAGCGATGGTGAAAACCTGATCTGCATGGACCATGAAACGTATGAGCAAGTTCCTGTTCCTCAAGAATTATTTGGAAACTCTTTTAAATTTTTAAAAGAAGGCATGGAAGTGAAAGTATCGTTCGAAGCGGAAGAAGTAATTTTAGCGGAGCCTCCTACTTTTGTTGAGTTGGCGATCTCGTATTGCGAACCTGGATTAAAAGGAGATACTGCCACCAACACGTTAAAGCCTGCAACGCTTGAAAACGGCGCGGTGGTGAACGTTCCACTCTTCGTTAATGATACAGACAGAGTGAAAGTAGATACGCGCACTGGAGAGTACGTAGAGCGTGTGAAATAACCACGATGTAGAAATCGTAAAAACGATTACCATTCGGGTCAAAGCCCCATTTTAGAAATCGTAAAAACGATTACCATTCGGGGCAAGGCCCCATTTTAGAAATCGTAAAAACGATTACACATCAGGGTTAACACCCATATCCATATCCGCATTAGCATATTCATGTTAATGCGGATTTTTTTTGATACCAATTTGGCGATGATCGAAATGATGTGCGACCCCTTCTATGTTGTAAAACAAGTTTCAGTGTATTATTTTACTATTTTTACTATGTAAACCCATAGAGGAAGTGGGCTCTGCTGGAGAGCAACCCATCAGCAATAAGGTTTATAACGTAAATATACATTAAGCCTCTTTATTGAGGCTTTTTTATTTTATTTACTGTCTATTATGGCTAATAAAACTCATTACTGCTACAAGTTTTATTTCCTTTTTTCTTAGAATCAATTTCTATAAAATATCCTTCTATAAGCGAAACCAACTTTGTTTTGGGTCGCATTGCCGTGCTTTAATTTTTATAGAAAGTGAGCTGCTGCCTCCGGGTAGCGGACACCGATTAATCGATGCCGCAAGGGGTGAATAGCAGTCTCACTAATTTATTTTGCTTCATAGAAATTGTTGTTTATTTCACTACAGAAAAGACGTATTCTTTTTTCTCCTTTAATACATACCTTATTCTATTTAATAATTTCCTCGCTATTCTAATTATTGCCTTATTTGGCTCCATTCGTCTACATAATTCATTGTAGCTTTTGATTAACGCAGGATCATGCCTTGCCGCTACCCAAGCACTTTCTATTATTGCACTTCTTAATACACTGTGTCCTCTAGACGTAATTTCCCCAATCACTTCGTTCTCTCCACTGGAATGTGTCGATGGAATCAATCCTATAAACCCGCAGAGCGAGTCGAAATTTTTGAATCGATTTATATCTTCGAGTTCAGTCAATATCATCATCGCCGTTAATAATCCTATTCCTGGGATACTTCTTAGAAGTTGGACATTATTTTTATATGCTTCTGTTTTTGATAGATCTGTTATATGCTTCGTTGTTTGCAATACTGAGGCTCTTAAATTCTTGCTAGATAATACAAGACTCTCTAGTGTTTGCTTCCCACTTAACTCTTCCATTTCAATTGAATCTAACCAAATGACAAATTGATTGGACCAATTATTCTTTGATTTATTATATTTTTCTGGCAACTCAATACCATAGAAATGGAGAAATGATTTAACTCTGTTTTTATTTCTTGCCAAATCCTTTACTAAGGCTGATCGATTGCGAACCAAACTTCTGTCTTCAAGTGTTTTTGACATGGGAACAAATATTGGTGTTAAATTTCCGTTTCTCAATTCTCTAGCTATTTTCCGACTATCTCGAGCGTCTTCCTTTTGTACTTTCTCTTTATGAGTTGTTGGAATATCTGCAGCATTTACTACAATAGAATTTATTCCTAATGACTTTAAGCGATTATGTATCCAATATCCACAAAATCCAGCCTCATAGGCAGAATGATACGTTGCACCTGGAAAGTTTTTCTCAAGGTACTCATATAATATCTTTGGGTTCGGATCTTGAGAGAAAGTCTTATGAGTCAACTTTTCTGTCAGAATAGTAACCTTCCAGCTCTTTAAATGTACATCAAATCCCACGTAAATGTTTTGTCCATTAAAATCCAATTTGTTATTTTGTGCTTGCATAGGTTTCGGTTTATTATTGTTTAGTTCGTATCTAAAACTAATAATATTCTGGAACTTATGCTTTACAAACATACGGCCTCTGGGGTCGGATTTCGAATGAATGATGATTAAATGATTGGATGAGATCGCTCCGAGATTCTGGAGATGTGAAAATCCGATAATAAATTTATTCTGTTGTGAATGTCATTTCCTTTCGTTGGTGATGATGGAAATGATGTTCGATCCCTACGGGGTCAGGTTATTTGTGGGGGATTATTTTTCTATTAAGATGCGACCCCGCTGGGGTCGGATTATTTTGTGGTGGATTATTTCTATAAATATGCGACCTCGATGGGGTCGAATTACGAATGAAATTCTCAGAATTTCTATAAAAGGATATCTTTATAAGTATCTTTGTATGGAAACATTGTGTATGAAAAAAATTTACGAAGTTTTGTTTTTGGAAGAAGCAAGGAAATTTCTTGTTGGAGTCGACAACCAAACAAGACTTAATGTAATCTACGATATTGAAAAAGCTGAACGAATGAGACAGCAGTATTTAAAACATAAAAAATAGTAATCATGGCAACTAAAAATAAAATGAAGCTCTATACAATGGATGAAGTGAAGGATGAGTTCATTGGAAAGAAAGGCTCAACAAATCGCGACAAGTCCGAGCAAGACTTGCAAATGGAATTATTAGGAGACATGATCCGCCAAGTTCGTCATGAAAGAAACTTAACGCAAGAGCAACTTGGAAAGTTGATAGGTGTTCAAAAGGCGCAAATATCAAAGTTAGAAAATAACACCACCAATGTAACGATAGATACAATCTTGCGAGTTTTTAATGCGCTGAAAGCAAAAATCAGTTTCAATATTGAGCTAAAGAACCAAAGAATAAGCATCGCTTCAGAATAGCTATTATTGCCCATCAGGGACAGGAGAACATGAATCCATTCAATGCAACATCCAAATTATTTTAAGCGAATCAAAACACCTTTGCGCTTGACTACATTTTTGTAATCCCACTTGATTTCTTTTGCTTTACGGAGCCACGATTTTAGGTCTTTTAATTTTATTTCATCGACAGAGGTATAAAGCATCGATGCGTCTTTGAATTTACCAGAGCCTGGCTTTAATTTATCATCTTCGAAACTAACGCCACTCCAAAAGAGCAAACGAATTCCGCCTTTCAATTTGCTATAGCCTACCACCGGATTTTCATCCAAGAACCAAACAGGATGAGCATGCCAAATTTTACTTTCTGCCTCGGGCAAGTATTGATTGATAATTCCCTCTAAGGTGATGCAGATTTCCCGCTCCCCTTTTGAAAGTGATGCATTGTAGGCTTCAATAGTAGATTTCATTTCTTAGACCAGCAATAGTTAGAAATGTAAATTTATATAAAAAATTGAAATCAGAATACAACATCTCCGACCAAAAAAAAACCGCACCCTCCATCTATGAAGAGGAGCGTACGGAAATTGATTGGGTCTTCAGTCAGAAATGTATTAAACTTTTCTGAACAACTAATTTTTAATGATTCTTGTAAACTGTGTAGACCCATCTAAAGAAATTTTGCAGAAATAAATACCGCCTTTCAACTCCGACAAATCCAGCTGGATTTCATTACGTCCTTCTGAAATATTTTGTAAGATGGTATTCTTTACTTCTCTACCCATTGCATCATACAACAAAACAGAAACATCACTTGCTTCATCAGCATCAAATGAAATGGTAGTTACATCACCTACCGGATTGGGATAAATTAAAATGTTGTGTTGAGATTCCATCGCTTGATCACCCAATCTACAAACGCCGGTTGTAAAAGTTTGTACTGGTGAAAACACAGAAAGTGTTGTCACTCCTATCGTATCACAAACCGTTCTGATTTTCCATTTATACGTAGCATTGCAAACCAAATTATTCAACGTCCAATTTGTCTTGGATTTAGCTACATTCACTTTTGTCCAAGCAACATCGGTCGATTTTTTATAATAAATCGTGTACCGAATAATATTGGGTATCCCGCCCCAATTTAGTTTCGCAGAGGCGCCCGTAATTGTCGTCACCGATAAATTAATAGGTGCATTACAAGTTAAAACAGGAGGCGCTTGCACAAATCGCGCTGTAGTTCCTCCCGTCACATACACATTATTATCGGTGCCGAATGAAAACCAAACAGGATAACCACTCGACGTAGTAGCTGCCCATACAGAAGTTCCATTGCTATTCACTTTGCACACTCCCATCGAAGACATGGTGCTGCCTGCAATATAGGCAGCGTTGGATGCATCCAGCCTCATCGGAGCAAGAGCCAGCAATGATAAACTCGGACCATCTGCATCGAGGTTCTCCCAAAGTAAATTACCGGAAACCTCGTATTTCTTTATGATGACTCCATAACTTGTGGTCGGATATCCACCCACCACCGGTTGATGATCGTTACCTACTTCTACTTTATTTCCGTTGAAGGCATTGGGTTGTGTCCAAATCACAGCGCCATTGGGAGAAAGTTTCTTTAACTCACTCGGAGCACCATTGACAATATAGGTATTTCCAAACCCATCACCGGCAGCGTCGCCACCCGAAATACTTGTTATTCCGGCAGAGTTCCAAATCAAATTGCCATTCAAATCCATTTTTGAATAAGAATTTATGCTACCCGTTATTCCACGTTTGATCAGTACAATTTTATTATCCGGAGTAAATTTGAAATTAACCGCTGCTCCGCCACCTGTATCGAAATAATTCCAAAGCGCGTTGCCCGAAGCATCGAATTTTTTCACCTTCGTTACTTGTCCGATGGGTCCGGTTCCTAATCCCAACACATAAATATTATTGTTGGCATCCACTAAACATTTTCTTGTGTAGGAACCATCAAATGAGCTTTCATACACGACCCGCCATAAGAGGACACCCGCTGAATTATACTTCATCAAAAGACTTGCTGCGTTCACAGGATTGGAATATCCCGAACGAATCGTACCTGAAACAAGAATATTTCCTGCGCGATCTACTTCTACCCAAGTAGCTACTTCATGTTTCGTATTATCTGTATTGTTGTAACTTACGTTCCACAGAATAGTTCCTGCAGCATTTCTCTTGGTCAAGGTAATATCGCCTGCTGGATTATAATCCCAATTCGCAGTGTAGACATTGTTAGCCGAATCCATCGCCAAGGAAACACCTCCTGGATAGTTAAACCAATCTACGTTAACTTGAGCTTGCATCATGGAAGTGTACAATAGCATTGTAAGTATCAATTTTGTTTTCATAGTATATCTAATTTTCAAGTACAAATTTCGGGAGTAGGTATGTTATTTAAAATGATGATTATCACTTCGACCACTGATTACTGAAGAAATAAATTTCGTTTTGCTGATTTAAGTAGAAATTTAGAGAGTATTACTCCCTTTTCAACTATCATGATGGAAAATTAGATTTTAAAAATTTGTTCTGAAAATGGAACTATTCAAATGCATTTAAAAGCATGTTGAATCCGTCAAAAGATGGGTCGAATAAGATTAGAAAAATCGAATAGATGAATCGCTGCCATTCAATTATTGAACGCAGTATAGAAATGTCCGCTCTTCTCTCTGTTTCTCTTTGTGTATCTCTCGAGGGCAGCAATAATACATTAAAACGACGCGCCAATACTCACAAATGCTGTTCTTCCGTTGCCGGGCAAAATACCAGGACCTGGATAGCCACCAGCTCTGCGCGTTGCGTATTTTTCGTTGGCGATATTATTAACTCCGGCTTTCACATTGTATCGTTCCAAAAAATGATAAGTACACGAAGCGTCCATCACTTGATAACCTGAAAGTTTTCCAATTGTACCCGCTGCATTTGGTAATTCGGTATTCACGGCATCGGTGAATACATCTCCTACACTGCTAAGCTGAAACGTTGCAGAAAATCCTTTGTAGTAATATGTCGATCCAAAACGGTGAATGTATTGAGGAGCATTTTCTACACTCTTATCTTCAATTGATTTTGTAACATCGTTTGCAATGGCCGGATTATTCCATTTCGTATACTTCGCATCGATGAAAGAATTGGATGCAAAAATACTGAGACTTCCTACTTTTGAATTCGCTGTAAATGCTTTTACGATATCGATTTCAATAAACGATTCGATTCCTTGACTCACCGATGTACCAATGTTGGTTCTAAATGCTGCGCCATTTTGTGTGATGGTTCCGATGCGATTATCGTAATTCAAATAGAATACACCTACATCAAAGTTTAAGAAATTTCCAAAACTTCCTCTGTAACCGAAGTCGGCATTGAATCCGCTTGCATCTTTTAAATTAGGATCGATGATGTCAGTGGTTGCTGATGGTGTAAGCTCCGAAAAAGTGACTGGACGATATGCTAAAGAATAGTTGACATATAGATTTGTTTTTTCTGTGATCATAAATTCGGTTCCTATTCCATAAAGAATCAACTCACGATTTCTTTTGTCAGTATTAATTGCGCCCGATTGAGTCGTATCAATATAACCATCCATGCTATTTTCTATTTGTTCGAAACGGATGCCCGGCACTACTTTCAATCGCTTCCCGATTTGAAAAATATTTTCAGCAAAGACAGCATAGTTGGTAGTTCCAAATTCAAGTGCACGACCGTAAGTTGGATTACTTAATGATAAATCAAAATCACTTCC